>JAQYWG010000007.1 GCA_030145085.1 Thermodesulfobacteriota bacterium
GTAACTATCCCGGATATAGGCCAGATCACGAAGATAAACCGGCTTGCCGTTATTGACGAAAGCGACGATGGAGAAGATCTCCGATGGGTGTTTGAAATCCTCGGGTACACGGACTAGATACTTGGCCGGACCGATATCCATGCTGCCGCTGGGCATGTTGACGTTCCCGCGTTCAACCGCGGTGATGAGCCTGGAGAAAGGGACGTTGTAAGCCGCAACTCGATCCAGGTCAAACTCGACATGAATCTCTCGCTCCAGACCGCCGGTAATCCTGGCCTCGAGGACACCCTGGACGGATTCGATGCGGTCCTGGAGTTCATCCGCGAAGGTCTTGAGGCGGCGCAGGCTGAACGGCCCGGAAAGGACAACCCGGATGACGGGAAGGTCTGAGAAATTAACCTCCTTGATGACCGGGTCATCGGGGAGATCAGCAGGCAGGTCGGCCTCGGCCTGGTCGACCTTGTCCCTGACCTTCTGGAGCGCATCATCGATATCTACCGTGGGCAGGAATTTGACGGCCACGGTGGAGAGGCCTTCTGCCGAGGTGGAACGGATCTCCTCAACGTCCGAGAGACCTTTGAGCTTTCGTTCGATGGGAATCGTAATTAACTTCTCCATGTCCGCGGGGGCGACGCCCTCGTAGGTCGTGGTTACAAAGACGTAGGGAATGGTGATGTCCGGATATGATTCCCGTGGCAAGGTTACGTAGCAGTAGAGCCCGGCGAGGACGATAAAGATCATGAGCGCCAGAACCGCGGATTGACGTTTGAGAGCGATTTGATTGACGATCATTGAA
This sequence comes from Thermodesulfobacteriota bacterium, assembly GCA_030145085.1. Taxonomy (GTDB): domain Bacteria; phylum Desulfobacterota; class BSN033; order WVXP01. Next base: position 797 of record JAQYWG010000007.1, read on the forward strand.
CCTGGACCTGCATCCCTTCCTCGACTTCTGCCTGACCGCTCACGATGACGTGGTCACCGACCTCCAACCCCTCAGTGATCTGGATCCGGTCTCCCTCAATGATACCGATCGAGACGGTTCGGGCGTAGGCGATGCCATCTTTTTCCACGAAGATTATGCGCTCGCCGCCCTTATCCACCAGGGCAAACAGGGGGACAACCAAGGCGTCGGAGATAACCCTGCGAAGAAAGGCAACCCGTGCGATCATGCCCGGCCGAATTTGGCGGTCCGGGTTTTGGATTAAAACCCTGACTTGAAAGGTCTTGGTAGCTGGGTCGGCCTTGTAGGCCACGAAGTCAATACTCCCGGACAGCCGGCGGCCCGGGAAGGCGTCGACCGAAACCATGGTTTTTTGCCCGACGCGCAGGTACCGCACATCGAGCTCGGGAACGTTTACGTTAATCTTAATCTTGTCCACGTTGACCAGGTCCGCAACGGGATTGCCCCTGTCCACGAACTCACCCACATCAACATGGAGGTGGTTGACCAAGCCGTTGATGGGCGAGTGGAGGAATCCCCGTTCGTACTCGACTTTGGCTCTGCGCAGATTGCTGAGGGCGAGGGTCCGTTCGTTCAGACTGCGGTCTAACTCCTCCTTCGCGATGACGTTGCGTTCGGAGAGGAGTTTGCGACGCTGATAGAGCTTATTCGCCAAGTCGAAGGAAGCCTGAGCATGGTCTAAAGCCGCTTTGAGGACTGAGACGTCAATCTGTGCGATGAGCTTTCCCTCAATCACCCATTGGCCTTCCTTGGGATCTATCCATTCGACGACTCCGTCTGTTTCCGAAGCCAAACGGACGTCCTGCCAGGCCTCGGTCTCGCCTGGAAGGAGAAGCGCGTCCTTGATAGGAGTCGGCTTAATCGTAATCACGGACACTTGAACGGGCTTGACTCGGGACTGGTCGTTCTTCGTCTCGACCTTACCCTCCGAGGGGCCACAGCCGGCTACGGAGACCAGGGTGAGAAGAACCGCCAACAGAGCGGATGAACTGTGCAGATTGGGTTTCATCTGTTCCTTTCCTCTTCGTGCATCCGATTCAAAAGGTTAGTCTGAAGGAGGGGATTACCTCCTGTACGATCCCCCCTAATTTTTTAGCCCGCCCAAGAAGATCCTCACGAGGGTCTCCACAACTTCCTCAGCCGAGAACGAAAGCGGTGGTCCGCTTATGGATGCTTCTTGGTCAGCAAGATACATATTTGCCGTCTCAATGAAGAGTTGAGCAGCAATCTGGGCGTTGACCTTCTTAAACGCCCCATCTTCCATCCTCTGCTGTATATAGGGGGCCAAGAGCTGAGGCAGTGGTGGCCCCGCCTCTCCCCCGTGGTGGAATATCTCACCGAAGCGGGGACCCTCAAGGGCGCTGAAAATACCAAGCCGGACGATCCTGCGATCTTGCAGACCATGCCTTATGACATGGAAGGCAAACGTTCTGAAGACCCCAACATCATCTTTTTCCGCCATCTTCTCCTCGACCTCCGGCGGTACCGGGTACTGGCTGAAGAGCTCCGTTAACGCTGCGCGGTAGAGGTCCTCCTTGGTCTTGAAGTGCTGGAAGATAAGGGTTTCGCTCACGTCAGCCAGTTCAGCGATCTCCCTGGTTCTGGTACCACTGAACCCCTTTTCGGCAAAGAGGGTGAGGGCGGCATTTATTATCTGTTTCCGCCTTTCTTCCCCACTCAGGCGCTCGTTTTTCTTGGTCGCTTTTCCCATGCCGTTTATTCAACTTAGTAAGTGATTACTTACATTATAATAATCATCTTCTCTTTTTTCAAGGGACTAAGAAACTCAAAATCCACCGTCTCATTTAGGTATTAACACTGGAATCAGCAGGTTATGGAATATTCCTGATCACCAGCAAGGTATTAGATGCAAGGCGTCGAGGAGCGACGACTGAGGCGTATGGAGCAATACGCCGCAAGCCTGTCGAGAGCCTCAAGGTCGAACGAGAGGAGCGATCGAAGGCAACGCCGCCTTTCGGCTTTGCTCAAGGCCGTGAGCCCTTCGGCATTGCTCAGGGCCGTGAGTCCTTCGACCTTGCTCAGGACCGTGAGCTTGTCGAACGGCCTGTCGAACGGCAGATGATGCCTTGATGGTGGATCAGGGAGGGCTTTTCCCTTGACTGGCTGGGAGGAAGAGTGATATTTTATTGTGATTTAAGGAACTAAGTCCTTCGGTTCATAAGTTCGGTTACGAACATATTTAGACTTCGGCTGAGCGACTCGACATGAGCTCGTCGACATGTCTCAGTCGAAGCCCTCAGGACTTAGTGCTGCCCTGGGCCATGAGTTCGGGCCGAATGGAGTGAGCATTTGCTCAGATCCTGCTCCAGAAAATACGTCCTTGTATTTGCGAATCGAAGCACTAAGGGAAAGGGGGATCTATGGATGAACTCCAACCCCTGATGGTTCAGAGGCTTCGCAAGGTTAATGAACTAAAGAAAGAGGGAACAAACCTGTTTCCCAACGACTTCCGAGTGGAAAAAACGTGCGAGGATCTTGTGAACCGATTTGGCCAGGCAACCCCTGATGAGTTGAAAATGGTGAAGGAATCCTTTTCACTGGCCGGTCGGATCATGGCCATGAGGGACTTTGGTAAGGCGGCCTTCATACACATCCAGGACAGGAGGGGTAAGATTCAGGTCTATGTTCGAAGCGACAGGGTCGGAAAGAAATCTTTTGGTCTCTTTAAGAAAATGGATATCGGAGATTTCATGGGAATTACCGGGACCCTCTTTCGAACCAAAACAGATGAGTTGACCCTCGATGCCGAAAGTATCCGGCTCTTGACAAAATCCATGAGACCCCTACCGGAGAAATGGCACGGGCTGAGGGATGTGGAAACCCGCTATCGGCAGCGATATCTGGATCTCCTCGTGAATCCAAAGGTGAAGGAGATCTTCACCAAACGGACCAGGATTATCCAGCTGATCAGGCAGTTCCTTGACGCAAGGGACTTTCTCGAGGTCGAAACCCCCATGATGCAACCCATCCCGGGGGGAGCAACGGCCCGGCCCTTCAAGACTCATCACAATGCCCTGGATATGGACCTTTACCTCAGGGTGGCCCCTGAGCTTTATCTAAAACGCTTGGTTATCGGGGGGTTCGAACGGGTTTACGAGGTCAATCGGAACTTCAGGAACGAGGGGATCTCCACCCAGCACAATCCGGAATTTACCATGTTGGAACTCTACCAGAGCTATGCTACTTTCGAAGATCTGATGGCCCTTACCGAAGAGATGGTCTGCTTTATTGCTCAGAATGTCCTTGGCGGCCTGGCCCTCGAATATCAGGGGGGAAAAATAGACCTTTCTCCCCCCTGGAAGCGACTGACCGTCAAAGAAGCTATCCTTCAGTGGGGAAGGATCGATTCCAAAACCCTCCAGGACTACGACAAGGCGTTGAAATACGCCCAAGGGTTGGGGATTCCGCTGGAAAAAGGGATTCCCCCTGGGAAAATCATCACCGAGCTATTGGACGAAATCGTGGAACCGCACCTTATCCAACCCACGTTCGTCACCCATTATCCGACCGATGTCTCTCCCCTCTCTCGGAGAAATCAGGATCATCCGGATCTGGTCGATCGCTTCGAACTTTATATAGCAGGAAAAGAGGTCGCCAACGGATTCTCCGAATTGAATGACCCCGTGGACCAGAGGGAACGGTTTATCAAACAGTTGGAGCAGGGCAACGTTGGGGAAATGGAAGGTCACCGTTTAGACGAAGATTTCCTCCATGCCCTGGAATCTGGAATGCCACCCACTGCGGGCGAGGGGATAGGAATCGATCGCTTGGTGATGCTGTTGACCGATTCCCCTTCCATCCGGGAGGTAATTCTATTTCCCCTTTTGAAGCCTCAAAGGGAATAGATTCTCTCCGGTCAACGGAATAGCCGGGAGGAAACGCCCTCCATGCCGATGCCATACGAACTATTCATTGGCCTGAAATATTTGATGGCCAAGAGAAAACAGTTCTTCATCTCGATTAATAGCATCATTTCTATTCTCGGGGTCGCTCTCGGAGTGACGGCCCTTATTATCGTACTGGCCGTAATGAACGGGTTTGAAAAGGATATCAAGGAGAAAATATTGGGCACCTATTCCCATGTCATCCTAATGAAACACGGGGACGAGGGAATTGCAAAGTATTCCGCTTTAATTGAACAGGTGAAGGGGTATGAGCGGGTCGTTTCGGCCTCCCCGTTCGTTTACAATCAGGTGATGCTCACATCGAAGGCCAACGTCTCTGGCGTCGTCATCAGGGGGATTGATCCCGATTCCGCGGTTGAGGTAACCAATATCGGCCGTGCCATCAAGGAGGGGTCCCTCAGTAAATTGAAGGCGCAAGGGGGAGCTGGAACCATCGCTGGGATCATCATCGGAAGGGAGTTGGCCAGACATCTGGGTACATTCCTCAATGAGCCCATCACCGTGATTTCACCTATGGGTACCATAACGCCCATGGGGATGGTTCCCCGAATGAAGCAGTTTAAGGTCGTGGGAATCTTCAACGTGGGAATGTACGAATACGATTCCTCCCTGGCGTATATCTCCCTCAAGGAGGCACAACGGTTCTTCGACATGGGAAATGCCGTTACGGGGATAGAGATAAAAGTGGACGACGTCTATAAAGCTAGGAAAGTGGCCAGGGTTATCCAAGAAAATCTCGGTTTTCCCTATTGGACCAAGGACTGGATGGAGATGAACAAGAATCTCTTTTCTGCATTGAGGCTGGAAAAGGTGATTATGTTTATCATCTTATTCCTCATTGTCTTTGTGGCGGCCTTCAACATCGTGAGTACGCTGATCATGGTGGTAATGGAGAAGAACAGGGACATCGCCATCTTGAAATCCATGGGGGCGACGGCTCGGAGCATTATGAAGATCTTTATCATCGAAGGACTCATTATCGGTGCCGTCGGAACCATTCTGGGAGCCCTAACGGGCCTGCTGGTCGCCATCAATATGGAGACGATCGCTGGATATGTTGAAAAGATCCTGGGCTTCGAAGTCTTTCCCAGAGATGTCTATTACCTCGAGCGTTTTCCATCCGAGCTGAATCCGGCTGACGTGGTAATAATTGTTATCGTTGCGGTGATGTTATGTTTTTTGGCAACCCTCTATCCTTCTTGGAAGGCTTCGAGGCTGGACCCCGCGGAGGCCTTGCGCTATGAGTAAAAGTCCTATGGCTTCCGAGAAGGCCCTCATAAAAAGCCGAGCACAGAAATATCTCTCCAAGAGAAATTACAAAAAGGCCTTGGGGGAATTTCAAAGAATTACCAAACTGGACCCGATGGACCTCAGGTCCCGTCTGAGAGTAGGTGACCTGCTACAAAAGCTGGGAAGGGCCGGTGAGGCCGTTGCCCAATACAAGCAACTCACCCGTCACTATGCCAAGGAGGGTTTCCTCATCCAGGCAATCTCCTTAAACAAGATTATCCTCCGCATTGATCCTTCTCAAGAGGAAATAGGTAAGGAGTTAGCCGATCTCTATGCCCAGATTGGTATCTCTTCCCAGATACCGGCCAAGGGACAAAAGGCCGAAAAGAAGCTTCCCGAAATCCCCCTCTTCTCCGAATTGAATCGGGATGAACTCCACCAAGTGGTAAGCCACCTCAAGGCTCAGCACGTGGCCAGGGGAAGTCTCGTCTGTAAAGAGGGGGATCCCGGGGATTCCATCTATATCATCAGCTCCGGGAAAGTGGGAGTCCTTAAATATTCCAAGAGTAAACAAGGGGACATCCTTTTGGCCACCCTACGGGAGGGGGATTTTTTCGATGAGTTCGGTTTCTTTTCCGATCAGAAGAGGCATGCCACCGTCAAGGCCCTGGCCGATTTGGAGGTTCTGGAAATTTCAAGAAACGATTTCGACGAAATTGCTAAAGTTCATCCTCGGATGAGGAGTATCCTGCTTAACTTTTATAAGAAACGCATTATCGATACGCTCCTGGCCTTCGCTCCCCTCTTTAGGCATCTTCAACCGCAGGAGCGTGCCCAACTGGTTAGTCATTTCAAACCGAGGAGGGTTGGGGAAAACAGGTTAATATTCAATCAGGGCTCCCCACCCACATCCTTTTTCGTCATCAAAAGCGGGGAGGTAGAAGTCTTTGCCTCGAAAGGGGCCGAGCAGAGGGTTATTTTGGGCTGTCTCAGGGGAGGTGATTTCTTCGGGGAAATTTCGCTGATCTTCAACCGACCTCGAATGGCCAGCGTGAGGACCACCAAAACAACCGAACTGCTGGAATTGGAGAAGGCGGATTTCGATCATGTCGTGGCAGCATATCCCTCCATCAAGGGAACACTGGAGGTCTTTTCAAGGAAGAGATTGGAAGTAACGAGCCACATCATCTCCTCCTCCTGGACCAAGAAGGCAACGGCAACAATGGTTTAAGGTGAAAACCCCATGTGGAAAGAGGAAGAACCCTTGGAGGCGACTCATCCCTTAATCCTCGTAGAAAACCTCTTTAAATCCTTTGGCCGTGCGCCAAAGAAGGTTGATGTCCTCAAGGATATCACGCTCACTTTTTCCACAGGTGAGGCGGTGGCCATCTATGGCTCATCAGGAGTGGGAAAGACTACCTTTATGCATATCCTCGGCACCCTCGATAGGCCCACGTCGGGGAGGATCATCTACCGCGGCCAAGACCTCTTTTCCATGGAAGAGAAGGCCCTTGCCGCATTTCGAAATCGAGAGGTGGGCTTCGTCTTTCAGCTCTATTATCTCCTGCCCGAATTCAACGCCCTGGAGAACACCATGATGCCCGCCTTAATTCAGGGAATGCAGAGGAGGCAAGCCGCCGTGAAGGCCGAGGAAGTCCTCGTGGGGGTTGGCCTAAAGGACCGACTCACCCATAAACCTGGTGAACTCTCCGGAGGCGAACAACAGCGGGTAGCTGTGGCCCGCTCCCTCATACTGCAACCCACCCTGCTACTCGCCGATGAGCCCACGGGAAATTTAGACACCGCAACGGGGCATGCCATTCACGATCTCCTCATGAGGTTGAATACCGAGAAGGGGGTGACCTTGATCGTGGTCACCCACAATCGTGAGATTGCCAGCCGAATGCGCAGAAGTCTTCAGATGATGGACGGAAAGGTCTTTGAGGAGGTTTAATGGAGACAACCTCGATTTTCCCTATTTACAAAGGATCATTTATTTGTTATGAAAGACTACCCAAAACCGCTGCAGATTTAGATCTTGACGAGAACCTCTTTCCCAAGGAATCCATATGACCCCGGCACTCAAGTTCGGTGGGAGAATAGTGGTTTATATCCTGCTCTATCTCCTCCTATCCGGCCGGTGCTTTGGAGAAGACGAAAAGATCGTAAAAATCACCATACTAGGTAACGAGAAGGTCGCCGAGGACGTGATCAGAAACAACATTAAAAGCAAGGAAAACGAACCCCTCTCGATCCCGCAGGTCAGAAAGGATCTTAACTCCATCTATGAGATGGACTATTTTACCGATGTCATCATCGATCTGAGGGATGTGGAAGGGGGCAAAGAGGTTATATTCATCGTTGTGGAAAAACCCTCCATCCGAAATATACTGATCTCGGGAAATGTGAAGATCGAAGCCTCCAAAATAAGGGAGAGGATCGATATTACCACCGGTGCCATTTTAAATATGGAGAAGCTCAAACAAGCCTCTGATAACATCAAAAAACTTTACTCTTCCAAGGCTTACTACCGGGCAGAGGTCGACTATCACCCGAACTACCTGGATGAAAACCAAGTCGATATCGAATTCATCATCAAAGAGGGGAAAAAAGGCTACATTAAGAAGGTCCGATTCCAGGGTAACGAGCATTTTTCGACGAGGAAACTCCGAAAATACATGAGGACAAAAAAGAAGGGATGGGTTGGGTGGTTAATGAAAAGGGGGATGCTGGATGAAGATATCCTCAATGCCGATATTCAAAGCCTCCAGGGTTTTTACTTCGATCACGGACACATCCAGGTTAAAATCGACAAGCCCGAGATTACCATAACCAAGGATGGGAAATGGATTTACATCGACATCAAAATCCAAGAGGGGGAACGGTTTAGAGTGGGGGAGATCGACTTCAAGGGCGACATTCTAACCACACGGGAAGACCTGTTCAAAAAGTTACGCCTTAAAAAGGGCAAAGTCTATCGCAGCTCCGTAGTCCAGAAGGACATCCAGAGGATCACCAATTTCTATACGGACAGGGGATACGCCTACGCCGAAATTGTCCCCCTCACCTCCGTGGATTCGGAAATGAGGCTCGCCCACATCACCTTCGATATCCACAAGGGGAAGAAAGTCTATTTCGAGCGAATCACCATTTCCGGAAATACAAAGACCCGGGATAAGGTAATCAGGAGGGAGCTCAAAGCGGGAGAAGGTGATCTGTACAGCTCAACAGCCATAAGAAAAGGTCGACGAAAGCTCAAGACCACCGGGTATTTTAAGGAGGCCGAATTTACCACCAGTAAGGGAACCCGTGATGACAAGATCAACTTGGATATTAGGGTAGAAGAAGCCCCAACAGGAGCCGTTAGCTTTGGGGCGGGATTTAGCACATTGGAAGGATTGTTGGGAACGGTCACTATCTCCGAGCGAAACCTCTTTGGGTTCGGCTATAAAACCCATCTATCCGGTACGATGGGAGGCGAGAGTCAGCGATTTAAATTCGGTTTTACCGAGCCCTGGCTCCTGGGAACACCCACGAGCGCTGGGTTTGATGTCTATAAAGAGGAGTCGGAAATCTTCGATACATACAGCTCCGATGTTCTCGGAGCGGACGTCCACCTGGGCAGAAACCTGACGGACTATATATCAGCCTCTCTTGTAGGCCGAGCCGAGAGGGTGAAGATCTTCGACGTCTCCCCTGATGCCTCCGATCTCGTGAAGCAAGAGGAGGGAACCAAGGATACCCACAGCCTCACCCTGGTGTTGGCGAGGGATACGAGGAATGACTTTTACAACCCTACCAAGGGATCCAAACACACCTTCAGCCTGGAGAATGCGGGAGGGATTTTAGGGGGTGACAACACCTTCTACAAGGTTGTCGGCGATACCAATTGGTACTTCCCCCTGCCCTGGAACACGGTGCTCCATCTGCGGGGGAGAGCTGGCATCGTCGAGGGATACGATGAGAAAGTCGTTCCCATTTACGAACGATTTTACGTCGGCGGCATCAATACGATACGGGGCTTCGAATATGGGGAGGCGGGACCCAAGGACGAAACCGGGGAGGTAATTGGGGGCGAGAAAATGGTTATCTTCAATTCGGAATTCATCTTTCCCTTGAGCAGGGCGCTCGGCTTGAGGGGCGCTATCTTCTACGATGGGGGGGGAGGCTGGGATGAAAAATTTGAAAGGTGGAGACACGCCGTGGGGGTAGGGATCCGCTGGTTCTCGCCTGTGGGTCCCATTCGAATCGACTGGGGATATAACCTCGACCCCCACGAGGGCGAGAGGCAGGGTGTTTGGGACTTCACCGCAGGGGCTCAATTTTGAAGACGACCTTTTGGAGGGAGGGGAAATGTTTAAGGACACAACGAAGGGAAAGATGATCATTCTTTGTGGGGTCTTGATCTTTTTCACCTTCGGCGCCGTGGCTCGCGCAGCAGAGATAAAGATCGGGTATGTGGACTTACAGAAGGCTCTGAATGAATCCGAGGCCGGCAAGGAAGCAAAGGTGGTAATGGAAACCGAATACAAAAATATCCAAACCGAAATTGCCCAAAGGGAGAAAGAACTTCAGGCCTTACAGGAAACCCTTCAGAGACAGGGAATGATGCTCAGCGAGAAGGGGAGGAAGGAAAAGGAGCGGGAGTTCCAGAATAAGATGAAGGAATATAAGCGGTGGAGAGAGGACAGGCTAAATGAATTCAAGCAGAAGGAGAGAGACTTCACCAAAGCCGCGTTGAAGGATTTAGGGGCGGTGGTCAAAAAGCTGGGAGAAGACGAGAATTTCACCGTCATCCTGGAAAAGGGGCAGGCTATTTACATCTCGGGGAAAATAGACCTCACGGATCGTGTCATTCAGATCTTCAACTCCACCAGCAAGAAATAGAAGGGGAGAACCCACCCATGGAAAAAACGCTGAAGGAACTGGCCCAATTGGTGGGCGGGGAGGTTATCGGCGACGGAAAAGTTAAGATCTTCGGCGTAGCCCCTATCGAAGAAGCCCAAAAAGGTGAGATTACCTTCGTTGCCCACCCGAGATTCTTGCCAAAATTGAAACAGACCGAGGCTTCGGCTGTCATCGTTTCCCCGAAGGTCCGCGAGGCTGATAAACCCCTCCTTAGGGTAGCAAACCCCTACCTGGCCTTTGCCAAGATCTTGGAGGTTTACGTCCATCGACCTTACGAATCAAGGGGAGTTGACCAACGGGCCTGGGTTAGCCCGACGGCCAAGCTGGGGGAAAAGGTCAGCATTTACCCCTTCGTATATGTCGGTAATCATGCCGAGATCGGCAATCGAGTCACCCTCTTCCCCGGGGTTTTCGTCGGCGATAACGCTTTCATCGGGGACGATACCCTCGTCTATCCCAATGTCTGCATATACGGGGGAAGCAGAATTGGCAAAAGGGTAACCCTCCACGGCGGGGTTATCGTCGGGAGCGATGGCTTCGGTTTCGCTAAGGACGGCAGACGAAATGTCAAAATACCGCAGATAGGTATCGTGGAGATCGGAGACGATGTCGAGATAGGGGCCAATACCACGGTGGACAGGGCCGCGATGGGAAAGACCGTCATAAAAAAGGGGGTAATAATCGACAATCTCGTTCAAGTGGCCCACAGCGTCATCATTGGCGAGGATAGCATCATCGTCGCCCAGGTGGGAATCGCCGGAAGCACTAAGATCGGAGCCAATGTGATCCTGGCGGGCCAGGTGGGCGTGGTCGATCACATTGAGATCGGGGATAATGTCATGGTGGGGCCCCAGTCGGGAGTGGTCAAGGACATTCCTCCTAACCAGGTAGTCACCGGCACCCCTCCCCTACCCCACAAAGAACAACTGAGAGCAGTCCTGACCTTTCCCAAGCTTCCGGAGATGTGGAGGAAGATTGGTCAATTGGAGGCCAAGGTAAGGACCCTGGAGGCGGGACAAAACGTAAGACGAAAAACATTTCATCAATCTTTGGAGGACACCCATGATCCAGATCAATGAAATTATGGGGCTGTTGCCCCATGGATACCCATTCCTCCTCGTCGATCGCATCGTGGAGTTGGAAATAGGGAAGCGAATCGTCGGCATAAAGAATGTCACCATCAATGAACCCTTTTTCCAGGGCCACTTTCCAGGCCAACCCATCATGCCTGGGGTATTAATAGTCGAGGCCATGGCCCAGACCGCCGGTGTCCTTGCCTTCAAATCAATGCCTGAAGAGCTTAAGAAGAAGGTGGTTTACTTCATGGCCATCGACAAGGTCCGATTCCGAAGGCCGGTTCAGCCGGGAGATCAGATTAGGATGGAGATGGTTGTTTCAAAACAGCGCAAATCCATATGGGGCTTTACGGGGAAAGCCTATGTAGAGGACCAATTGGCTGCCGAAGCGGAATTAATGGCCATGGTAAGCGACAAGGTATAAGGAAGTCGGAGGCGCTCTTTATGATACACGAAAAGGCTGTTGTTCACCCTCGGGCAAGGATCGCCGAAGGCGTTGAAATTGGCCCTTTTTCAGTCGTCGGCGAAAACGTAACCATCGGCAAGGACACCTGGATCGGACCCCACGTGGTAATTACCGGATGGACAACGATCGGAAAAAATTGTAAGATATTTCAATTTTCCTCCATCGGAGAAGTCCCTCAATATCTCAGATTTACGGGTGAGGAATCTCATGTCCTTATCGGCGATAACAACGTTATCAGGGAGTTCGTCACCATCAATCGGGCGACGACCCAAGGGGGAGGGAAGACTGTCTTGGGCAATGAGAACTTCTTGATGGCCTATGCCCATGTGGCCCACGATTGCCTCATCGGGAACCAAGTGATTATGTCCAACGCCGCTACTCTAGCGGGACATATCGAGATCGAGGATGGTGCTATCATCGGTGGGTTATCGGCCGTGCACCAGTTCGTCCGAATCGGCGCATACTCCTTTATCAGCGGACTAACCGGTGTCCCTCAGGATATCCCCCCCTATATCCTTGTTGCGGGCGGTCGGTGTAAACCCTATGGATTAAACTTGGTCGGCCTCAAAAGACACGGTTTCCCGGAGAAGACCATCAAGGGGCTCAAAAAGGCTTACAAGATCATCTTCAGGTCCGGATTGACCCTCGAAAATGCCATAAAGAACATCCAGGCGGATGAAATAAGCAATATTCCCGAAGTGTTTCACCTCATTCAATTCATTCAAGGATCAAAGAGGGGGATCTGCAGGTGACGAGGAAATTAAGGCTCGGTGTGGTCGGCGTGGGATACTTCGGGCAATTTCACGCCGAGAAATACCAACAAATGCCTGAAGTGGAGTTGGTGGGGTTGGTGGATATTGATCGCTCCCGTTCACAGGAAATAGCGAGGCGTTTCAATACCAATGCCTTTTACCATTATGAGGATCTATACGATAAGGTAGATGCCGTCAGCATCGCCGTCCCAACGCCCATTCACTACCAAGTAACCAAGGACTTCTTCCACAGGGGGATCGATGTCCTTTTGGAAAAACCCATAACCGCTACTCTCCGAGAGGCGGATGAATTGATCGATATGGCGGAAAAGAAACAACTGGTCTTTCAGGTTGGTCACCAGGAGAGGTTTAATGCCGCCTTAATGGCTTTGGAGGGGAGCCTTGCCGATCCCATGTTCATCGAATCCCACCGGCTGAGCCCTTTTCTGCAAAGGGCGGCAGGTGTCGATGTGGTCCTTGACCTGATGATCCATGATATTCAGATTATTCTCAGCATGGTGGATTCCCCAATCCAGTCCATTCAAGCCGTAGGCATCCCAATCGTATCCCCTTATTTGGATATTGCCAATGCTCGGATCGAATTCAACAACGGTTGCATCGCAAACGTAACGGCCAGCCGTGTCTCCCGGGAGAAGATGCGGAAGATCCGAATCTTCCAACCCACCGCTTACTTCTCCATCGACTACGTCTCCCAAAGGATTACCGTCCTCAGCAAGGATGGCAAGGGGCGTAAGCCCATTTTCCCCGGCCTCTTCGCCGAGGATATCAAAATCGCCAAAAACGACCCCCTGGAGTCGGAAATAAACTCCTTCGTCGAGAGGATCAAGGACAGAAAGAAACCCCTGATCTCGGGATTGGACGGGAAGAAGGCTCTCGAGGTCGCTTTGAGGATTACCGACCAGATCCAAAGGAATATCGAAAGAAGGAAAACATCGGGTGGCCTTATGGCATGAAGCGCACTGGAGAAAGGAAAATTTTGATTGTCGCGGGAGAGACCTCGGGAGATCTCCATGGGGCCCACTTGGTGAAGGCAGCTCTCTCCTTGGATCCCAAGCTCCATTTCTACGGCGTAGGAGGAGAACATCTAAGAAGCATGGGGATCGAGGTTGTTTTCGACAACTCGAACGTAGCCGTTGTCGGCATCGTAGAGGTCCTCTCCAAGCTGAGGTCTATCTATCGGATTTTCCGATGGCTCAAGGGGTCCCTCGATCGGGATAAACCCGACCTCGCCATACTCATCGATTTTCCCGACTTCAACCTCAGATTAGCCAAGGAAGCGAATAAGAGAGGAATCCCCGTCTTTTACTACATCAGCCCCCAAGTATGGGCATGGAGGAGGGGAAGGGTCAAGAAGATTGCAAAATTGGTCCATAAGCTGGTGGTAATCCTCCCCTTTGAGGTTCCCTTCTATCGGGAAAGGGGTATCGATTGTGAATTCGTAGGCCATCCCTTGATCGACATCGTCAAACCCCATCTCGCCAAGGAGAAAGCCTTCGATATATTCCGCTTGGACAAGGATAAGAGGACTATTGGACTGTTGCCCGGAAGTCGCCGGGACGAGGTCCAAAACCTCCTTCCCGTCCTCCTCAAGAGCGCCCATCTTCTTTTGCGGGATTTTCCGAACCTCCAATTCGTCATCCCCATAGCGCCGGCCATCAACCGCTTTGAGGTCGAACAATATATTGCGGACTCCAATGTGGATATCAGGGTGGTTGGGGAGCATACCTACGATGTACTCAACGTCTGCGACCTTATTATCACCGCCTCCGGGACGGCCACGCTGGAAGCGGCCATTATGAGCACCCCCATGATCATCATCTACAAAGTGTCGTTCCTCTCCTATCTGGTAGGGCGGCTTCTCGTGAAGGTCAAGGACATCGGTTTAGTCAACCTCATCGCCGAAAAGAGGGTTGTGCCCGAGCTCATCCAAGGGCAGGCCTCCCCCGCCAATATTTTCAATGAGGCCTCCAAGATGCTGAAAAACCCCCATCTCCTATCCGTGATCAGAGGCGAACTGGAAAAGGTCAGGGAGAAATTGGGAAACCCGGGAACATCTCAAAGGGCGGCGCAAATCCTGTATCGCGTCATTCACCAAGGGGCATAGACCTCTTCCCCTATCTCGACATGACCGTGCAATTGTACAAAAGGCTGCTGCAATACGTTAAACCCTACCGGATGAAACTCATCTTGGCCATGATCTGTATGGTCTTTTTCGGTCTCTGTCAGGGCGGAACCGCCTGGCTCGCCCAGCCCGCCGTGGACAACGTTTTGCTTGACAAAGATGTGAGGCTGTTATTCCTCATACCAGCGGTTATCATCGCGCTCTTTCTCATTAGGGGAGTATTCGACTACGGCCAATCCTACCTCATGAGCTACGTCGGTCAGCGTATCGTGGCCGATTTGCGGGAACAACTCTACAATCATCTCCAATACTTCTCCCTCTCATTCTTTACCAAAACGCCAACGGGCGTCCTCATATCGAGGCTCACCAATGACATCGCCCTCATCCAGGGGGCTGTTTCCAACGCCATAACCACCGTCATCAAAGAATCCTTTACCATCATCATCCTCACCGGGGTGGTCTTCTATCAGAATTGGAAGCTGGCGTCTATCGCCTTCTTCGTCCTCCCCCTTGCCGCTATTCCCATCGTCAAATTCGGCCAGAAACTCCGTAAGTTTAGCATCAGGGGCCAGATCCGGATGGGATCCATAACCTCCTTGCTCCAAGAGACCATCTCGGGGAATCGCATCGTAAAGGCCTTTACCATGGAGGATTATGAATCCCGCCGTTTTTCCGCCGAAAACGACCGATTCTTCAAGGTCGTCATGAAGAGGCAGAAAATCAGGGCCCTCTCCTCCCCCGTCGTCGAGGTATTGGGGGGATTGGGTGTCGCCGCCATCGTGTTGATTGGGGGGTATAGCGTGATTACAGGACATTCTACCCCGGGAAGTCTCAGCGCCTTCCTGGTAGCCCTCGGCCTCCTGTATAAACCCATCAAATCCCTCACCAGGATCAACGACGTCGTTCAAGGGGGGTTGGCGGCGGGCTCGAGGGTCTTTGAACTGCTGGACCAAACACCCGAAATCAGGGATACCGATGGGGCAGTACCGCTAACCCGCATTTCGGATTGTATCAAATTCGAACACATGTCCTTCAAGTACGAGCACAAGAAGGTCTTGAAGGATATCACTATAGAGGTAACGGTGGGGGAGGTATTGGCGCTGGTCGGAATGAGTGGAGCGGGAAAGACAACCCTGGTGAATTTGATCCCCCGATTCTACGATGTAGACGAGGGCCACATCACCATCGATGGGAGGGATATCAGGACCTTCACCATAAAGTCCCTCAGGGAACATATCGCAATCGTGACCCAGCAGACCATCCTCTTCAACGATACCGTAAGGAATAACATCGCCTATGGGGATATCACCAGATCCGAGGAGGAGATCATCGAGGCCGCCAAAGCGGCCAATGCCCATGGGTTCATCGAGAAGTTGCCCTCGGGCTATGACACGGTAATCGGGGAACGGGGGGTAAGGCTCTCCGGTGGGGAACGGCAGCGGATCTCCATAGCCAGGGCGCTGCTCAAGGACGCCCCCATCCTCATTCTGGACGAGGCCACCTCGTCCCTTGACTCCGAATCGGAACTCCAGGTTCAGATCGCACTGGAAAGATTGATGGCAAATCGGACCGTCTTCCTCATCGCCCACCGTCTCTCCACCATAAGGAACGCCCATCGCATCTTGGTCATCGATGATGGGAGAGCCGTCGAAGAAGGGACCCATGATGAGCTCATGGCCCTGAATCGGATCTACAAAAGGCTCCACGATATGCAGTTCAGGGACGACGGTGAAACCGTTTTGCGGAAGGCCAAGGTGAGGCAGATTTATTAGGCCGTTGATCCCACGGGGGCGGATTGATCCGGGTGGTAATCCCATGCTCGAGGGCCGCTGAGTTATCGGGCATTAAACGTGCCGAAGGAACCTTCCATTGAAGAGGTTAATTAACAGGCTGATACTAGCCTTAGTACCTCCGCTCGCCTATTGTGTAATTAAGCTCCTCTCGTGGACCATGCGAGTAGAGATGATCAACGGCCACATACACGATGACTGTCTGAGAAAAGGGAAGCCTCTCATCCTTACCTTCTGGCATGGCAGGCTCTTGATGATGTCGGCCGGGTATAGGGGGAAAGGGGTGGCCATTCCCATCAGCCTCCACCAAGATGGGGAACTCATCAGCAGAACCGTGAAGTACTTTGGCATCAGGTCCATCCGGGGATCTACTACCAGGGGAGGATTTTCGGCCATGCGGGAGATGCTGAAGGCCTCTGAGGAAGGATATGATATCGCCATCACCCCCGATGGCCCACGGGGGCCTCGATATAGAGTCCAAAACGGAATAATAGAGCTTGCCAGGCGGACGGGAATGACCATCATTCCCGTCACCTTCAACGCTTCGAGAAAAAAGGTATTTCGAAGCTGGGATCGCTTTCTGTTCCCCTATCCCTTCTCAAGGGGGGTATTTATTTTTGGGAAACCCTTACTCGTTCCACAACAAATAAGTAAAGGCGTTTTCGAGCAGACGAGGCTTCTGCTTGAGAGGAGATTGAGGGAGATAACGGATCGAGCAGACCGGCACTTCGAGAAGGGGGCCGGGGATAGATGATCAACTCCCTCTATAATACCCTGTTGACCCTTGCCCTTATCCTGTCGAGCCCTTTCTTTGCCTTCAAAATCATCACAACCTCCTATTATAGAAGGGGGTTGAGCCAGAGACTGGGCATCGGCCACAAAGATGTTCGTAAAAAGGTGGGGGATGAAAAACCCCTCTGGATCCATGCCGCATCGGTGGGTGAAGTCCTGGGATCATTACCCATAATCGAGGGGATAAGGCGAACCAACCCTGAACTCCCCATCCTCCTTTCAACCATGACGGCGACAGGCAATGACATGGCCAAGAAGAGGGCCTCGGATGTAAAGGCGATCACCTTTTTCCCCCTGGATCACCCATGGATGGTGAGGAGGGCTATCTCCCGGGTTAACCCGAGGGCCTTTCTCATGGCGGAGACGGAAATCTGGCCAAATTTTCTCATGGAACTGGGTAGAAGGGGAATTCCCGCTATGCTCTTCAACGGCCGCATTTCGACCCGCTCCTTCCAATGGTACAAGCGGTTTCGTTGTTTCCTTACCTCCCCTCTGGCCATAATCTCCGCCTTCTGCATGCAGTCAAGCTTAGATGCCCAAAGGATCGTAGAGATGGGGGCAAATCCCGAAAGGGTTACCGTCAGCGGAAACGTCAAATTCGACCAACTGCCTCCCGAAATAACTCAAAAAGAGAAAGAAGCCCTCCTTCAGACCTTAGGCCTCCATGCAGGACAACCGATACTCATCGCGGGCTCCACCCATAGGGGAGAGGAGGAATTTATGCTGAAGGTCCTTCAGCGGCTTTCCCCCGAATACCCCGATCTGGTCCTCATACTGGCCCCCAGATATCTCGAAAGGGTAAGAGAGGTTGAGATTCTCCTTGAAAGGGAAAAAATCCCATGGAAACGAAAATCCCAACTCAAAGCAAAAGGGGGCAGGGAAGGGGCTGTCGTTATCCTTTTGGACACCTTGGGGGAGCTCTCCAAACTCTATAGCCTCGGAAGCCTCATCTTCGTGGGGGGAAGCCTGGTAAAGGTAGGTGGTCATAATATTCTTGAACCCCTGTTCTTCAAAAAACCGGTCTTCTTCGGCCCCTACATGGATCACTTCCGGGAAATATCCAACGAAGTTCTCACAAGGGGCGCGGGATTTCAGATTAGGGAAGTGGAGGAGATGGTCTTTCACGCCAAAAACCTCTTGGAGGACGCATCCCTCATGTCGACCATGGGGAAATGCGGCTTCGAAATCATCCGGGACAACAGGGGAGCGACCAGCAAAACCCTGGAAACCATATCTCGGTTCCTTTAAGGAAAGGACCGCGATGCGTCGGGCAAGATCTCTTGAACGGATCATATTCGGGAAAAATGGGCCTTCATGCCTAAGGGCTTATCGCTTCCCCCTCCATGTGATCTCCTCCATTTACGGATTGGGAGTTCGGGCTCGCCTTTTTCTCTACGGTACCGGTTTCCTTAGGGGAAGCCAACTACCCTGTAAAGTAATCAGCGTAGGCAATATTACCCTTGGGGGAACCGGGAAAACCCCCACCGTGGAACACATCGCCAAGCTGCTCAAGGAAGAAGGCATGGATGTAGTCGTCTTGAGTAGGGGATATGGCGGAAGGAGGCGGGGTAAGTTCAGGGTGGTCAGCGACGGCAATCGCCTCCTCCTCCCATTCAGGGAGGCCGGCGATGAACCCTACATGCTGGCTCAACGGCTCGAAGGCATTCCCATTCTCGTCGGCCGTCGCCGCGATCTCTCCGGGCGATACGCCTCTACCCAGTTTCACCCCCATGTGGCCGTCTTGGACGACGGGTTTCAACACCTGGGGGTCAAACGAGATGTAAATATCCTCCTGGTAGATTCCCAAACCGGATTCGGGAACGGCTACCTATTCCCCAGGGGCCCGTTGAGGGAACCTCTCGATCAATTAAGCCGGGCCGATCTCTTTATCATTACCAAAGTGGAAGAACTCGATACGTGTGGGGAACTGGAGGAGAGGATAAAATCCCATAAAAAGAATGCTATCATTTTCCACAGCAACTACAGCCCCGATCACCTCACCGACCTGAATGGGGGGAAACGATTGCCCCTGGGATATGTAAAGGAAAGGCGAATCGCTGCCCTGTCTGGAATCGCCACCCCCGCTTACTTTCGGCACCTCTTAGAACGGGCCGGGGCCAAAGTGGTGGAGGAGATCATCTTCCCCGACCACCATGTCTATTCGAGGAGAGATATCCCCATCATTCAAAGGGGTATGCACAAGGCAGAATGCATTGTGACAACCGAGAAGGATGCGGCCAAACTCAGTGGTGTGATAAAAGGGGATTTTCCCACCATGAGTATGGGAATCAGCCTCAAGGTCATCGAAGGAGATCATTTCAAACGACTCCTCCTCAATCTGGTTGTGGAACCCTAGAAATGAATCACATAGGATGTCGGGAAACCTTTTAGGAGAGTCTCTCTTTGCTGCCCCTTTCTCCACGTTTTTCGGTGCTGCGGTTGTATGGTGCTGCAGTGCTGCACGTAAATTTATTTGGTAAACGCTACTCAAACTACGGGGTAGTTAGCTCTAAGATCTATTTTCCATGGTTTATCACAGAATTCCCTAGGGGTATTGACAATCATTCAAAATTCCATTAATTAATTAGTTGATACTTCGATGCATTCTGATGAGGGTGTCCGGCGGGCACCCTCTTGTTGCAAACATAATTCGTGAGGGATCGCCATGGAAAGGGATGGTTATCGCGTCTGTATCGTTGGTGCAACCGGGGTGGTTGGCCAGGAGATGATGAGTGTATTGGAAAAGCGGGACTTCCCCGTAAAAGACCTCAAGCTTCTTGCCTCGGAGAGGACGGCGGGTACAACCCTGGCATTCAAAGGGGAAAACCTGAAGGTCCAGGAGCTTCAGGAAGATTCCTTTAAAGGTATGGACATTGGCCTTTTTTCCGCTGGTGGGGCCGTAAGCCAGAAGTACGCGCCCATCGCCTCCGAGGAAGGCTGTGTGGTAATCGATAATACCAGTGCCTTCAGGATGGACCCGGAGGTCCCCCTGGTCGTTCCCGAGGTCAATCCCCATGCTATAGCCGACTACAACCATAAGGGGATCATAGCCAATCCCAACTGTTCAACCATTCAGATGGTAGTGGTCCTCAAACCAATCCACGATGTAGCTACAATAAGAAGGGTGGTCGTTTCCACCTATCAATCCGTCTCGGGAACGGGCAAGGAAGCCATCCGCGAATTGGAGAAACAGACCCTGGCCATATTCAACCAAGGGGAGGTCAAAAGCGAGGTCTACCCCCATCAGATCGCCTTCAACTGCCTTCCCCATATCGACGTCTTCTCGGAGAATGGCTACACAAAAGAGGAAATAAAGATGATCAACGAGACCAAGAAGATCATGGAGGATGAATCGATAGGGATTACGGCCACCACCGTAAGAGTCCCCGTATTCTACAGCCACTCGGAATCGGTGAATATCGAGACTATGAAGAAGATCACCCCAGACGAGGTGAGGGACATCCTCTCTCGCGCCCCGGGCATCATCGTCGTCGATGATCCAAAGAAGAATGAATATCCCTTGGCCGTCTATGCAGCCGGCAAGGATGAAACTTTCGTGGGAAGAGTCAGGGAGGATGAATCCATTGAAAAGGGGATCAATATGTGGATCGTCTCCGACAATATTCGCAAGGGGGCAGCCCTCAATGCGGTTCAAATCGCGGAGGTCTTGCTGAAACAATATTGGTAGAAAAGCATGAAATCCCCATGTTTGAAGCAAGAGCATACCGCAATCTCGTCAAAACCGATGACCTCACCCCATTCCGGGTAACCATAAGGGAAACGGATCTATTCCTGTTGGCGCAACGAACGTTGGAATCGGAGACCAGGGAAGCCGTAATCAGGTATCGCTGGCAGATCGAGCAATATATCCGGCACCACCCGGAATTCCGTACAAGCCTAGCGCCGGTGAAGAGTGACCCCTATGCACCGAAAATTGTGAAGGAAATGCTTAATGCCTCCCGGCTGGCAACCGTGGGCCCCATGGCCAGCGTTGCTGGGGCTATCGCGGAATTCGTGGGCAAGGACCTCATTCCTCTCTCCCCAGAGGTCATCTGTGAAAATGGGGGAGACATCTTTATGGCCTCCTCTAAGGAAAGGGTTGTTGGGATCTTTGCTGGAAAATCCCCCTTGAGCTTCAAGGTTGGTCTGAGGATCAAGCCCGGGGATACCCCGTTGGGGGTATGTTCTTCCTCCGGCACGGTAGGCCATTCGATGAGCTTCGGAAGGGCCGATGCCGTTTGTGTCCTCTCTAGATCAGCCTCATTGGCCGATGCCGCGGCCACTTCCATCGGAAATCTCATTGAGGGAAGGGGAGACATCGAAAGAGGTTTGAAGTACGGGTGCCAGATCAGGGGCATCATCGGAGTTCTGATCATCGTGGGAGAAGCCATGGGAATGAGGGGAAACCTGGAATTGGCCAATCTGGGCTCTTAAGGGTGAGCCATCGATGACTGAAACCATAGCTATCACCACCCTGGGATGTAAGGCAAACCAATTCGATTCCGAGATGATACGGGCGTCCCTTGAGAGGGGCGGATTTGAGATCATTCCCTTTTCCCAACGGGCCGATATCTATATTGTCAACACGTGCACCGTTACCCATAGAGCGGACTACCAATCCCGGCAATTGATCAGAAGGGCCCACCGCCTCAACCCATCCTCCCTGATTGTGGTCACGGGTTGCTATGCCCAGGCATATCCCGAGGAAGTCCAAGGGGTAGAAGGGGTAGGGGTGGTTCTGGGAAACGGGGAAAAGGCCTCTATTGCCGATATCCTCGGGAATTCCCCCATGTGTTCTTGCCCGATGGTCAATGTAGGCGATATCAAGAAAGAGACGAAGATCGGAGAAGCCGACATCGACCGGTTTTACCGCCACACCCGGGCCCTACTCAAGATTCAAGATGGGTGTAATGCCTCGTGTTCTTATTGCATCATTCCCCGGGCAAGGGGGAGGAGTCGAAGCCTCGATCCCCTTCGGGTGACTTATCACCTTCAAAGGCTGAAGAAAGGGGGATTTAGAGAGGTGGTGATGACGGGAATCCATCTGGGCATCTATGGAGCCGATCTCTCCCCACCTACATCACTGGCAGAGCTCTGCAAGAAAATGGAGGGAATCCCGGCACCCCAAAGGATCAGGTTGAGCTCCATCGAGCCCGACGATTTTTCTCCGGAGTTGATCCAATCCATCGCCACCTCACCAAAAGTGTGCCACCATCTCCACATCCCCATGCAAAGCGGCGAGGATGATATCCTTCGGCGAATGCACCGCAACTACGATGGGATCTTCTTCGCCGACCTCGTCCAAACCCTGATCCACCGTATCCCGGACCTCAATATCGGGGTAGATGTCATCGTCGGTTTCCCCGGAGAAGGGGAAAAACAGTTCCGGCAAACCTATGAGCTCTTGGAGAAATCGGACATCGGTTACCTCCACGTCTTTCCCTTCTCCAAGCGAAGGGGCACTGAGGCCCATGAATTCCCCTATCAAGTCGATCCTCGAATAAAAAAACGGCGATGTGAGGCATTGCGGGCCCTGGGAAGGCGAAAAAAGGCGGCTTTTCAGGGACGATTTCTCGGGCGGGAGCTAGAGGTCCTCGTTGAGGGAAAACGAGACAAACTCACCCGAAGGCTCAAGGGATATTCGAGGAATTATATCCCCGTCCTCATTGAAGGGGAAGATGAATTGGTGAACCGAGAGGTCAGGATATCGGTGACGGACCTTGATGATGGGAGAATGTTGGGGCGTGTAGTGGGAGATACCTGAGGGCGGTAGCCGAAATGATCGCAATAAATGGGAAAATGGAGAGGGATAGAGTGGAAGCGTTATCCGCACTGCAAAGGGAGATCTCCTACCAGTTCAATAACCCAGATCTGTTAGAGCTGGCATTGACCCACAGGTCTTACGCCAACGAAATGTCCGGGGGGACGTTTCGGGACAATGAAAGGCTTGAATTTCTGGGGGATTCCGTGCTCAATATTATCGTCAGCCACCTCCTCATGGAAAGGTTTCCCCATTGCCATGAGGGGGAGTTGACGAGGTTGCGGGCCTCCCTGGTCAATGAAAAATCCCTGGCCAGGATATCGAAAAATATCGGCATCAACCAGTGCATACTCTTGGGAAAAGGGGAATCCCTCAGGGGGGGAAGGGAGAAAAGCTCCTTAATCTCCGATGCCTATGAAGCCCTTATCGGTGCCGTCTATCTCGACGGCGGTTTCGAGAAGGCCTTCGGAGTCGTTGAGAAGCAGTTTACCCCCCTGCTCGATCAAGGATTGACCGATGACGGTGATTTTAAGACCAAGGTTCAGCAGATCTGTCAGAACCGGTTTGGATGCGCCCCTCGATATCGATCATCCGACGTGAAGGGGCCGGAGCACGATAAGACCTTTGGGGCGGAGATCTACATCGACGGCCGACTCTATGGCTATGGTGTTGGCAAAAATAAGAAGGAAGCTCAGCAGAATGCGGCTCAGGAAGCCTTGAAGAGGATCTCCGGAGAACAACCATGACAAAGGGTGGCAAGCCCTCTCAAAGGCCATTCATCATTCCTATCTTCGTTCCCCATATGGGGTGCCCACACCAATGTGTGTTCTGCAACCAGACCTCTATAACCGGATCCAACGCCAATATGTCCCCAGGCTCCATCACCGAAAGGATCCATGATCAATTGAGCGCCCAGCGGGGAAAACCCATCCGGAGAGAAGTTGCCTTCTACGGGGGAAGCTTTACCGGAATCGAGAAAAAGGTGCAGATGCAACTCCTTTCGGCGGTCCAACCTTTTATCCGAAAGGGATTCATCCATACGGTGAGGGTATCTACCCGCCCGGATTACATCGACCCCCAGACCCTGGAACTCCTGAAGGGGTACGGGGTTAAAACCGTGGAGCTGGGTGTCCAATCGATGGTGGAAGAGGTCCTCCGATGCTCAAAGAGGGGTCATACAGCGGATGATGTCCTGAAGGCGGCGGAATTGCTCCATGATGGCGGTTTTGAGGTGGGAATCCAAATCATGGTCGGCCTTCCCTGGGATGATGCCCACCGATATGCCCACACAGTAGATCGAGTAATCGGACTAGACCCCCATTTCGTGAGAATCTATCCCACGTTGGTCCTCAAGGGGACGCTTTTGGAAAAATGGTATCGTTCCGGTGGGTATACACCTCTCTCCGTGAAAGAGGCTGTTGACCTCTGTAAGGGGGCCTTTCTGAAATTCTACAGGGCGGGGATTCCCGTTATTCGCCTTGGATTGCAATCCAGCCCGGAACTGGAAACGCAGGATTGTGTTGTTGCGGGCCCATACCATCCCGCCTTCGGCCATTTGGTGGAGTCCTCCCTCTTTTATGACATGGCCTCTTTTCTCATTGGGAGAAGCGGGCAATACCGAATCCTTCGCGCCAGGATCTCGCCCTCCGATCTTTCCAACATCCGCGGCCAAAGAAACCGAAACCTTGATCAACTGAAGAGGAGGTTTGGCCTCAGGGACATTCAAATCGAGGTCGATGAGAAACAGCCCAAGGGGAGCCTCATCCTCATAAACGGGACAAAGCTGGATGGGATGTCATACCGGACCCTCCCATTTTCATAGGTCAACGGGATGAAGTGGTTAAAAATCCATCGATACCTTCTGTTCACCACATGCGGGCTCCTTCTGATCTCCTCGTGCACCCTTAAAAGGGCCGAAATCCGCTACGAGGACCGAAGCGGCGTGGGAATGGTCCAACACGGAGTCGCCTCATGGTACGGGAAAAAATTCCATGGTAACCCCACGGCAAGCGGTGAAATCTACGATATGTATCAATTGACCGCTGCCCATAAGACATTACCCCTGGGGACCTATGCCATGGTGACCAACTTGGAGAACAACAGATCCATCGAGGTTAAGATAAACGACCGGGGCCCTTTCGTTAAGGGGAGGATTATCGACCTGTCCTATGCCGCGGCCAGGAGCATCGACATGGTGGAAAAGGGAACGGCCAGGGTGAAGGTAGTGGTCTTGAAACGAAGGTCCCTTATCGTGAAAAATGAGAGAGAGGGTTTCGGTAGGGGTTTTACGATTCAGGTAGGAGCTTTCTCCGATAAGGGCAATGCGGTGAAAATGACCAAGGCCCTGGGCAAGGAAATCCGCGATGTCTACATATCCGTGTTCGAAACCCAGGAGACCCGCTATTACCGGGTGAGAGTTGGCCGCTTCAGCACCAGGGAGAGGGCCTACCGTCTGGCAGCAAAACTGGCCGACATGGGATATTCTGTCGTGATCGCCCCTCGGTAGAGAAAAGAGGACCATACCATGCGTAGGATACTGATAGCTGTTCCAACGCTCTTCATCCTGTTTCTCCTGCAGTCCTATTTGTGGGTGCCGAGCTATGAGGAGCAGGGAGAGAACCCCGAGCGTCTGAACGAATTCATCGAGGGCTCTATCGGGGATGCCCAGATACTGAACCCGGTTCTCTCGGCTGACAGTGCCAGCAGTGGCATTGAGTCAAAGGTCTTCGAGGGCCTCATCGACCGGGACGAGGACTTACGTTTCAGGGGACGGCTGGCAACCCACTGGGAGATCTTCGAGGAGGCCTATTTCTACGTCAATGATGAGGCCTGGATTCCCAAGGTGGGAAAAAAAGATGCCCAAGGAGTGGTAAAACTCCTCCGGGACGCCATCAAAGCCCGAATAAGAGAGAATGCCCCGCTTTTTAGATCACTGGGCAAAATCCAGAGGGTTGAGGCCCTTCCGGCGAGATCTTTTGAATTTTCGAAAAAGGATAAAAACGCCGAGGGTAAAAAGATTGCTGTGACGATTCGCGTGGCAGCCCCCCCAAGGATTCGTCTTATCCTCAAGGAGGTGGACCAGGAGCTTTTCGATCACCTCTCGGGACTCTTGGGAAGGGAATACTTCTCCTCTTTTGATGGGGCGCGGTTCATTGACATCCTTCCTGAGACTTTCTCCTCTAAAAGATCTGCATACGCGCGGGAACTGCTTCCAGCCACAGAAAATAATCCCGTCATTGTGTTCCATTTGAGGCCCAACGTCCGATTCCACGATGGACATGTCTTTGACGCGGAAGATGTCAGGTTTACATACCAAGCCATTATGAATCCCAAAAACCTCTCCCCTCGGATTGCGGATTACGAACCCGTCAAGGCGGTGGAGGTTCTCGATCCCCTGACAGTACGCGTTGTGTACAAGCGGCTTTATTCACCCGCTCTGGGTACCTGGGGCATGGGTATTCTGCCCGTTCATCTGCTGAATTCCAAAGCTCTCCGGCAAGAAGCAATGCATCGCGGCCTCGATCCAGATAAATTCACCCTTCGGCAGAGTGAGTTCAACCGCCGCCCTCTCGGATGTGGCCCCTTCCTTTTTCGGGAGTGGAAGGCCGATCAGTACATCGTTCTTGAACGCTTTGAGGATTACTGGGAGGGTTCTCCCAACTATAAACGGTATACTTTTCGCATTGTCCCTGACCTCCTGACACAGGAGATGGAATTTTATGCCGGGACAGTGGACGGTTATGGTGTTCAGCCCCATCAGGTTGAACGACTGAGTAAGGATCCTGCTTACCAGAGTTTTTCCGGTCTCTCCTTTGGGTACACGTACATCGGCTATAACATGCGAAGGGAACCCTTTAAGGATCGTCGAGTCAGGAAAGCCTTGGGGATGGCCATCGATGTGGACAAGATTATTAAGTATGTGCTTTACGAGCAAGGGGAAAAAATCACCGGGCCTTTTGTCAAACAGACTGACTTCTACAATCACGCCATTGAGCCGCTTCCATATGATCCCGAGGGAGCCCTCAGGCTGTTGGCAGACGCTGGATGGAAAAAGGGGCCGAAGGGTTGGCTCCAGAAGAATGGGAAACGTCTCCAATTTACCCTGATCACCAACCAGGGCAATAACCTTCGAAAGGCGATTTTATCCATTGCCCAGAACTCATGGAAACATATCGGTATCGACGTTCGGACCGACGTCCTGGAATGGGCGGTCTTCATCCAGGAGCGGGTAAATAAACTCGATTTTGATGCACTAATACTTGGGTGGTCCATGGGCATCGACCCGGACCTCTATCAGATCTGGCACTCGAGCCAGACCGGACCCAATCAACTCAATTTTGTGGCCTTCCGGAATGAGGAGGCGGATGATCTCATCACCAAAATCCGTCAGGAATACGACCATGAACGGCAGGTGCAATACTGCCGTCGCCTCCATGAGATCATTGCCCAAGAACAGCCATACAGCTTCCTGTACGTCGGAAAATGGACTGCGATTCTGGATAAACGCATTGTCATTAAAGAGGTCGATCCCGAGGGGAAGCCACGATACAGCCGCATCCAGCCGACAAAGACGGGGAACTATACGTTCTATTTCAACAAGTGGATCAAACTCCCCGAGGTTCCCAGATTTGAGATGGAGGGATGAGGAATGTTGGCCTTTATCGGGAGAAGCGCCATCCAGAAAATCATTACCCTCTTTTTCGTCTCCATAATCTCCTTTCTCATTGTTCACCTGGCCCCTGGGGAGCCGAGCCAGATCGACCCCCTTAACCCAAAGTTCACCCAAGAGGTTTTGGAGCGGTTCCGCAAGGAATTCCACCTGGATAAACCCCTTCATATTCAATACCTCTATTATTACCGGGATCTCTTAACCGGTAAAAGCGTTTCCTGGAAAGACAACAGGCCTGTTCTGAAGAAGATCTACGAGCGGTTTAAAAACAGCCTTTGGCTTTTCATACTTGGAACGCTCATCACCTGGACGCTATCCTTTCCCGTAGGGATTCATGCCGCCATCAGACGGGGGGGTCTCTATGACCGGAGCACCACCTTTCTGGCTTACCTCCTCATATCCATTCCCGGGTTCTTCTTCGCATACATGCTGATCATCTTTGTGGTGACCCACTTTCACGTGCCGGTCATCGGGATGGAGACCTTCGGCATCTCTTCGACGGGATGGCACTGGTTCATGGACCGGATGTGGCATCTGCTTCTTCCCTCGATTCTCGGTGCAGCTGGTGGCATTGCCGTCCTCTCCCGCTATGTGCGCAATCAGATGCTCGAGGTGGAGAGCCAGGACTATGTCCGAACAGCGAAGGCAAAGGGGCTCTCACCCGACAAGGTTCACTACAAGCATGCCCTCAGGAATGCCCTATTGCCCTTCGTAACCATGTTCGGTCTCATTCTTCCCGGACTCATCGGGGGATCCGTTATTATTGAGTCAATTTTCTCCTGGCCAGGAATGGGGCGAATGGCTTATGAGGCCATTCTGGCCCGCAACTATCCCGTGATTCTCGCGGTTAACTTCATATCGGCCATACTTGTATTGGTTGGGACGTTTATTTCGGATCTTCTCTACATGGTTGTCGATCCGAGGATTCGGTTATGATTGTTATGAATCAGAATAGCAAGCCTTCCCCTGCAGAAGGCGGAGTCTTAGAGGCACCAAAAAGAACGTTATTTCAAGAGAACTGGAACCTCTTCAGGAAGAATCGCCTAGCCATGGCGGGGTTGGTGGTTTTTGTCATCTTTTTTATCATTGCAGTGGGAGGATTCTTCTTGACCTACGGAAGAAGTCCCGTCTTTGATCCAGCGCTGGTAAGACTTCAGGAAAAACTCCGCCCACCCTTGTCCAAACCCAACCTGGAGACCCTCAAGCCTGAGGAATTGCCGAGGCTCGGGATCTATCTCTTCGGCACCGACGACCTGGGAAGGGATGTCTTTTCCCGGATGCTTCAAGGGGCATGGGTTTCCCTGACCGTGGGATTTGTTGCCGTTGGGATTGCTGTGATTATCGGGATAATTCTCGGGGGAATCGCGGGATATTACGGCAGTGGCCAGATTAGTCTCGGCCACCTTCTCGCCTCCGTCCTTGTGGGCGGGGGAATCATCGGGATTCTCCTGGGAGAAACAGCAGTTGGGGTCCTTTTGGTTCTTCTCGGTGCCGCGGTTGCTGCCGTCCTCATCCGAATGGGGAATTCAAAGGGGAAGGGACCAATTCCCATGGGTTTTTCGGTGCTCTTTTTTAACCTTTTTTCGGTTGATGTCCTCATCACTGGCTTGATTGATATCATGCTCTGTTTTCCCGTCTTCTTTCTGATCCTCACGGTAGTGGCCCTGATTCCATCCAAAATACACTACATCATGATCGTCATCGGACTTACGAGCTGGATGGGATCAGCACGATTCATAAGGGCGGAGTTTCTCTCCCTGCGGGAGCTGGACTTTGTAACCGCAGCCAAGGCCCTTGGCGTGTCCGACTGGAGGATTATCTTCAGACACATGGTTCCCAATGCCATGTCTCCAGTTCTGGTCTCGGCGACCATCGGCATTGCAAGTGCTATTCTGATAGAGGCGGGGTTGAGTTTCCTGGGGTTTGGCGACGCCTCCTATGCCACGTGGGGAA
The DNA here is from genome assembly GCA_030145085.1 of Thermodesulfobacteriota bacterium. Classification (GTDB taxonomy): domain Bacteria; phylum Desulfobacterota; class BSN033; order WVXP01. The sequence goes on from JAQYWG010000007.1 coordinate 30,302, forward strand.
ATATCCTTTCAAGCGGAAAGGATTTTCTCTTCGACGCCCCCTGGTTGACCTTTGTGCCGGGATTCGCCGTTCTCACTGTGGTGCTGGCGTTTAACCTCTTTGGCGAGGGATTGCGGGATGTCCTCAACCCAAAACTGAAAGAACGGCACTAAACTCACGACGTCGGAGTCTAGGACGCTTTCATGCTGCTCTCTGTTGAGAATCTAAAGGTCTTTTTCCACAGCGATGGGGCGGTCTCCAGAGCCGTAGACGGCGTGAGCTACGAGATCAGGAAGGGGGAGACGGTTTGCTTGGTCGGGGAGTCCGGTTGTGGCAAGACCGTATCAGTCCTCGCAATCCTCGGGCTGATTCCACAACCTCCCGGAGAGATCTCGGGGGGGAAGATCTTTTTCAAGGGAAAAAACCTCCTGGACCTCGATGAAGAAGAGTTCCAAAAGATTCGGGGAAAAGAGATCTCCATGATCTTTCAGGAACCCATGACCTCCCTTAACCCGGTCTTCACCATCGGAGATCAGATCGAGGAGGCGATCACCACCCATGATACCGTGGAGGGTGCCGAGGCACACCGGAGGACAATTGAACTCCTGGCCGATGTGGGAATCGCGTCTCCAGAGGAACGTACGAAGGACTATCCTCATAACCTCAGCGGGGGACAGCGACAGCGCGTCATGATTGCCATGGCCCTCGCCTGCAAGCCTGACCTCGTTATTGCCGATGAACCCACGACGGCCCTTGATGTCACCATTCAAGACCAAATACTCCATCTCTTCAGAGAGCTCAAGGAAAAGAGGCATATGGCCCTTCTGTATATCACTCACAACCTGGGCGTGGTAGCCGAAATTGCGGACCGGATCTATGTCATGTATGCCGGTATTATTGCAGAAGTCGGCAGTGTGGAGCAGATCTTCCGAAATCCCCACCATCCCTACACCATGGGACTACTGGCTTCCCTTCCGAGCCGGGCGAAGAAAGGGCAATCCCTTTATTCCATACCGGGGGCCGTTCCAGACCCCGCCTATAAACCCCAGGGGTGTCCCTTCAATCCCCGTTGTCCTCATGTACAGGAGAGCTGTCGGAGGACGTTTCCTGAGATGTGTGATTTTGAAGATCACCATTTTGCGCGGTGTCCGATTATCTTTCAACAGAGGAAAGGAAGTTGACAGATCAAGGTAAGGTTGTAGATAAGAGCAAGGTAATGGCTGATCAAGGGACTGATCATAGCGTGCTTTTGGTGAAGGGTTTGAAGAAATATTTCCCCGTGCGGAGGGGGTTTCTCCAGAAGGTCATCGGCTGGATCAAGGCCGTGGATGGGGTGGACCTGGAAATCGGTCAGGGAAAGACCCTGGGGCTTGTGGGCGAGAGCGGCTGCGGGAAGACGACCGTTGGGCAGCTGATACTGAGGCTTATCGAGGCCGATGCAGGACAAATTGTGTTTCGGGACCAGGACATTACCGCATTCCCTCCGGAGGAGATGAAACCCCTGAGAAAGGAGATGCAGATTATCTTTCAGGACCCTTTTGGTTCCCTCAATCCCAGGATGACGGTCGGCCAGTCCATCGAGGAAGGGCTGCGAACTCTTGACGAAGGAGGCAGGCCCTGGCGAAGAAAACGGATCAGGGAGCTTTTGGAAATGGTTGGGATGCCGCCGAATGTGGATGACCGGTATCCGCACGAATTTAGCGGGGGGCAGCGGCAGCGAATCGGAATCGCCCGGGCCCTGAGTGTTGAGCCATCCCTCATCATCTGTGACGAACCTGTTTCGGCCCTGGATGTCTCCATCCAGGCCCAAATCATCAACCTTCTAGAAGACTTACAGGCCAAATTGGGACTCAGTTACCTCTTCATCGCCCATGACCTTAACGTCGTCGAATATATCAGCGATGCGGTGGCCGTCATGTATTTGGGCCAGCTCATGGCGTATGGGCCTGCGGAACTCATATACGACCAACCCCTCCATCCCTACACCCGGGCTCTCCTTTCAGCCGTTCCCGTTCCCGAGCCTGGAAGGTCCCGGGAATGGGAGCCGCTTGGAGGTGATGTTCCCAGCCCCTTCAATCCCCCTCCCGGCTGCAAGTTCCAGGGTCGCTGTCCCCTGGTGGAAGATCGTTGCCGGAGAGAGGAGATACAGTTCTATCCCGTCGAAGACGGCCGAAGAGTTCGCTGTTGGAAGGTCCTGGGGAAGTAAAGGTCTTGTCAAGTTCAGTGGCAACGTGACATCAAGGCCTACGGTTATAAGGTGAACCTCGGTTGCCCCCTTTCAAAGAAATTGATCAGAAATGATCCAAACAAAATTCTTGACGATCCCATTAATCGACAATACGCTTTAATCAAGTGTTACTAAGGGGAGCATAATATTGTTTGCATTTTACGTTTAGAATGTCTGCTAGTTGAGCCACCTAGCGCCACTATCTAATGTAAACTATTTGATGCTCTCCGTAGTAACTGTATTGTACTGGAATTTCATCGATCAATAATCGATATTTGTGACCGGTTGTCTCTTTATGATCTTTATGAGAGAACCACAAGCACGCCTTAGCTAAACTGACCGGACCAGCCATCACTGGATTATCTTCAACATCCCTCAGTACGGCTAATAAATCACTGTCTTCTGGGATAATAAACAAAGCCATCAACTAAACCTCGTCCAACCTTCGGCATCTTTCAAACCTCCAATAAAGTAGCCTGCCCCCTTTTCCCTGCTCCCTATTGACTTTCTCGCCTGAAAAGTCGTAATTGTTTAAACAGTTAAGCGCTGGCCAGTACAAGAACTGGACTCTTGCTTCGCGATTCCATCACGGAAGGAGGTACAAGTATGACACTGGGATACAACGGGAAGATATTGAGGGTGGATCTGTCCACAAACACCATCGCCGAGGAAACTCCTGCGGAGCTCGTCTACCGGACATACATGGGTGGTTCTGCACTCTCCCTCTACTTTTTGCTGAAAGAACAGAAGGCCGGTGTGGATCCCTTGGGGCCGGAGAATAAGCTCGTTTTCATGTCCAGTGTAATCTCCGGAGCACCCCTTCCCGGGTTGACGCGGTACACGGCGGCTTCTCGCTCGCCCTTAACCGGAGCTTTCGGGGAAGCGGAAGCCGGCGGCTTCTGGGGCCCGGAGTTGAAAATGGCTGGCATTGACGGGATCATCGTGGAAGGCCGTTCTCCGAAACCCGTTTACCTTTGGATTAAGGATGGGAAAGGAGAGATTCGGGATGCCGCCCAGCTCTGGGGGAAAGAAACAGGGGAAGTGGAACGGCTGATCCGGGAAGAACTGGGGGATGTCCGAATCCGGGTTGCCCAGTGCGGGCCGGCCGGCGAGAAATTGGTACGCTACGCATGCGTGGTCAATGAATTGAAGCATGCCAACGGCCGGACGGGCATGGGCGCGGTCATGGGATCGAAGAACCTGCGGGCCATTGCTGTCCGGGGGACGAAAAGGCTGCCCCTGGCCAATCCGGAAAAGGTTCGGGAGATCGGAAAGGAAGTGGTGAAGCGAATCAAGCAGTCGCCTCTGGCCCAGAACTTGAGGAAATTTGGGACTCCATTTTTCGTGATGCCCCTTCATAATTCTGGCATCCTGCCCACCAGAAACTTCCAGGTGGGACAGTTCGAAGGAGCTGAGGCCATCTCTGGGGAGACAATGACGGATACTATTCTTCAGAAATCGGAGGGCTGCTATGCCTGCGCAGTTCAGTGCAAGCGGTCGGTAAAGGTTGATGGGAAATATACTGCCAGGCCTGAATACGGCGGGCCCGAATACGAGACCGTTGCTTCCTTGGGTTCCTTCTGCTCCATTGACAACCTGGCTGCGATAGCCCAGGGCAATGAGATGTGCAACCGCTGGGGATTGGACACCATCTCGACTGGTGTTTGCATCGCCTTTGCCATGGAATGTACCGAAAGGGGAATCCTAACGTCGAAGGAAACCGACGGGATCGACCTGCGGTTCGGCAACGTGGATGGGATGTTGGAGATGATTCGCAAGATCGCCTTCCGAGAGGGGTTCGGCAATATCCTGGCCGACGGCGTCAGACGGGCAGCCGAAAAGATCGGAAAGGGATCTGAGAACTATGCCCATCACATTAAAGGACAAGAACTCCCGATGCATGACCCCCGCGGCAAGCAGGGACTGACCCTGGCCTATGCAACCTCCCCCACAGGGGCAGACCATATTGAAGCCCCCCATGATACTTCCTTCCTTACCGATGGCCCTATGCTGAAGGCGGTTAACCCCGCAGGAGTTCTGGAGCCAATGTCGGCGCAAGAGATGGGACCGAGGAAGATCCGTCAGTTCGTCCATACCCAGCAGATCTGGAATTTTTTCAACTCTCTAGGGGTTTGCAACTTTGCGGCCGCTCCATACACCGCTTTTCCTCTGGTCATGTTGGCAGAGGCGGTGGAGGCGGTGACCGGCTGGGATACTAGCCTTTTTGAGCTGATGGAGCTGGGTGAACGGACCATCACCATGGGCCGGATGTTCAACATGCGGGAAGGGTTGTCGAGCGAGGACGACAATCTGCCTGATAGATTGTATGAACCCCTGGAGGAGGGAACGCCTCGCGAGAAGCAATTCACCCGGGAGGATTTCAACAAGGCCCTCCAGCTCTATTACCAAGCCATGGGATGGGATCCCCAAACCGGCGTACCAACAGGGGGGAGACTGAGCTATTTGGGTCTAGATTGGCTGATCGATAAGGAATAGGACCGGGAGGATAACGCGGAATTCAGGCCCCAAAGACCCCGATTATCCGATTGAGATTTATGCACCCTGATTCTTAAACTGTCAATCGGATTCGGTTGGAGGCGTTTTCCCTGATTGAGCCAAGATACTCGCGACTCCAAAGCATTTCAGCCGCCGCGAAGCCCCGCCTCCCCTGCCCTCGCATCCCTCACAATCCCCCGCGCAACCGGATAACTCAAGACCCCCATATAATGTGACTTATTTTTCTTGACACACAACCCCATTACTCCTATACTTCCCCTATCAAAAAGCGAGTTCTTATCATTCTTTTAACACTTCCTTCTTGTTCTCTGTCATCTTCTTCAGTCAATCAATACCATGGTCGTTGCATCTTGTGGCTTCTTCGGGTAATTTAAAAAAACGCTGGTTCCTTTTGAGGATTCTTCATTTCACGATACGAATGGGGCGGTTCATCATTCTTAATACCACAGCTCCACGTTGTATCTTTATGCGCTCGTATCACCCCGTGGGAGCGGCTTTTAGCCGCGATAACCTATCGCAGAGAGATGCTTGCAGGGGGACAGGCAGGAACTTTTGCTTTCGCATTGAGAATCTGGATAAAACGAAGATCTTTCGGAGGACAAAGGATGAACAGGCCGTTTGAACGAATCACCGTGATTGGAACCGGGACCCTGGGCGCCCAAATCGCCATGCTCTCCGCAAACGCGGGGTACCAGGTCAAGACCTTCGATTCCCGGGAGGGAGCCTTTTCCGAGACAATGGACAAACTTGGATCAGACCTTCGAAGCAGGGTGGATCAACCTTTCATCCCCTGGGGTCGCTGGGAGGATTGTGCATCGAAAATCAGCCACTTGACGCAATTGAGCGAGGCCATAGGCGACGCGGACCTTGTGGTGGAAGCCGTGCCCGAGGATATGGAGTTGAAGCGTCAGGTATTTCGACAAATCAGCCAACATGCCTCTCCAGGTGCGGTAATCGCCACCAACAGCTCCTCCATCCCGGTCTCTCGCCTGGAAGAGAGCAGCGGACGCCCCGAACGATGTCTCAATATTCACTTCTATATGCCCCTTCAAGGAATGAACATCGCGGATGTGATGGGCGGAACCAAAACCCAGCCCGAGGTTCTGCAGGCCGGCATCTCGTGGGTTCGGACCCTGGGCTGCGTTCCCTTGACCGTCAATAAGGAGCTTTTGGGCTTCTGTTTTAACCGGGTCTGGCGTGCCATCAAAAAAGAGACACTGTCCATGTGGGCCAATGGTTTTGTGGATTTTCGGGATGTGGATCGGGCATGGATGATCTTCTCGAATATGAACATGGGTCCTTTTGGGCTGATGGACGCGATCGGGCTCGATGTGGTCTATGACATAGAAATGGTCTACTTTGGGGACTCGGGTGATCCAAGTGATCAACCGCCGCAGGCCTTAAAGGATAAATTGCAACGCGGCGAACTGGGAGTCAAGGCTGGCAAGGGGTTTTATACTTATCCCGATCCCGAGTACCTCAATCCAGAATTCCTGACCCCGTGAGGTGCTGTACCGGGCTTTTTTTATTTAAAAAAAGGAGAACGGTTATGAAGAGAGGCGAATGGCTGATTTCCATTGCTTTTTTAGCTCTGATTATGGTTGCTTTTTCACCGCCATTTCATCTTCAGCATACCCAAAATCCTCCGCAGATATTTCCTCTACGACCGCAGCCTCCTTTCTGAATTAAGGAGATGTGCATGGGAGACATTGAAGGGTTTTTTCAAGAGACTGTGCCGGAGGAGGATGCAGTGCCGGGAGCTGTTATCGCTATACAGAGCTTTGGGGATTTCTTGGGGTTTAATCCCCACGTGCACATTCTATGTACAGATGGTTGTTTCTATGGCAACGGTATGTTCAGAGTAGCTCCTCCTTTTGGCACAGAAGATCTGGAGAAGATCTTTCAGCATAAGCTCCTTAAGATGCTGCTGTCCAAAGGTAAAATCACTCAAAAGCTCATCAACATGCTTTTATCCTGGCGCCATTCGGGCTTCAATGTTTTTTGTGGGCCAAGAATCCATCCCAGAGAGGAGGATGC
>JAQYWG010000080.1 GCA_030145085.1 Thermodesulfobacteriota bacterium
TTCGACCTTGCTCAGGACCGTGAGCTTGTCGAACGGCCTGTCGAATGGCAGATGGACTTTTTACGAAGCCGTCAAAGATAACTTTCATGATCTTTCCACGAGGCTCAAAATCCAAAGGAACAGGAGGAGATTCCCGATGAAAGCCAATCAGGGAATAGCGTTAGCCACTCTGTTAACCTTCTGGGGGTTGCTTTCAACCCCATTGTCCCCCGCCCAGGCGGATATGGGGAAGCAAGTGGTAAACGTCCTCGGTTCATGGAGCGGCGGTGAGCTTAAGGATTTTCAGGATGTCGTAACCCCTTGGGAAAAGGAGACCGGCTATACCATGGCTTTTGTTTCCACCCGCGATTTGAACGCCGTTCTCACCACCCGGCTTGAAGTCGGTGATCCTCCCGAGGTAACGATTCTCCCCAACCCCGGGTTCATGCGCGAACTCGCCGAGAGAGGCAAATTGGTCGCCCTAGACACAATCTTAGACATGAAGCGCATTCAGAGCGATTACGCACGGACCTGGCTCGACCTGGGGAGATACCGGGGCAATCTTTACGCAATCTTCTATAAGGCCACGAGCAAAGGAACCGTCTGGTATAGTCCAAAAAATTTCAAGGCAAAGGGTTATTCGGTGCCGAAAACGTGGGAGGAAGCGATAGCTCTTTCCCATAAAATCGTCTCCGAGGGGGGCACGCCGTGGGTTATCGGCGCGGAAAGTGGTGCCGCAACAGGTTGGCCGCTCACGGATTGGATCGAGATCATTCTGCTCAACCGGTTCGGCCCTGAGATTTACGATCAGTGGGTCGGCCATGAGATTCCATGGACGGCCCCGGGCATCAGGAGATCCTTCGAAACTCTGGGCAGAATCGTCCACACCCCGAAGTATGTTTACGGGGGGCCCGCTGGTGTGCTGGCAACCAATTTCATATACGGTTCGTACGTACCCTACACCACACCGCCAGGTGCTTACATGAACTACCTGGGTGGCTTCGCCCAGGGCTTCATACAGAAGCAGTATCCGAACCTTAGGCCAGGAGAGGATTATGCCTTCTTTCCATTTCCCACTATTGAGCCCAGATATGGCGGTGGGGTGACAGGGGGGGCCGATTTAATCGTCCTTACCAAGGATACCCCTGGAGCCCGCTCATTCATCCGGTACCTCTCCACGGCCCGAGCGCAGGCGATATGGGTAAAAAAAGGCGCTTTCATAGCTTCCAACAGGAGTGTGAAACCCGATGTCTATCCTGACGTCATTGCCAGGGAGATGGCATTGCAGTTGGCCAATGCCAAGGTTTTCCGCTTCGACGGCTCGGACCTCATGCCCGCCAAGGTCAACGATGTCTTCTGGAAGGCCACGCTCGAGTACGTCAACAACCCGGCCAAGCTGGATAAGGTCCTCCAATCCATCGAGAAAGTGGCGGCGGAGGCATATGCGAAATGAATACCTGGCGACGTGAGAAGCGCGAAGTCCATTGTCCTCAAAAAGGATCGCGGTACGTTCCCCTGGTGAGAGAAGGGGAGGGGAAGGAGGGATCAACATTTTTAAAAAAGGGGGGCTGATCCCATGGCTTTACATGGGCTCCGCTTTGCTTTTCCTCACTGTTTACCTCATCTATCCTATCTTGAATACCGCTTACATCAGCTTCTTGGGCAGGTCCTCGAAGGAGTTCGCAGGTCTGGGCAATTACTGGTATGTCTTTACCAACACGGACATGCTCGGCGCCCTCAAAAACAACCTCCTTTGGCTCGTGCTGTTCACATCCATCACCGTGAGCCTGGGAATTGCTATTGCTGTCCTAACGGATAGAGTTCGCTATGAGGCAGCCGCCAAGGCCTTGGTTTTCCTCCCCATGGCCATCTCCTTCGTAGCGGCCAGCGTGATTTGGAGGTTTATGTTCGAATTTAGGCCAGCCGGCATGGACCAGATTGGACTTATGAACGCCCTCTTGAGCAACCTTCTCGGTTTCAAACCCGTTGCCTGGCTCGTCAACACAAGGGTAAACAATTTTGCCCTCATCGGGGTTGGCATTTGGGTATGGACGGGCTTCTCCACGGTGATCCTATCCGCAGGCCTGAAGGGCATCCCCGTCGAGATCCTGGAAGCGGCGCGAATCGATGGAGCAAGCGAATGGCGAATCTTCTGGCGCATAATATTGCCCATGATGAGAACCACTATCCTCGTCGTTGCAACGACGATGGTCATCATTGTGCTCAAGGTATTCGATATCGTGTACGTCATGACCAATGGCAACCTGGGAACGGAGGTCATCGCCAACCGCATGTATAAGGAAATGTTCAACTACCATCACTTCGGACGCGCCAGCGCCATCGCGATCATCTTGTTGTTAGCCGTCATCCCAGTGATAGTATTTAACATACGGCGTTTCAGGGCTCAGGAGGCCGCGCAATGACCGGGAAGGTAGGCAGAAGGCTCTCCCGAAGCCTCCTCCATATCGTAATCATTTCGATCTGCCTCATGTGGACTCTTCCCTCCTTTGGGCTGCTGGCAAATTCATTTCGCTCCCGACGGGATATTGTAGCAACGGGCTGGTGGATGGCCCTAAAGACGCCATTTGCTTTCACCGTAGAAAATTACATGGACGTCCTTACAGGCCAATCCCATTATGGTGAGGAAAAGGCCCCGGACAAAAGCCGCTCCATCCTCGGGGATATCATCACAGGCCAAGGCATAGGAAGGGCCTTCCTCAATAGCCTCATCATCAGCATCCCGTCGACCCTCATTCCCGTCGTGATTGCATCATTTGCAGCATACGCTTTGGCCTGGATGAGGTTTCCGGGGCGAGACCTTTTGCTTATCATCGTAGTGGGCTTACTGGTGGTGCCACTCCAGATGACCCTGATCCCGATACTCCGCCTCTACAAGGGGCTTCATTTGGCAGGGACTTTTCTTGGCGTCTGGTTGGCTCATACGGCTTATGGCCTCCCATATGCGATTTACCTGCTCCGAAACTTCTTCAAGGCCTTGCCCCAGGATCTGTTTGAATCGGCTTCTCTGGATGGGGCTTCCCAATTCGTCGTCTTCTACCGAATCGTGGTGCCACTCTCGATCCCTTCCATCGCCTCATTGGCGATTTTCCAGTTCCTCTGGGTCTGGAATGACCTTTTGGTGGCGCTGATTTACCTTGGTGGAACCAGGGATGTGGCCCCATTGACAATGCACATCAGCAGCATGATGAGTTCCTTGGGAGAGAATTGGCACTTGCTTCCGGCGGGGGCCTTTATCTCCATGATGTTGCCCCTCATCATCTTCTCCATCTTACAACCCTATTTTGTCCGCGGAATTTTGGCCGGCTCACTAAAGGGCTAGGGAAAGATCAAAGGGCTCAACCAGCTTCCCACGCAGGGAGGAAACGATCATAGGCTGCCCTCCCATTCAGAGACTCTTTCAGGCTGTCTCATCCAAGAAGTGCCGAGTTTGGAGAGGAATAAAAACCATTGACTTTGGAAAATCCTTGTGTTAGACGGGCTATGTTCGATTCAGAACATATTCAAAGGGTGTTCCGTCAGTTAAATCTGTTGTAAAGGTGGGGGATTATCGTGAAATCAAAGTACAAAGTATTAATCTACAATCACATTCCAGAGTATGTGGACCGATACGAAAGGCTGGTGAGGGAAACTCGACAAGACCTCCAGTTGTTAGTCTGTAAAAATAGAGAACAGATCGAAACATTCATAGATGAGGCAGATATCATTTTCTCCGCACATACGTTCCCGGGAGAACTCGTCGCCAAGGCGAGGAATCTGAAATGGATTCAATCCACGAGTGCGGGGGTGGAGAACTTCGCTCGGTCCAATCTGCTACCTCCCAATGTGGTGCTTACCAAAATAAGAGGTGTTTTTGGCCCCATTATGTCCGAATACGTGGTGGGGTACATTCTCGCTATTACCCAGAGCATGAAAAAAACCTTTCTTAATAAGGACCGGAAGCGCTGGGAACCCTTTTTGGTGGATTCGATTCGGAGTAAGACCGTGGGAGTGATGGGGTTGGGATCAGTAGGGGCCCATATTGCTTACCAAGTCCATCTCATGGGAACCGTGGTCATAGGATTAGACGAACAAGAAAAACGGTTGCCCTATGTGAGCAAGGAGTATTCACCTACGGAAATTGAGGAATTCTTGGGCAGGTCCGATTTTGTCGTGGTGACAGTTCCCCTTACTGATGCAAATGAGGGCGTACTGGGAGAAAGAGAATTTGCGATGATGAAGGAAAGCGCCTACCTCATTAATGTTTCTCGAGGGCCCTTGGTACAGGAAGATGCTTTGTTGAAGGCACTTAAGCAAGGCTCTATTGCTGGAGCTGTTCTGGATGTTTTCCATGAAGAGCCACTGCCCCGAGATCATCCATTGTGGGATCTGGATAATGTGATCATTACCCCTCATATATCGGGGCCGAGCATTCCCGAGGATATCGCAAAGGTATTCATCGAGAATTTGAGAAGATTTGAGGAGGGGAAAACACTTGAAGGGGTAGTTGATCATGAAAAGGAGTACTAAAACCAGGCCGAACGGTTAACGATATCGTAAACAAACCCATCTACTCAACCTCGTGCGATCCTCGGCATCTTTTACCCTGTCAACAAAAAAGTAGCCTGTCCCCTTTTTCTTTAAAGGATTGAAGTCTTCTCTCCGCGCAAATACCTGGTGATGAACAGCAGGGGAATGATGGTCGAAAGAATGAGGATGGATGCAAAGGCAGAGGCAGTGCCCATATCGTCGCTGATGACCCCCTGAAACATCTCAATGATCATGGTGGACCATCCCGGTGGGTAGAGGACGATGGTCGAGCTCAGCTCCGATATGATGGTAACCCATGTGAGGATGGCCCCCGCAAGTATCCCGCCGAACATGAGCCGAACCGTCACTTTAAAAAAGGTCTTCATGGGTGAAACCCCTAGAGAGATGCTCGCCTCTTCGAGTTCCGGATCGAGCTGGTAGAGGATGGAAGAACTCGATCGGGCGACAAAAGGCATCTTCCTGATCGTATAGGAGAGGGCAAGTATCATCCAGGTTCCCGTCAAGATCAGGATCCCCTTGTTGAAGGCGATGGTCAAGGCGATGCCTAAAACCGTCCCAGCAACGACAAAAGGGAGCATGATCACAATATCCAAAGCCCCGCTGTAAGCAGTCTTTTGATGCCGCGTTAAGATGTACCCTGCGGGGACTCCGATCAACACGGAAACCAGGGTGGCGACGGTTGCCAGGAAGTAGCTGTTAAAGATGGGCCTGGCAGATCGAGTAAACGCATATATATAGCTCTCCAAGCTGAATTTGGCATGGATCACAGGGCCTCGCATCTCCATAAATGAGATCACCATGGCGACGAAAAAGGGAATGAGTGCAAAGAACACGATGAGATAACAGTAAGATGAAGCGGCCAGCTTCTTTAAGGGCGGTAGCCCTTTTACTAAGGGCCTTCCCCTGGCAGATTGAATGAAATTCCTCTTAGCGAGGTAATGCCTCTGGACCACCAGGGAGGTCATCGTGATCAAAATGAGGATGATCCCCATGGTGTGGGCCATTCCCGGATGTGTGCCGATCTCGCTGGTGAATTGCACGTAAGCCTGGACGGCGAGGATGGGCATCTGTTCTCCAATGATCATCGGAACACCGAAGTTCTCCACGGAGGTCATGAAGACGAGCATGGCACCCGAAAGGATAGAGGGAGTAATGAGAGGAAAAGAGACCGTGATAAAGGTCCTCAAGGGACTGGAGCCGAGGACCTTTGCGGCTTCCTCTATGCTCTCATCGATAGTACTAAAGGCGGAAAGGCTCATCAGAAAGACATACGGGTAAAGTTGACAGGTAAAGACAAAAATCAGGCCAAAATAGCCGTAGATCGACTCAAAGGGGATGCCGATGGATCGCAAAAAGTGGGTGATCATTCCCTGACGGCCGAGCAAGATGACCCACACAAAGGCACTGATAAAGGAAGGGAGCATGAGCGGAAGCGTGCTCAAGGTGATGATCAGCGCTTTTCCGGCAACGTTCCATCGGGATACGATAAAGGCCAGCGGCACCCCCACGAGAATCGTGGTGATGGCCGAAGCCAGCCCTATGAACACGCTGTTGAAAAAGCTTCTCCAATAGGATCGGTAGGATGCAAAATCCTTATAATTCTTGAGGGTAAAGGGACCCGCTTCTTCTGTTTGAAAGCTCCCCTTCATGATCCTAACAATAGGTATGATGAGGAAAAAGACGAAGACGATGATTATCAGGAGCGCTGTAAGTCTCCAAAAAGGCGATTGCATAGAGGCTCCTAATCCTCGTAAATCAAGACACGTTTCGGGTCATATCCGAATTCTACCGTTTCTCCTCTCTGTTTTATCCTATCGGGCTCGATGTCGTAGGAGTTCACCTTGAGAATGACCCCTTCGGCAAGTTCGATCTCATACTTGGTCAGAGTGCCCAAGTATTCAACGCTGGAGATTCGACCCTTGAGTGAAAAGAGCCCCTTGGTTAAAGAGGGTTTCGTGTCTTCAAGGACCCGGAAGGCCTCTGGACGAATGGCAAAGGATATCCGGGAGCCCTTTGACTTCTCCAGCTTTGGAATAGCCAGCTCCACTCCCTTGACAGATACCAACGTAGAATCCTCATTTTCAGAAACCACCTCTCCTTCTAAGAAGTTCGTCGTCCCAATGAACTCCGCGACAAACCGATTGGCAGGATTGGTGTAAATCTCCCAGGGTCTCCCAACCTGCTGGATCTTTCCGAAGTCCATCACCGCAATGCGATCGGATATGGCAAGGGCCTCCTCTTGGTCATGGGTGACATAAATGGTGGTGGTCTTCAATTTCTGTTGCAATGCACGGATTTCACTCCGCGTCTCTATTCTCAACTTGGCGTCCAGATTGCTGAGCGGTTCATCCATTAAGAGGACTTCCGGCTCGACGACCAAAGCCCTGGCGATGGCCACCCTTTGGAGTTGTCCACCTGAAAGCTGGCTGGGAAGTCTCTTCTCCAGACCTTTCAGCCGTACCATCTCGATCGCCTTCAAAGCCCTTGGTTCGATCTCCTGACTGGGGGTCTTCTTGGCCTTGAGACCATAGATCACATTATTGTAAACAGCGAGGTGGGGGAAGACGGCATAGTTCTGAAAGACCATTCCCACGTCCCGTTTGTGGGGCGGTATATTCTTCATCTTTTTTTCATCGAAATAAATCTCCCCCTCCTCAGGCCGATTGAATCCGGCGATGCTCCGGAGCAACGTGGTCTTCCCGCACCCACTTGGGCCTAAGAGGGTGAAAAACTCCCCCGTTTCGATCTCCAGGGAAACTCTATTGACCGCCACCAGGTCTCCAAACCGCTTTGTGACACCGACAATTTTCAGGCTCATGGTATGTCCCGATACCTCGCTGAAGGAGTGCAAGAGGTATGAAACCCCCTGCACTTCCTTTCCGCTATTTCACCCGCAACAGAATATCCTTCACCTGTTTCAGAACCTCGGGCCGTCTCTTCGACCAGTAGGGCCTATCATAGTCCTTTACCAATGTGATCTGGCTCAGGGCGGGCATCCCCTTCACAAGGCCCCCGAAATCGATGTCACTGCGTGCAGGTCGCCGCAGGAAGTTCTTTACGATCTTCATCCGCTCCTCCTTGCTCGTGGAGAAGTCGATGAACTTCTTGGCAGCCTCGGGATTTTTACAGCCCTTAATGATCGTGCCGGCCTCGGTGTAAGCCACCGTCCCATCTTCAGGGTAAACGACTCCTACATTTGCACCGCCAGCCTTGAAGCGATGGGCTGCATACTCCATGGTGATTCCAATGGGAAACTCCCCTTCATTCACGCCCTTGGGAACGAGAGATGACTGCTGGGTGATCTTCGCGTTCGTTAGCAAGGTCTCAACCTTCTTCCAGCCCGCTTTATCATCGCCCCACAGGGCAAGCATGATGCTCAACTGTGTGTAGGCGGACCCCGAGTTGTTCGGGTTGCAGTACGCAACCTTGTCCTTCCACTTCGGTTTAATGAGATCGGCCCAGGTCCTTGGGGCCTCCGCATCCTTTACCAGGTCCCGGTGATACATTAAGACCATTACGTGGAGCATCTGACCCAACCACCGGTATTGAGGGTCCCTGTAAGCTGCGGGGGTGGCATCGAAATTGACGGACTTGTACGGCTGCCAGAGATCGATGTTGTTCTCACAGATGATCTTACTCAACCCCCACCCCACATCCCCAAGGGGACGATCCTTTTCAGCCTTGATCTTCTTGATGGTAATTCCGGAGCCGGCCCTGTACATGTGGACTTTGATCCCGGTCTCCTTCTCAAAGTCCTCGGCCACCATTTCGTTGACCTTCTGGAGGTTAGTGGAATAGACCACGACCTCCTTCCCCACGGCCGCGGGTGGCTGCAAGGAGAGCATCACGCCTAGGACAGCAAAGAATACGAAAAAAGAGATATATTTTTTCATTTTTTCCCCCTTTCATGGTTACTCAGTTACTGATGTGTTTCTCATGTGTACCTGATCGTATAAACTTGTCTCTTTTTATCCCCCCTTTCCTTCATAATCATTTCATCATTCCCCTTCTTCACCACCTCCTCTCCCTTCCCCACGATTCGGTCAGGCCCTTCTTAAAACAAGTGCGGACGAGAAAACTGAGACCGCACCCACTCTGGGGCTTTCCTCATCCCGTAACGACCCTATGATCTTTTCCTTTTTTTGTCAAGTATTGTTTAACCCCCCTCATGATTGACCCGGATCGTCTCGGTTCCGTCGCTTTCCCGCTTCTTAAGCGTTGGTAAAAAACCGTTTTCCCCCCGAAAAAATTGACACGGGCCGAAAAGCATTATATGAAGGAGTAGTCCGTCTTGTAAAGGAGAAAATGATGAAAGAGATTCTGATGACCAAAGGAGCCGGAAAGCTGATAGAGACCTGCGCCCGTGTGAAGCCCGAAGAAAATGTCTTAATCGTGACGGATTTCAAGAGGGTAAAGATCGCCCAGGTGCTTGCCACGGCGGCCTATGAAAGGGGCGCTGAGGTGATGATCGCCATCATGACACCCAGAAAGGGACATGGTCAAGAACCTCCCGTTCCCATTGCCGAGGCCATGAAAAAGGCCGATGTGATCTTCACCCCGGTCTCCTATTCAATCACCCATACCGAATCGATGAAACGTGCCCTCGAATCCGGGGCCAGAAGCCTCGTCATGACGGAATTTATCGAGGATCAGCTCATTACAGGGGGAATCGAGGCAGACTTTGACGAATTGAAAGTCATATGCAAGAACATAGCGGATGCCTTCGAAAGGAGCAAGAATGTCCTCTTGACCACCCCGAGAGGCACCCATTTATCGATGCAGAAAGAAGGCCGTCCTGGAAATGCGATGTACTGTATCGTTGAACCCGGTCAACTTTCACCCGTGCCCAACGTGGAAGCCAACTTTTCCCCCATCGAGGAAACTGCAGAGGGCAAAATTGTCGCCGATGCCAGTATACCCTACATTGATATCGGGGTTCTGACAGAACCTGTGGTGGCGACCGTGAAGAGAGGCATGATTACTGATATACAAGGCGGAGACCAGGCAAAAACATTGGCGGACGACCTGAAGACCCGGAACGATCCAAAGGTCTATAATGTGGCAGAACTGGGCGTGGGGCTCAATCCGAAATCGATCATGCAGGGAGTCCAACTGGAAGACGAGGGGGTTTTCGGAACGGTTCACATCGGAATCGGGACAAACATAACCCTTGGAGGAACAATTAAAGCAGCGATTCACTATGATCTGATCATGTGGGAACCCACCATCAAACTGGATGGGAGAATCGTTCTCGAAAAGGGAAGCCTTCGCATTTAGCCCGCACGGGCCTTGGCCCGGGTAAAAAAATCATCTCGTGAGGAGAAAAAAATGAAGGGATCGAAGCTTGAGTGTGTAAAGTGTGGCGGGAATTTTCCGCTCGACCTCGTCAACTCCAGATGCCAGGACTGTGATGAACCCTTGGAAGTTCGATATGACCTCGAATCGGTTCCAAGGGATTGGTTTAAGACACCCAGAAAAGGGCCTTTTTTTGAAAGATATGCTCCTTTCTACTCTTACCTGGAGACCAACCCAGCTCTTTCGCTCGGAGAGGGACAAACATCCCTGATCCGATCCAATCGAATCGAGGAAAAGATCGGGATCAAAGAGCTGCTTTTCAAGAACGAGACACAAAACCCAACCTGGACCTTTAAGGATCGGGGCACAGCCCTCAGCCTTCAGAACGCGTTCTCCTTGGGTTACAGGCGCATCGGAACCCTTTCTTCCGGCAACATGGGGGCCTCGGTTGCGGCCTTCGGGAGCAGGGCCGGCATGGATACGTTCATCCTGCTCAAGGCCAATACCCCCAGGGAAAAGATCGATGCCCTGGCCATCTATGGGGTGAAAGCCATTCGGGTTTCTGGAAACTACGGCGATGTCTACAACAGGACGTCCGAAATGGGAAAGCTCTTCGACGTTTATTTCAGCATCTCCGACGAGCCCATGCGGGTCGAGGGATACAAGAGCCTGGCCTTTGAGACCTACGAGCAGATGGACTGTAAGCCACCGGATTACGTTGCCCTTCCTGTGGGTTCTGGCGGCCTGTGCCGGGGGGTCTTGAAGGGATTTGAAGAATTGCATGAAGTTGGCTTCACCGATAGGGTTCCAAAATTCATAGGGGTTCAGACCCAGGGGTGTTCACCCACCGTGGATGCCTATGAAAAGGGGAAAGACCGGATAGAACCCTTCAAAGACCCTTTGACCCTCGACCATGTTCTCGAAAACCCCTATCCACCCAGTGGAAATCAGGTCATACGGAAGATACGATCCAATGGAGGAGTACTGCTCAAGGTCAGCAACGAAGAGATCCTCGATGCCGAACTGCTTCTGGCCGAGGAGGGGATCTTTGCTCAGCCAGCCTCGGCTACAGCCCTGGCCGGCATCATCCGTAGTGCAGAAAAAGGCCTGATCCCTGGGGACGCCCGGGTCGTCACCGTAGTGACCGGAAGTGGCCTGAAGTACCCTCCTGTGCTTGAGAAATTCGGCCTCTCTCCGATCTCGACATCCCTTGATCAACTGGCCCACACATTGGAAACGTTGATCAAATAAACGAACGATTATTATGCCCTTAGATCCCGTTATGGCAGCCCTGGGCGGGAGGGACTATTGCGAGGAAACATCATGAGAATTCAATTCACCATGACTTCTGCAAATCTGATTTTCCTAATCCATTTCATCAAGGGCCTTTTTAAGCCTCTCCATGCCCTCTTCGAGCTTTTCGATGGATATGGCAAAGGCGATCCGAATGTGGTGCTGGCCATTCCCCCCGAATTCGGTCCCGCTTCGCACGAATATCCCCCTATCAGCTAGATAGTTCGTCATTTCCCTGCTGGTGACCCCATGTTGAAAGCGGGGAAAGAAATAGAAGGCTCCCTCGCAAGGCGGCGTCGAGATCCTCTCTATCCCTTTCAGGGCCTTTTCGACTAATCTCATCCTTTTGGTATATTCTGCCGTCATGGCCTCGACACAATCCTGGGGTCCCGTCAGTGCGGCCACACAGCCTTTCTGGGCGGGGGCATTGACACAAATGACCAGTGTCTTGTGAAGCCCGACGAGGTCCCTTATGACCTTAGCATCGGCCACGAGATAGCCCACCCTCCAGCCGGTCATGGCATAGGTCTTCGAAAAACTGTTCAATAAGATAGCCCGGTCTTTCACCTCATCGATCTGGCAAATCGAAAAGT
>JAQYWG010000081.1 GCA_030145085.1 Thermodesulfobacteriota bacterium
GTCCTTTATCCCGTGGTCCTTCTCCTCTGCGTGGGCGGGATGTACGCCTACAATAGTGATATGTTCGATGTCCAGGCAATGTTGGTTATGGGTATTATCGGCTATGTTCTTCGGAGACTGGACTTCCCGCTGGCTCCCATGGCCATTGGTTTTGTTTTGGGACGTATGACCGAGGAAAAGCTGCGACAGTCGCTTATTCTTGCCCGGGGAAACCCTCTGGTTTTTTTCTCCCATCCTATTGCTGTCGGGTTTCTAATCCTTACCATTGTAACAGTCGCCTGGTATATCTGGTCTGAGTATCGTAGGGGCAGGTAAGTAAGAATGGAAAAGCCCATCCACCGGACTGTGTGGCGGATGGGCTCCATGGTGCATAGATAAGTAAGAGTTACTTTTCCAGCAGAATACTGCTCAGCTCCTTTCCCTCCTTCCATTCGTTTTCCCATTTCTTTTGAAAATCTAGTGCATTCATGTAAACAATCTTATCGCCCGCACGGGTCGCCAGTTTAAGCATGCTTTTGTTTTGACAGATTTTCGCAAAACCTTCCCTGAGAAACTCCACCCGGTCCGCTGGCGTTCCCTTCGGAACTGCGGGAGCTATCCAGAGCTGGGTCGGGGTAACATTCTTCCCGAGGACTTCCTTAACTGTTGGTACGTCCGGAAGCGTCGGCCATCTCTGAGCGTCGCAAATCGCCAGAGGAATCACAGTTTTACCTCTTATATGAGGGGTACAAACGGCCACGGTCGCGCCGGTCGCCATGGTGTGGCCTCCGAGGCATTCCTTCAGGGCTGCCGCGCCTCCCTTGGTAGGTAGATGGACCATCTTCCCCTTGATCCCGGTGGCGTACTGGAGTCTTGCGAATGCGGTGTGAACGAACCCAAAGCGGCCACTGGAAGAGTAGACGATCTTACCAGGGTTCTTCTTCACATATGCCACCATCTCTGGAAGCGTTTTGAAGGGAGCCTTGGGATTGGCAACCAGCACACAGGGGGTTGCGGTGACCTGGGCGAGGAAGATGAAATCATCCTTCTTGAAGGTCGCACGATCAGGTATACTGACGCTTTGGTTGACTATAGCCCCTTGTGCTAGTAGCCCTATTGTGTATCCATCCGGTTTTGCCCGGGAGGCGGCCTCGGCCCCTCGGACACCCGCTGCTCCGGAGATATATTTCATGATGAGAGGTTGGCCGAGATGTTCTGCTGCCACACTGGCAAGGATGCGACCCACGATATCAACCCCCCCTCCCGGCGGCCACGGATCGATCATCGTGATGGGCTTGGAGGGATACTTCCCGGCGGCCATTCCGCTGGACCCAAATACCGTGAAAACCAATACGAAGACCATGAGCAAAACGAGCTTACTACCACATCTTTTCATAATCCATTACCTCCTTTTCCTGTTTGTGCTGTGTCTAACAATTTCACCTCGTATCTACCCCACTTCATCACCTCCTTCCTTCGGGGACTGGCGACGGACCCGCCGAAGTCATGAATTGAGTGTATTTACCTTCCCGGTTGGTCCGCCTCAAAGAACCGCTGAAACCCATCATGACGATCCTGAATCATCCTTGAAAAACCTCGTCTACACTTCGCAGAGCTCAATCAGGACACCCTCTGTGGTTTCGGGCCGGAAAAAGGCCACGCGGCCGTGCGCTCCGGGCCTGGGGCAGCCCTCTGCCAGCTTAGCCCCATTTTTTTCAAAATCACGAATACTGGCCTCGAGGTCGTCCACTTCAAAGCAGAGGTGGTTGATGGCTCCCTCTTGTGACCGGACCACATTATGCATGGCATCCCACCCTTTATCGGGGCTGAAACTGAGGAACTCGATCAGGGTATCTCCAATGGGAAGAAAGGCGATTCTCATACCGTCCTTTTCCCTTTCAATTACCTCATTACAGGTTAATCCAAACCCCTCAAATTTCTTGACCGCACGGTCAAAATCCTCCACGATGATCCCTATGTGGCGTATCTTTTTCAGCATAATCCCTATCCTCCTTCCCTCTGTAGAAGCTCTGCGACTTTACCGAAATCCTCGATTTCTTCAAGGTGCATGATCCTCTCTTCAATCTCCTGAGCTCGTTTCTCCGAAAAAATTGATTTGGCGAGGGGCTGATATTTCCCCCTAAGCTCGTCCAGCGACAGGGGATTCATACCATCCCCATAGGGTATCTCATATATCTTCTCGAACTTTCGTCCATCAACTGTCTGGATAATAGCCCGGGCGGGAAATTTTTCCGGCAGGAGCTTATCGAGTTCGGGGTCGTGATGGCAGTGTATCTTGTTTATGAGATCCTGGACCTGTGACGAGTGGAGCCACTCCTCGGTATGTTCCTCGATGAAGGCTCTCCGTTTTATAATGGCCATCGCCGCCCCGAAGTACATGCTGTGCATCGCTTCAACTACATTTCTGGGAGTCCTTTTATCGTTTTCGGGTTCAACGACGAGCCTAAATGCATTTCCGATCATGTAAATATCGACCCTCTCGATATCATCCGGTTTGAGCCCATTCTGCCGCACGATGGCCAAAACTGCGTCCAAAGCGGGATGCTCGTGTCGGCAGGCCGTATGGATCTTGATCCCGGTCCGAAGTGTCTCATAAACCTTATCCAGATCTTTTAGGATGAGCTCCGGATGCGTGTTCTCCGAATAGGATTCCAGGAACCCGTACTGGCCCTCGAAGATATCCGTGGGTGCGTCGAACCCCTTCTGCGCGAGATGAGCGGCAAGAATACCGCTATGAGCCGCCCATCCCGAATGAAAGGCCTTGGTCCAGGAACCCGCGACGATATATCGAAAGGATCCAGATGTCTGGCTTCCGGTAATCCCCAGGGCATTCATCATCTGATGCTTGTTCAAATCCAGCAACTTGGAGGCCGCCACCGTGGCTGCGAAGTGGCCACATGTGGAAGAGGGGTGAAATCCTCGTTTGTAGTGCTCAGCATAGTTGATGGCCTTTCCGAGCCGTATGATGGTCTCATACCCGAGGACGGCCGCAGTTATAAGTCTCTTTCCATCCACATGGTACTTCTCGCCGAGGGCCAGAATCACAGGCCAGACAGCCGCACCGGGATGCAGGGAGGAGGAATTCTCCACATCGTCCAACTCATTCGGTTTTACGAAGGTTCCGTTTGCCAGGGCCGCATACTGCTGAGGATATTTTGGGGAGCCGCCGATCACGGTACAATCTCCCCGAACGTTCAGGCTCTGGATGAATTCGAGCATTATCTTGCTGGAATCAGCAAGGGTCCCATAGGCAGCCGCGCCGACGAAATCGAGCCCTAGTTTTTTGACGTATTCGAGGATCCCTGAGGGCAGGTCCTCATATTTTAGCCCAAGACAGAAATCTACGTAATCACTGGTGATGCCCATTGGAATAAACCCCCTCCATTTTTCTCGGAAGCCTCATCTCTCCCTCGCACGGACAGCCATCCCTTTTCGTATGGGAGAAGCAATTTTTTCTTCTGCAAAACCACCTCCCGGATGCTATGTTTTCTTCAACTGGGCGCGTCCAGCCTCAGTCCTCGGAGGACCACTGACACCAAAGACAACCAGTTCGTCTTCCCCAATATTCTCGATGGAGTGAATGGCATTCCGGGGAACGAAGGCAAGCATCCCTTCCGTCACCATTGCCTCCTCTCCCTGGATTACCGTTCTTGCCGTCCCCTTCATGATGTACATGGCGTGTTCCCATTCATGGGAGTGCGGTTGAGCACCGGCCCCCGGTTGAAACCGGGCTCTGACAATCCGGAACTCCTTCGCCGGGGGCATGTCTGTAATCACTTCCACCTTAACGGAGCCATCGTGGGTGTCAGAGATATACTGCGACGTATCTTCTTCAAATGTGTCATAGAAATATCGCATGATTATCCTCTTTATTTAGTTCTTTCCGGAACTGCCGCGCCGCATTCTCAATGACAGTGCGAACTCTCAATCCCATTGCACAGCCTCGAACGTGGAGACGCACGGCCTTAGTCTACACATATCCCCGGGTTTGTCAACCTTTTTTTGGTCTTTTTTGGTTTTCCCCGGGTCTGTTGATGGGAACTATGAAAGAAGGGAAACGGCTGCTCAAGAAGGCGCAGGGGGCCACCCGCGGAGACGCCAATCCAATAGTTCCAACCCCGGATGCAGTAAGAGCCCTTGCGACCCCTGGGGAAATCCCCGGTGCAGTCAAGGAGATTTTCGGAGAATACAAAAGTACATCATGTACCCGTTATATATCTCTAAGCATTAAGATATGGTAGTGCCCATTCCAAATCTAAGGCAACCAAACATCCTTTTGTTGGCACGCCATTCTTATCCCAACGCATCATTTCATAGAAAAGCTCCTGGGCCTCTTTAAGACCATCAGGATCAATTTTTACATCTCTTAAGGGTCCCTCTGAAGGGGATGTATGAAATCGATCCGGGAGTTTATCGTCTTCCCGGGTAAAACCTTCCCTGAGGTTAAAGATTCGCATAAGGGTAATTCCACGCTCTACCGCTTTCATAAGCCTCGAAGTAGTTACCTGCCATCCCGTAATGGCAGCGACCGCCTCTCGAATCTCAACGACACTCCAGGGGACGAAGGCACATAATCCCAGGTAATTAGGCATTTCCCGCCAGAGCCCCCATTCATAGGCCAATCGAGCTTTTCGCGGACTCAATTCGGAGGGGGGAATGAGCTCTGATACGTTGAGACTATCCCAATCTCCAAAAATGCCAGGGAGGGAATCATCCATTACACCTGAGACATGATCTGCCCCGATTCCATGTAAGCTGTAATGGAGTCCAAGCCCCTGTTTATATCTCGGTTCGTGGTAGGGGACCTCTAATCCCTTGACGTGCATGGCAAATTTCTCTGATCCTTTTCCGATTATCTGCGCAGCCCTTTTAGTCCCTTGCGCCAACAGATCACCGATCCCCTGACGGAATGCAATTCTTTCTATCACCTTGACCATTGCCTCTGCATTGCCAAAATTGAGTTCGAGCCCGTCCGTATCCTCGGGAGTCAATAGTTCGTTTTCAAAACATTCCATGGCAAATGCTATCGAAGCACCTGTTGATATGGTATCGAGGCCGTAACGGTTGCACATTTCGTGGGCCTTGGAGATGGCTTTCAGATCATCAATCAACAAGTTTGACCCAAACGAAGCCAGGGTTTCATACTCAGCACCCCCGTAAGTCGAGTCGATCTCCCACGGCCCCTCTTCGATCTTGACCTTCTTCTTGCATCTGATGGGACAATTGAAACAGGCTTCCATTCCAGCACCGAATTCGCCCATCAGAGTCACCGCGTCGATCTTCCCAACATTGGGAAAATGGCCCCCTGAAAAGTTCCGGATTGGCAAATTGCCAACAGCTTCAAAGGCCTTCATACTTCCTCCAGTCCCGTATTTCTCCATGGGACAGGTCTTATATTTGCCCTTCATGATGCGATTCAGTTCCACTATTTTTTCTTGATCTGAGGCTACTGGTCGTTTGTCTCCCTTAACCACGATCCCCTTAAGCCTTTTCGATCCCATCACCGCTCCCATACCGCTTCTCCCGAAGGCATCAATGCAATCGAGAATAATATTGGCATAACTCACCCCTCGCTCTCCACCGGGGCCAATTATTGCGGTCCGGTATCTTCCTTCCCCGATATCTTCTTGGATCCAATGCATGGCCTGCCTGACCTCATGACCCCAAATTTTGCTGGCATCTCTGATCTCTACAATATCATTATGAACCCGCAGATAAATGGGATTTTTGGCGATTCCTTCGATGATGATCGCATCATAACCGGCTTTTCTCAGCTCTGAACCCCAATAACCGCCAGCCTCAGATTCGCCACAACTCCCAGTTAATGGGGATTTGGTTCCTACGCTGCACCTCCCCGTCCCGATCAGCTTATGTCCGGTCAAGAGGCCCATGCCAAATACCAGTCTATTTTCGGGTCCCAAGGGATCTGTATGAGGAGGTAATTCTGTAAGGAGGGTGTGCATAATAATTCCCCGTCCGCCAAGGTAATGCTTATAATAGGATTCATCGGGTTTCTCAATGGCAATCTTTCCGCTCTCCAAATTGATTCTCAATAGTTTCCCGGTGTATCCAAGACGATCCCCTTCCATATCAATCTCCTTTCCCCTCTGTGGTGAATAGTACAACGGATGTTATCCGATTTTGAATTGAGGATGTGTCAATATACAGGTTGCCCTTCCTCTGTGTATGAAAGACGCTTGCCGGCATCCCTTAGGGTCTGACGATTTTACTCCAATATTAGAATTCAGAAGGGCTTTTACCAAGAAAATTATCAATATGCCTTTCGATAGAGTTCCAGGATTTCTCCTGGCGTCGCTTTTCTCGGATTAAATCCCGCGCTCCCGCCGACCAGCGCGTCGTTTGACATTTGTTCCACGACCTTATCGAACTTATCCTGAGAAATACCGAGTCCCCTCAGGGGAGGAATCTTAAGACCATCTGCCAATCTCTTGACTGCCTCAACAGCCAAATAAGCGGAATCCATCACGGACAGTCCTTCGGTATTCTCCCCCATGGCTTCGGCAATTTTCGCATATTTCCTCGGATTTCCCCAAATGGTGAACTCCATAACCGTGGGGAGCAGGGCCGCGTTGGCAATGCCGTGCGGAATGTGAAAATAGGCCCCCAGCGGCCTTGCCATTCCGTGGACTAGTGCCACCGAAGAATTGCAAAAGCCCATCCCGGTCTCTAGGGCACCAATCATCATATTGGTTCTGGCTTGAATGTTCGTTCCATCCGCCCATGCTTGGGGAAGATTTTCAGAAATTAATTGGATGGCATGGAGATTTAACGTGTCTGTAATTGTGTGAGCTTTTACCGAAATGTAACCCTCAATGGCATGGGTCAAGGCGTCCATACCTGTGGAGGCGGTAATACTCTGTGGCATTGGCACCGTCAAAAACGGATCAACTAATGCGATCTTGGTTCCAAGATGGGGACTCATAATAAGCATTTTTACATTACGTTCAGAATCTGCGATAACGGCGCTCGGTGTAACCTCACTTCCCGTTCCCGCTGTTGTAGGAATTGCCACATGGGGTATCCCAGGGTTTTTGACCCTATTCATTCCTTCAAAATCTGGCAATCTTCCTGGATTACTAGCCAAAATGGAGATGCCTTTTGCCGTATCCATGCAACTTCCACCCCCAACCGAAATAAGGAGATCACAATTATTTTTCTTGAATACTTTTAACCCCTCTTCCGCATATTCCATAAGGGGCTCTGTCGTTACTTTATCGAATATGACAAAGTCTACTCGGGCATCCGTTAGTGATCTCTTTATTCCATCCAAAAGACCAATTTTATCCAAATTATTGTCTGTCACAATGAGAGCTTTCTTACCAAAATTTACACTATATTCCCCAGTTTTTCGTGAAGCATCGAGCCCATAAACAACAACTGGTGACCTAAACATTGCTGTCATCATTCTTTTCGTTCTCCTTTCAAGAATATGTAAGCAATCAATCGCCAAATACTTATTGGTTTAATCCCTCATCTGATATTACCTCCTTTGTATTCCCTTCATATTATTTCTCCTTACGGAGAGGAAGAGAACTGAACGCGGTTCACGATGGTATTAATGTAGCCAATTTCTCCAGTATCTTCAAGTTGGAGCGATTGGGCTTTACTATTCCCTGCTCGATCTGCTTATCCAGGGAAGCAATTGCCTCGTTTAAAGGCGTCGGGACCTTAGCCTCTTTTCCCTTCCGCACGACAAGACCGTTCAGGAGTTCCACCTCGCTCCTGCGGCCCTTCATGTGGTCCTGGAGGATGCAATTCAACGATTCTTTCCCGATGTGGGAGACGAGGACCATGAGATTCTTCTTTAGAACCTCGTCCGTGGAGCCGAGGAAGTCCTCCGCGCTCATACCAAAGATGGGTTCTAATCGATATCCCAGGGTTGTGCCCACGTGCATACTTTCTCTACCCAGCTTGATGCAGAGTTCCAAGAGTTGAGGGTTTTGGGTAACCTCCCAGTCCAGGATCCCGAGGATTCCACAAACCGCCATGAACATACAGTTGACCACCAACTTGGTCCATTTGGCCCCCCATATGTTCGTGGTCACTTCTGTTCTCCCTGCCGCACTGAGGATCTCCGCAAGTTCCTGAAGGCGGGGGGTGACCCTGCCGTGGAGCTCACCGAGGGCAAACCATGTGTGGGAATGGTCGGTGTTGCGTTTCACCACGCCTGGTTCGAACATCTTTGCGGACAACTCAACGACGCCGCCTATATCTCGTTCGTAGCCAATGATGGGGGCGATCCACTCGTCATTGAGGCTATTCTGTAACGAGATCAGCACTCCATCCGGCTCCAGATAGGGCTTGATAAACTCCACCATCCAACGGGTATCGTATGACTTTGCCGTAAGAAAGACTATGTCAAACTGCCGCTGCAACGTGCATACCTCACAGAGATGAAAGGCCCGTACCGGTGCATGCAGTTCGTCTCCCGAGCTTGTCATGACAATCCGAAGTC
Organism: Thermodesulfobacteriota bacterium; assembly: GCA_030145085.1. Lineage (GTDB taxonomy): Bacteria > Desulfobacterota > BSN033 > WVXP01. The sequence goes on from JAQYWG010000081.1 coordinate 8,477, forward strand.
CGTCGGCCTTCATGGCCTCTATGTGAGCTGGCCACTGGTCAATGAGCAGTATATTGTGCCCCGCCTTGGTGAGATCGACCCCAACACTGCTCCCGATGGAGCCCGTACCCAAGATAGCCATATTGCCCTTCATGTTTCCTCCTCCCCTTAATAATTGATGGGCCGAGCAGTTTAGGCCTTAGCCGACAAATCTATTTTACCAGATGTCTGAAGGTACAGATATCGAAGAGTTCTTGGAGGTCCGGCTCATTTTCCATATTCAGGATGATATCTTTCGTGTGTTCAATCTGATCATCAGGAAGGACACCCCTGCAATACCTGCGATAAATATCTACCACCTGGTCCATAGTGAGGGGATACTTGGGCCCCCCATAGGGTTGATCCATGAAACCCGTGAGGGTTTTTCCGTTTTTGAGCTTCAAGTCGAGACGACCCTCTCCCGCGTAGTATCGTTTCGGATACTCCGGATGGTATACGATCTTGACCTTCTTTCTCGCCTCGGCTATGCGGGGGTCACGTAATGCTTTCTCCGTATTGGTCTTCAGTCCACACTCCCCGTGGATCATTTGGTAAGCTAAAATATGCTGAATACTGAAACGGCTGTCCTCAGCATTCTTTGGCTCCGGTCGGTCGAGAATAAATCGTAACTCATCAAAATGCACCACGACCTCCGCGATATCCTCATGCTTGACCTTTTTCTCTCTCATGAGATCGGATAGGTTATCGACGAAATTGTGGTTTTGAAAACAAAATCCCCACTTCTTGATCCAAGTGTAATTGGTGTAGAAGGGCGGCTTTCCCAATCCCTCGGTCATCTTGTCAAACTCAATTTCCCCGTCACCACCCCCGAGCATGTCCAGGCATTTCTCTATGGCGGGATTACTCGTTGCGCCATTTTTTGCCATAATGGAATTCAACACGGCATTTCGACAAACAGTAGCTGATTCCCAGAAATGTGCATCTGTACCCCAAGTATGGATATAACCCAGTCCCTGGACCATAGCAAGGCCGAATGATGCCTTGGTCTCTTTCTCGGTTAACTCAAATGCCCGAGCACAACACGCCGTGGCCCCATAGATTCCGATAAAAGGGAGGTTAGCGATTCCGAGAGGCTCAGTCACTACCCCTGCCCACATCGCGATCCTGTTCTGCATCTCCTGGCCGACATATAAGGCAACTATTGTCTCTTGCCCGGAAAGCTTACACTTCTCCGCTGCGGTCAACAGAGCTGGCCAGGTCGTGCAGTCACTGATACCGCCGCCGGGAAACTGGTCATCTTCCATCTCCGATGCGTGCGCAAAAAATCCGTTGAGGAGGGCTGCCTGGGCCACGTCCGTCCTGAAACCGCAGCCATAAACCCCCGACTCCGGCCTTCCGAGGTTATCCCTCGCGTATCGTATGACCTTCTTGGAAGTGGGGGCAGCCGAGCCGAGGACCATTCCCATCACCTGTTTGAGCGTCAACTTCTTTACGTATTCGATGACGCTTTCATCCACATCATTGAACTCCGTGTGAACAACGAACTTCGCAAAGGTTTCTGCAAGATCCATCCGTGTTCCTCCTTTCCCCATGCGCACATTACTTGAGGCTTTGATCAGCTACTGAATAATATTGACACAGAATTGTTGTCAAGGAATTCTTGAGAGAAATTTCCTTCCTTCCACTATTTATACCGACCGAAAGATTTCCCATGTAATCTCAATGAGAAGAGAGGAAGATGGCATGAATGTACCAATAAACTGTGATATGGGGGAATGCTCTTGCGGCTATCGATGATCTTTGACGAGGAAATGGGGTCTCTCATATTACCCCGGCCAATAGTCCATTCTCCAAGCTCCTGGTTCTCCTCATGACCCTACTGGGCGGTATACCCCCCGTCCACCATGAGAGAAGACCCCGTGATCCAGCTCGATTCATCCGAAGCGAGGAAAAGAGCTGCATACGCCACATCCTCTGGGGTTCCAACCCTGCCCAAGGGAATCTTGGACATCATCTCACCCCAGAGCTTTTCATCCTCACGCGCCGTTTTCAAGAATGCACTCGCCATTTCCGTCTCCACCACGGCTGGGCAGACGCAATTGACGCGAATATTATAAGGAGCATAATCGAGGGCCATGGCCTTGGTGAGAAGCGTCACCCCGCCTTTAGAGGTCACGTAAACGGATCGATGCTTCATGGCTATATGCCCCACATTAGAGGAGGTATTTATGATGGATCCCCCTCCCGTCTTGATCATCTCCGGAATCACATGTTTGGAGGTGAGGAAAACTCCCTTCACATTTACTGCCATTACCTGATCCCACACCTCCTCGGATAAGTCTTTCAACTGCTTCTTCGACGCCTCGGGGAGGATCCCCGCATTGTTGAAAAGGATATCAATCTTGCCGTAAGTCTGGACCGTCTTATCAACCATTCTCTTGATTTCGCTTGCCTTTGAGACATCGGCCTTTACAAAAATGGCCTCCCCTTCCATACCCTTGATCCTTCTAACCGTCTCTTCCCCTGCTGCCTTTCTCCTGCCCACAACCACCACCTTTGCACCTTCCCTGGCAAAAAGGATGGCTCCTGCACGTCCAATCCCTGACGTGGCTCCCGTTATAATCGCTACCTTATCCTTGAGTCTCATCTCCAATCCTCTCCCTCGTTGATTTCTCCAACAGATCTATGTGATTGTTTCCCTTTCTTTTCATATTGGCAACAGATAATATACCACGGGAATTTGATGTCCCGTTGATTCTTCTCACACGGCCCTTCCCGCGCGGAATCCCTCAGCCACGGCGTCTATGATACGTCGCGGCTCACGGCAATCGCCAACCTCCAAAACGGGTAACCCGGATGAGCTCAGCTCCTCGCAAAGTCCATGGTTCGATTCGGCACCCACGGCAAGGATCACCGATCCAACCGGGAGCCTGATCTCCTCATTGTCCCGCTGAATAACAGCGGTATTCCCTTCGACCCTCTTGAGCTCCGCCTCTGTATAAAATTTCACGCCATTTTTCTGAAATCTCAGGGTAAAATAGGCCTTGGTATCGGCATCCCCGTCCGTGGCGATCCCCGGCAAAACTTCCACCAGGATCACCTCTTTCCCCTGTTCCTCAAGAGCCCGGATTAAAGGCCCTATTTTG
>JAQYWG010000082.1 GCA_030145085.1 Thermodesulfobacteriota bacterium
GAGGTGGCACGAGTGATTTCGGGTGAAAGGCCCCTATCTCTCATGAACCCAGAAGTTCTGGAGCGGTAACCAGGAATTGGAGACGCCTTCGGAATCCGAATTTGGTAGCGGCAAATCTTTCCGGAACAGATGGCCTCCGGCGATTAGGGTAAAAAGAAGGAATCACCGATGGGAAGGTAAAACACATTGGCCAAACAGGGGCTTTTATCCTACTCATGGAATATCCGGGATGTCGTGTGACCCTGCGGGGAAACCTGGACGAAGTGAACCACACACGGGTTCTCTATCCTGTTCAACCGGTAAATACGGTGCTAGCAGAAGACCCAAAAATCTCATACGCAAGCGAATTCACGGCAAAGGTCGGTCTCTATCTTAACCAAAACCAGAATATTCATATAGGGAGAAAATCGTGATGGAATACGGGGAACTCATAAACAAAGCCGAGGCCAATCTCAGGGCCAAAGGCACCTTAGAGAGATATGTGAGAGGGGTCGAGACAAACTTCGTTGGCCGCTTCAACCTCCGGTATTTCGAACGCTACGGGTTTAAATTCCGAATGATCGACTCCCAGGAGGCTTCTACAGAAACAACCTTCTTCGGGAGGAAATTTAAGACTCCGATCCTCAGTGCTGCTCTCTCTGGTTTGACTGAAATCGCAGAGAAGCCCCTCAGAGAGATTGCCTTGGGGGTTGGGAGGGGCGGCTCCATGATGTGGGTGGGAATTGCCTCAGCGGAGCAGGTGAAAGATGTTTTGGAGACAGGTGTTCCCACCGTAAGGATCGTGAAACCTTTCCAAGATGTTGAAATGATGAAAAAGGAGCTCAAAGAGGCTGAAGATGGGGGAGCTATTGCCGTTGGGACGGATATGGACTTCTTCTATGGAGGTAAGCGGGGTGATGTGACTTTTGCCCCAAAGGCCATGGCACCAAAGAGCCTGACGGAGCTGAGGGAATTAGCAAACGTCACCAAACTGCCTTTCATCTTGAAAGGGGTTCTCAGCACCAAGGATGCAGAAAAAGCCCTGGAGATTGGGGCAGGAGGAATCGTCGTTTCAAACCATGGGGGCGCGATTATTGACTACTCCGCACATCCCCTGGAGGTACTGCTGGAGATCAAGGATGTCATCGGTAACCAGATGCCTATCTTCGCTGACAGTGGGTTTCGTCGAGGCTCCGACGTTATGAAGGCCCTAGCCCTCGGGGCGGATGCGGTTCTCGTTGGAAGATCTCTGGTCATGGGATTAGCCGCCAATGGCAGTAAGGGCGTTGCTGAGATGATCACTATCTTGACGGCTGAACTAAAGCGTATTATGAGTGTAACAGGGTGCAAGAACCTGGGGGAGATTGACGACGGGATCTTGGTCAAGCGTGATTTTTTTATTTAGAGGGAAAATAGCATAGGCAAAGAAGTTGACAAGATTTTAGGTTATTCCACTGCTTTTCCCCTCTCTTCCTTCTTTTCGACAAACTCCTCTACCTTTCGAATAGCCACAGTCCAGGAATCGAACGGTATACATCCTGGGATAAAAATTCCCTTGTCACGGTATTTCTCCGCGCAATCGCCCAAAACGAAGACCATCTCGCCAGTGGGTTCGTGGCCGAAGTTAACGTCGAGTCCCGTCACCACGCTCAGTTTGTCGAGCTTATCGATGAGTCCCCTTGCGGTGATGGCATCAATGAATCCTCTAGACGAAGTTAAGCATCCGACACAGGTTCCGCCGACAAATGTCTCAATCTTCGGATGTACACCCTCGATGTTGTGGTCGGCCCTCCTAATCCTTTTGGTCACCTCCTCCAAGGAGTTGCCCACAACATCGATACGTTGGAGCTCCCCTTGCCCCAGTCCACCCTGATGTGCAATCCTGATGGTTGGAATCTCAAAGGGATCAAACCCCATCATGGAAGCACAAACGGAGTCGACGGCCACCGGATCAAATCCGGTCACAATGGTGTCGAATCTCACGGGATTGCCGAAAGCCGGCCCTTGTCCTTCCATGACGGTGAGTGCATCCACGACGCAGAGATGCGGTTTGATAACCCTCAGGAGGTCAACGAGCTTATGATGGAGGTCTTCCCTGTGAAATTTCTTCCTTTCCTCATCCACCTGCAGCCCATGGGCGGATTTAACCGCGGCTGTTATCTTTGTGATGTAATGGGTCTTCAGCTTTGGGATGTAGATGATCTTGTCCACGGACAAAACGGTCTTGGGAAGGAGCGTCCTCGACATTACAACGCCACCTGGAATTTCCACCTCAACCTGAGGGTCCTCGTCAATATAGGTCACCTCTGCCCCTGCCTCATTGGCAGCCGCCTCGATGCCCGTTTCCTTCAGGACGTCCCTCGCCATCAACTTCAGGCGGGGAATATCGCTCACGATCACCTTGCCAGCCTTCCCCTCTTTCAATGCGATATCTACGACAGCTTGAACCACGGTTGGGTGCGTGGTCACGGCAAATTCAGGGGCTCTGGGAAACAGGGTGTTGGGTTTTACGAAGACCCGCTCACCGGGATTAATGAACTCCCTTACTCCGCCCAAGAGGTCAATGCTCCTCTTTACCATTTCCCGAATATCTCCATAACCGATCGCCTGTCCCTCATTTTTTACGACTGCTACCCTTGCCATCTTCTACTCCTCCCTGTGCCGTTTTAGCTCTTATTGTTCGACGTGTCACTTCTTCAAGAGTTCTCCATGACTAGTGCGGCCCTGCCTGCGATTTTATTCTCTATAAGCAACTGGTGGACTTTTTCGGCCTCCTCCAGCGGAAAGGTTTGAGTCACGATTGGCTTGATTTTGCCTTGTTTCACAATCTTTACTGCTTCAATCAGCTCTGCCATGGATACATATCGGGAACCATGGATTTCGATCCCTTTAGCCAAAACGACTAACGGGTCGACCCTAAAGGTAGGCTTCACGTTAAAAACCGCGGGTGGACGATACCCCAAGATAACGAGCTTCCCTGCTGTTCCCAAACTTTCAAAACCGGCTTCCAGTGTTTGAGAAGACGCCACAAAATCTAAGACTGCATCCACTCCCTTTCCATTTGTTAATCTCTCAACTTCTTTCGACAAATTGGTCTCTTTGCAATCAATGATTTCATCGGCCCCCAACTCTCTTACCAGTTCGAGTTTTTCCATGGAGAGATCTGCTGCCAGTACGCGTCCACCACACAGTTTTGCCATTTGCACCGCATGGATTCCAACACCCCCCCCGGCGCCGATGACCAAAACGTCATCGCCGGGACCGACTCGTGCCTCTTCCTTGCATGCATGCAAAGGAGCTGCTACAGCATCTGAGATAATAGAAGCCTCTACAAAGGGAATCTCTTCAGGGAGAGGGCAGAGATTAAGTGCCGGAACTTTCATGTATTCCGCATAACCTCCATCGCAGGCCATACCTACGTTTCCGCCGAAATTCTCACAGAGTGTCTCTCTTCCACTTCTACAAAATCTGCAAGCTTTGCATGTCAGGTAAAAATGACAAACAACCCGGTCCCCATTCCTCACATTTTGGACCTCACTCCCAACCTCAACGACTTCACCCGCTATTTCATGGCCCGGTATTCTCGGATAACTCGTAACCCGCCCCGGGGTGCCTTTCATGATGACAACGGTCAATCCCACACCCGTGGCCCTGACGCGAACCAGTGCATCCGAAGGACCAATACGGGGGGTATCAACTTCTTCGAGTACTACCGGACCTCCTAACTGATGTAAGACCATTGCCTTCATTTTTGCTCCTTTTCCCGTTCTCAATGTTTCAAGACCTGAGATAACTGCAGTTCCCTAAATTTCCGGAGAACACCGTTGCCCATGAGCGTAATTCCATCTTTCAAACTGCAGCACCGCATAACCGCAGCACCCAAACTTGGCTGGAAGAGGCACGTGATCCCCGCCGTTCGGCTGAGCCCTTCGGTCTGCCCTCGGCCATGAGCTCGGGCCGAATGGAGCTCAGGGTCGAAGACTCACGACGAAGCCTGCGAACTCCAAAAGGGTCACTTCGAAAGCATGAAGCGAAGGAACAACAGCGTCCGTTTATTGAGACTCCATCACTGGACGAGTGCCTCAATGATCACATGGGTCAACGGGTCTAACCCCCCGCCACAAGTACCGTAAAGGTAATCTCATCTCCCTCGTGTATGGGAGTTTCAAACCCCTCAAGGGACATGATATTTCTCCCGTTCACCAAGGCAACGCAACCTTCCTCCAGTGACAGATCATTCTTTACAATACGTTCCCACGAGCCCTTGTGTTGATCCAAGAGGGTCCTTACCACGTCTCTTATGGTTGGGGATATGAGTTCCAAACCAATTTCCTGTTTCAGGGTGATTTCCGGACCAATCACATTGATGATGACATTCATCTGGATTAAGAACTCCTAAACGACCTTTGTTCAGAGCTGATATTTCTTGAGGGTTTCCTCGGTTGGCACTCCTGACAGGTCCCAACCCCTCGTTTCGTAGTACTCGTCGAGCATTCTGTTGAGGTTTTCCTCACCGATGCACTGCCCTTTGGCCGGCCCGTCCGGGAGAGGCTCAAAGAGAGTTCTGTGGGGCAGAGTATCGTCCTTTCTGGTGAATCCTTCTCTCAGATTAACCATCCTTATCAATGTCTCCACCCTGCCCGCAATAGTCCGGAAATCTTCCACGGATAACGATTCTCCTGTTGCAGCCTGAAAGTACTGTGAATAACCCTGAAGAGGTACGGGAATTTGGCTGCCCGGCATATCGCAAACCAAGAGCGAATGGAGAATGCACCTCTCATCATATGATTCCTTTATCATTTCCCCCTTTCCCTCCACCGTGTAAGGCGGATAGTTCCCGAGTATTTCCTTGGCAGGAGGCCAGGCCCTTCGGTGGCAGGCCCCCCTTGGGCTCACGGCATACGAAAGGCCAGAACCGAAGGCGCCTCGGGGCTCATAGCCGGGGAATTCCATGCCCTTCACGTGCAGTGCAAAACGCTCGGAACCTCCTCCAATATGCTCCGCTACTCTCCTTACCCCCTCCGCGAGTATGTCCCCGAACCCTTCCCGGGTGGCGATCATCTCTATTGCTCCAAGGCTCGATTCGCTATCTCCGAAGCGAACCTCGAACCCTTCGGTCTGAGATGGGGAAACCAATTCCCTTTCGAAACACTCCATGGCAAATCCGATGACATTTCCCGTCGATATCGTGTCCAGTCCCAATTTATCACACAGCACATTGGCCTGGATAATTGCGGGAAGCGAGTCAATCAGTTGGTTGGATCCGAACATGGAAAGGGTTTCATACTCCGGCCCCTCAACCGTAGTTCCACGGTATTTGCCCCGGGAAACCCGGGTTATTAAGCCACACGGCGTGAAACAAGAAATACAGGCTTTATGGGAAATGACCTTTCTATGCACCCCCTTTGCGTCGATTTTATCCAGAGCCTTTTCCCAGGTGCCAAATTGAAAATTCTTCGTGGGCAGGATTCCTCCTGTATGGGTAATATTGAGGGTGAGGGGAGTACCGTATTTCATCCTGGCTTTGGCCACTTCACTTTCGCGTGACCGCCGGGCGTACTCTTTGTTGAGCTCGATTATTTTTCCGCGATCATGAGACTGAACGACTCCCGCTCCCTTGATCACGATGGCCTTGAGGTTCTTTGAGCCCATGACGGCCCCAACCCCTCCTCTTCCGGCCTGGCGATAGAGATCGGAGTTGATGCAGGCGAATTTGCAAAGGTTCTCCCCAGCCGGACCGATGGAGGTGACGCCCACCGAGGGATTTCCCTCCGCCTCCTTCAGGATCCCTTCGGTCTCGAAGCTGTCCTTTCCCCAAATCGCATCGGCCTCCCTGATCTCGACCTTCGTATCAGTAATCCTCAGGTAGCACGGGTGGTTTGATTTTCCCCGAATAACCATGCCATCATAGCCCACTTTCTTGAGCTCAACCGACAATCTCCCGCTGGAATAGCTGTCGCACCATGCATTGGTCAGGGGGGATTTGGTGATAACGACGAATTTGGACGAACCAGGGGCCGAGGTGCCGGTAAGGGGCCCCGTCAAGAAAATGAGGACGTTCTCCGGGGAAAGCGGATCTGTTCCTTCTGGAAGCAAATCAAATAGCAACCGTGCCCCCAGCCCCCTCCCTCCTAAATACTTCTCGAACATTTGATCAGGTATGGAAAGTTCTTTCGTCTTTCCTTGGGTCAAATCAACTTCAAGCAGTCTCCCCCGTATTCCCTTCATTTCACCCCCGTTTAGAAACTTCAGTTCCTGGAATAACAGATGAACACGCTACCGAGTAGCTCACCATTCCATTTTACCCTATTGGGGCTCATGGTGAATTTCGCGATCTTGCAAAAGGGTTTTCCTTACAACTCCCCCAGACAGCAGGGAACTGCGGTTTTACCGATAACAGGGGCGCCAGAATATTACCTCGCTGGCGCCCCGATCTGGCTTCCCACGTCGAAGACTTAAACCCGCCCCTCGAGTTGAAAAGTTGAACTAGGTCAAGAAATCCTCCTCGAAGGGGAAGAGGGTGAACATTTCGTGACCCGTATCGGTTACCAGCATGTCCTCTTCCAGCCTGGTGGTCTGTTGGAGATTAGGATGCCCCGCAAAGGTCTCGATGGCGAAATACATATGGGGCTTGATCTCCACGGGGTATTTTAGGGAGTAGGCCCGGGAGATCCACATCCCCTCATACAAGGTCAGGCCAATGGAATGGGCGAACTGCTGAAGGGTGACGGTACCGTACTTGTCATCGTCGTAAACGGGAAACTTTTCGGCCACGTCCTTGGTCGTGTTGCCGGGCTTCATCATCTCGATCCCGGCTTGGAGGGAATCGTAGCACTCCTTATACAGATCCTTCTCCTTCGGAGTAGGCTTGGCCTCCACCTTGAAACAGCGCACGTAGTCCACAAAAAGGCCCGAGGGTCCTACCGTATTGTTGTCAATGATCACCAGGTCTCCCTGGCGAATGATCTTGTCAGTGGGCCAGCGTCGGTAAGGGCTGGTGTTCCCGCCGGAAGCGACGATGATTTCGTAGACAATCTCGCATCCCTTGGAATACATGTACTCGGACATTTTCCCGGAAAGCTCCCGTTCGGTGATCCCCGGTTTGGCCCACTCATAACGAGCCTTATACATCGCGGCATCGGCAATAGCAGCGGACTGCTTCAGGAGCTCGATCTCGTCAGGGGTTTTGATGACGCGGGCAGCCGACATTGCCGGCCATGCGTTAACTACGTTGACTCCTTTGTCCTGAAATGCGCTTAATGAGGACATGTCGAGGGAATCGATGCCAACCCGTTCTTTCTCAACCTTGTGTTCGCGGAGCACCTCGAGGACGCTGTCCGCCATACGGTTCACCATCCATTCTTGAGCACTCTCGGACCACTTCCAGGTGATGGCCGGTCGAATTCTCCCCTCCATCCAGGGAAGATCCATTTTGGCACATACCATGTCAGAGCCAGCGGTCTCAAAGAGAACGGGCTCTCCTCCCCGGGGAAGAACCGCATAGCGGATGAAGATGTTATATTTCCAGTTCCCCTGGAAAGATCCGGTCAGATACCGAATGTTCGCGCCATCATAGACGACCAGCGCACCCAGATCGTGAATCTCCATCTGTTCCTTGGCTCGATTCAGTCGGTCCTGACGCATCCGGTCAAAATGGACCCGTTCCTGCCAGTCAGCGCCAGTCTGCGAAAATACCCTGCGAGAATCGTATTCATGCGGTTTACCAATGAAAGAAATATCCTTAACCATAATCTATCCTCCTCTCGATAATATGAGATAATCGAAAACCCTGAGCTCCCAATTTCATGAAGCAGGGTATTCCCTCCTAGACCTTTACGTCTACCGACTTTCCCGTCGCGGCCGAGTCGATGGCCGCCCGAATCAGGGCGAGGGCGGCCAGAGCCCCTTGGCCGTCGGTCTCAGGTTTGGCTCCGGTCCGAATGCAGTCGGCGAACTCATCGATTTGCTCCAGGATGATGTCTCCCTCAGTCAAGGGAATCTCCTGTGGTCCGTCTTTGCCTTTTTCGAAAAACAGAAGCTTGGTATACCGATCCACCACCGGCCAGATCTTGAGGTACTCCTCAAAAGGGACCTCCGGGAGCGCCAGCGAACACAGGAGGTTGGCCTTGGTACCATAAGCATATATCCAATTGGCCTTTGGCGAAGCGTAGTTGGAGCCCAGGTAGCCCAGAACGCCCGACTCGAATTCGAAAATCGTCGCGTACACGTCTTCAACCTCGGCCGGAATGTAGAGCTTGTTGAAGTAAGCAAAGGCACTTTTGATTGGACCAAAGAAGTAGTTGAGGGTATCAACGTGATGGATACCCATGGTCATGAGCGAGCCAGCGGGGCATCCGGAATCATCTCCGCGCCATCGAAATTTGTCCGGGGTCAACTCAAATCCCAGGCTATGGGAGAAGTTGGATTCAACCTGAATGGGGTCCCCAATCGCTCCCGAGTCGATGAGCTCTTTTACCTTTCGATTTCCCGCCAACCGCCGCATGTCATGTCCAACCAGCAGAACCACTCCGGCTTCCTCGCACGCCTTGACGATCTTCTTTCCGTCATCCATGGTATTGGCAATGGGTTTGTCCACGAAGACGTGTTTTCCGCACTGAGCCGCGAGCACCGCTTGCTCGGCATGTACGGCGTTCGGTGTCGTGAGAAGCACCGCGTCAACGTCATCTCGTTTGATCACGTCCTCAAAGCTCTTTTCCTCGTCACACTCATACTTCTGGGCGAATGCCTTCCTCTTCTCAGGGGTCCTCGTGAAGCAGGTCACCAGCTTTACCTTTTCGCTCCTCTTCGCCCCATCGGCAATCACCGTTGACCAACCCCCAATACCGATTTGGGCCACCCCTACAACGTCTCCCTTATTCATCGTGACTACCTCCCGTCTGTATACTGATGAAACCAACGAGGTCGCTTGAGTCCCCCCCCCCTCTCTTAACACGTCCCGGATCCCGCAGAGTTCCGTGGGTTCCTATCTCTCCGGAGGAAGTCAGGATCATCGACCCACGGCAACCGATGAAATCCCTCGCCAATTTAAGACACAAGAGACCGCCAATGCCTCACGTGACAGCAAAAATTTATATCTGTGTCGGCCGTAAACCTTCCCTACCGGAGGAGACGGTTATCGTATGGGAACCTGCTGATGATATCCATACCATTATCGGTAACCACCACATTATCCTCGAGCCTGATCCCGCCTATTCCCGGTTCACCTACGTAGGGTTCGATTGAGAATACCATGCCAGGCTCAAGGACATACGCCTTCTTACGGGGCACCATGTACTCCGGGACAATATAGGGTGGTTCGGCAGCGGCGAGCCCGTGGCCGAGTATTCCCCCCAGGACGTTTTCCTCTCCGCACGCATTGTATACATCAGTGGTCAAGGCACCCGGTTTGATAGCCTCCTCAGCGCGAAGCATAGCCTCCCGATTCCGCACGTGCAGGTCTATCTGTCTCGGAGTTGGTTTTGCCGTTTCACCGCAAACATAGACCCTGGTAAAGTCCCCATAATAGCCATTTATCCTGGCCCCGACATCGATTATTACCAGGTCGCCGTGCTCGATCAATCGATCTGAGGTGAATCGGCGATATGGGGCAGTATAGGGACCAGAACAGACTATGTTGGCACACTGTGTCCACTCGCTACCGAGTCCAGTGAATGTTCCCCAGATTTCTCCCAAAACCTCGCATTCCCTGACCCCCGGCTTCAGCTTCCGAAGTCCAGCCTGAAAACCGGCAGCAGTTACGTTAGCAGCCAGCTTCAGCATGTTAACTTCGTCTACGGTCTTGCACTTTCTGGCCTCCAGCATGATGAATTGACCATCCACGAATTTCGTCTTGGGAAACTGCCTGGCAAGCTCTTCTATTAAGGCTTGATTCCAGGCATCTACCCCTATTTTCTCTGGCTCTTTGATGCCGGAACTTGCCATAAGCTCTTTTACCTTATCGGCCCAATTGTGCACGCCATCGGCCGTCTCTAGACTGCCGCCACACTCTTCCATAGTTCGGTCGGCACACCAGGGCATTCTGAGCTTAGCATGGTCAACATCCATGGTAAAGACGTACGGGTCCTCACCATTGATCAGCAGAGACGAGGCCAGGCCGAAGAACATCATCGGCCAGTCGTGCACACGGTAACCGGTGAGGTACTTTACGTTTTCAAGCCTGAAGAGAAACAGTGCGTCGACCCCGGCATCTTTGACGGCCTTTTTGGCCTTGGCCAGCCTTTCTTCCCGCATGCGCTTAACATCTATCCTCTCCTCCCAATCAACCGCTGCTGTACCCAGCCCGGGATTATCATAGGGGTAATTGAACTCCCTACCCTCATAGCCTCTTCCTAGATCCAGAGGATCTCTTAAATCTTGAATGCCCATCTTACATTACCTACTGTGAATAATCTTTGAAGCAAAGGCCTCCCTTTGTATCAGACTACCCTTACAAAAAAGGTTTCGTTAAATAAATAACCCCTGAAATAACCTTAAAAAACCGTGCCCAATTTCTCCTCATTTCTCTTTCTTATTTTCCTTACGGAGAGGCTAACACTAACCGCCCGATGGTATAATATTAGCTGTTACTCGTGAATCTTCTGGGGAAGAGCATCCACCCGAGCAAACTCTTTGATGATCCATCAATCGTGCATTTTACAAATAGAAGAGGATAATTTAATACCCTGATTGTTCTTTCCTTGTCAAGTAATTTTTGATGTGAATTTGCTGAGTTTGCGGCCCAGAGCACCCGTTTCCGATGAAAATATGTCTTTTGTATTTTCACTAACGGCTGATCAGATAGGCAACCACGGATAAGGATATAACTTGAAGGTTAGGCCATTTTTTACTATTTTTGTCCTTTTTTCCTTGACAATCCCTTTGAATATTGGTAAAGGTTTTCTATTTATTAGAGCTTATTGGCGAAAGGGCAGAATCTGAACGCTGCATGGGTCAGCGGGTACATTTGGCAGCCCTGGTTTTCTGGGAAAAGGAAAATCTGACTGTGCTTTAACGCGGAAAGGCGGCCAATCATGGATTTGGATTTTTTTATCGTTCAAACCCTCAGCGGTATTTCCTTCGCGGCTATCCTCTTCCTCCTGGCAAGCGGGCTTTCCCTCATTTTCGGGGTCATGAACATTGTGAACATCGCCCATGGCTCCTACTATATGCTCGGGTCCTACATTGGGCTCTCCATATTTTGGAAAACGGGGAGCTTCTTTTTGTCCATCCTCGGGGCAGCTTTGGCCATCGCCATCATTGGAATCGCGATGCAGCGCTTCTTTCTTCGGAGATATTTCGAGCACTTTCCGCAGGTCTTGATGACCATGGGCTTTGCGCTTATTTTCAGGGATCTCGCTCTACTGATCTGGGGAGGAGACCCCCTAACCTTTCCTGCCCCGAAGTTCCTTCAGGGCTCCCTCCATATGGGGGAAATTATATTCCCTTATTACCGATTGTTTGTTATCTCCCTTTCCATTGCAGTCGCCATTGCACTATGGGTGTTCAACGAGAAGACCTCCTTTGGGGCAAAGCTTCGGGCAACGGTGGACGACAATGAAATGGCAAGGGGGATCGGTATCAATGTGCCTTT
>JAQYWG010000083.1 GCA_030145085.1 Thermodesulfobacteriota bacterium
ATCGAAGACCTCATAGCCAGGTGCTAGGATGATCGAGCCAACATCAATCTTCTCCCTCGTCTGGGTATCGCTGTAGTTGATCGCCTTGGCCAGACAGACCCTTTCGCAGAGTCCACACCCAATGCACTGCTCCCGATCGATGAGAAAAACCTTCGGCACGGCCTGAGGATATTTGAGGTAGATGGCTGTCCTTTTGCTCAGGCCCTCGTTGTATGTATCGATAGCGCTGACAGGACAGTGTTTTGCGCACTCGCCACAACCCGTACAGAGATCCGGGTGAATATATCTTGGTTTTTTCGTGACGCCTACCTGGAATCGGCCTGACTCACCCTCAAGGCTGTCAACTTCCGCATGGGCGAGGATGCGGATGTTCAGATGCCTGCCAGATTCGACCAATTTGGGAGACATGATGCACATGGCACAGTCATTTGTGGGAAAGGTCTTGTCGAGCTGGGCCATTACCCCACCGATCGTGGGAGAGTTATCCACAAGGTAGACAAAGAAACCAGACTCCGCGAGGTCCAGGGAGGCCTGCATTCCACCAATTCCTCCCCCAACCACCATGACCGAACCGACAGGTTGATTTTCTCTCAATCCCTCAATCTTCTTTTCCGCTTCCATCGAATTCGCCCGTCTCTGAACCGCAGAATCTCTTTTGAGGTCCTCTTGGCTGACACGGCCAGCCTCATGATGACAGATAACAGTATCTCATAGACTCGGAACGTCAGGGTTATGGGTTAAGAACATATTTCGGAACCTTTCCCTCCTCCGAGGGATCGAACCCCAATCTCCCCTCGCTCACCAGGGAGACCAGATAGGAAAGGGTATCTTTCAACTTCAGGTTCAGGGTGGCACTGATCTCGGTTGCTGGCAGCGGTTTGGACTCGACCAAGAGCATGATCCGGTTCTTGATGAACTCATCTCGGATGGTCTCTTCAATGACGCCCTCTACCTTTTCCTTTGAGAGGCGTTCTCCGTAAACATTTTCTTTTTCAAGCAGTTCAGGACCTTTGCCCACCATCCATCGGATCTTTTCTCCATCAAGGGAAGCCCTGATGGCGCGAAGTTTTCCCTTTATCTCGTGACCGAGAACGAAGGGACCGAGATCCCGGATTTGCTCGACGAACCCATGAACAACCTGGGCAAAGCGCTCTCCTTCGCCGGCGGAGACCCAATCGAGGAGGATCCTCTCGGATCCAACCCCGGCCATCTCGAATAGCTTCCGAGTCAGCTCGATCTTCCTTTCGCTTTGAACATTCCCGGTGAGGTAATGACAATCTCCGGGATGGCATCCCAGAACCATGGTTCCATCAAATCCAGCAAGAAAAGCCCTTGGAATGAAGGCCGGGTCGATCCTCCCGGAGCACATCACTCGGATGACCCGCGTGTTTGGCGGGTATTGAAATCGGGAGATACCGGCAAGGTCTGCGCCCGCATAGGCACACCAGTTACAGAGGAATGACAATATCTTGGGCTCGAAGTTCACAACGATCACCACTCACATTTGAATCTGTTTCATATTTCGTGCTTCGGATTTCTCCCTTCTAGGCTGCTTTTGCTTCTGATTCGAGCGCAACGATTTGCGCGGTCAACTGATCGTCAGAGAAGTGGTGAATGGTGACAGCCTTCTGTGGGCAACTGGCACTGCAGACGCCGCATCCCTTGCACGAAGCCGCGATCGTTTCAGACTTCATCCCCTTGTCCGTTTCCACCACTCGGATCGCATTGAAGGGGCAGAGGACCTCACAGAGGCCACACCCAATGCAACGTTCCGGATCCACTTCAGAGATGATGGGCAGGACAAGCACATAGCCTCTGGCCATCGCCGCCGTTGCCCGGGCCGCCGCTGCATCAGCCTGAGAGATAGATTCGCTGATGCTCTTCGGATAGTGCGCCAGTCCAGCCAAGAAGACGCCATCTGTGGCAAAATCGACGGGCCTCAGCTTCATGTGGGCCTCGAGGAAGAATCCATTCGCATTCAGAGGTACCTTGAGCATCTGTGCCAAAGCTTCATTTTCATAGGGGATAATGGCACTCGCCAAAACCACGAGATCCGGGCTCAGGGTGACCTCCTCCCCAACGATCTTGTCCCTCACCGTGAGATGGAGGAGACGATCTTCCACACGGAGATCGGGTTTTGAATCGAGATCGTACTGGATGAAGGTAACCCCCTGCCTTCTGGCCTCAGTATAGAACCGTTCCATCAATCCATAGGTTCGAATATCCCGATAAAGGATCGTTACCTCTGTTTCGGGGTTCTTCTCCTTGATCTTCAGAGCGTTCTTAACGGCGAGAGAACAACAGATTCGACTGCAATAGGGGAGTTCAGGCGTCCTGGAGCCCACACACTGGATCATGACCACCCTTCGACGGGCCTTGATCTTATCCCAATGATTGACAATTTTCTCTTCCAGTTCTCTCTGGGTCATCACCCTGGGGTCCTGGCCGTAGAGATATTCGTTTGGGATGTTTTCCTTTCCTCCGACAGCAACGATGACCACCCCGTGTTCATATTCTCTCTCTGTCCCATTGACCGAGAGACGGGTGGTGAAGTTACCGATATAACCATCGATGTTTTTCACCTCAGCATTCGTAAACACCTCAATGCGGGGGTTTTCGAGAACTTCCTGGACGGTGTTGCGCAGAAAGGCCTGCACATCGTTTTTCTCTAAGGTATAGGAGATGTGTCGGAGGTTTCCTCCCAACTCCGCTTCCATTTCGACCAGGGCGCATTCAAATCCCTGTTGGGCTAAACCCAGAGCTGCCCTCATCCCTGAAAGCCCTCCCCCAAGGACCAATCCCCTTCTCTTGATCTCTGAGATCTGTTCCTTCAACGGTTGAAGGTAACGGGATTTCGCTACGATCATTCGAAGCGACTCTTTTGCCTTTTGTGTTGCTTCCTGGGGTTGATGCATATGCACCCAGGAGCACTGATCTCGAACATTAGTCATTTCGAAAAGGTATTTGTTCAAGCCCACCTCTCGAATGGTCTCCTGAAACAGAGGTTCATGCGTTCTGGGTGAACAGGAGGCCACAACGACCCGGTTCAATTGATGCTCTTGGACTGCCTTCTTAATCCTTTCCTGGGTATCTTGAGAGCAGGTGTAGAGGTTTTCCTCAGCATAGGCGACGCCCTTGAGGGTTTTGGCAAATTCGACGACTTCGGGAACGTTGACCACTCCTCCGATGTTGATACCGCAGTGGCACACGAAGATGCCAATACACGGGTCCTGTCCACTCACATCGATCTCCGGGGGATAGTCCTTTTTCTTCGTTAATGTGCCACGAACATCCGTAAGAAGGGCCGAGGCCCTCGCCATGGCCGCACTGGCCTGGGTTACCGTCTCAGGAATATCCTTTGGCCCTTGGAAGGTACCGCATATATAGACACCCGGGCGGCTCGTTTGGAGTGGATAGAATTCATCTGTTTTACAAAAACCGTCATCATCCAGATTTAGATCCAGCCGTTGAGCGAGCTCGGTTGTCCCTTTCGACGGGGTAAAGCCCACGGAGAGAATGACAAGGTCGAATTCTTCCTCTCTCGTCCTGAGGTCAGGATCGACAAAAGTGATCATCAGGTTCTTCGTCTTTGGTTGTTCGGCGACCCGGGAGACCATGGAACGGATGAAGCGGATGCCGTATTCTAGCTTCGCTCTCTCGACGTAGGCATCGAAATCCTTCCCATGAGCTCGAATGTCCATATAGAAGATCGTTGGCTCTGAATCCGGATGGTGTTCCTTGAAGATGACAGCCTCCTTCACGGCGTACATGCAACAGACAGAACTGCAATAGTCCCGATCATGATCCCTGGATCCCACGCACTGAATGAAGGCGATCTTCTTCGGTTCCCGATGGTCGTTCCGCCTCGTGATGTGTCCACCAAAGGGGCCCGAGGCGCTCAGCATTCTTTCAAACTCCATGCTGGTCACCACGTTCGGATAACGGCCATAGCCCAATTCGGGTTTCAACTCGGGGTTGAAACAGTCATAACCCGGCGAAAGGATGATAGACCCAACCCGCAGTTCTTCCATGACCTCCGCCTGTTGATGGTCGATCGCCTCCCGTTTGCAGGCGTCCACACAGAGATGGCACTCCGAACAGATACCACAGGCGAGACAGCGCGATGCTTCCTGCTTTGCTTGCTCCTCTGTGAGAACCATCTCCACTTCTCGGAAGTCCTTGATCCGCTCTGCCGTGGGCTGGGTCGGGATGATCGTCCTCGGACTCGGGTTGACCTCCTTGCGTGCAATCTTCTGGTCGATCTCCTCTTCCGGAAGTTCTGCGACCGGGAGGGGAATTAGTTCCCGTGGTGTTAGGAGATCGACTCCCCTCAGATACCGATCAATGGAGAGGGCTCCTCTCCGGCCGTCGGCAATGGCCTGGATCAACATACCGGGCCCTCTCGCCGCATCTCCTCCTGCAAAGATCCCTGGCCGATTTGTGGCGAGCGTCCGCGGGTCCACGTCAAAGGTTCCCTGCGGCGTAACCTTGAGGCCATGGGATTCATCGAGAAATGAGATTTCAGGCGCCTGAGCCACAGCCGCGATCATGGCATCGGCCGGGATGACGAACTCTGAACCTGAAATCGGGATCGGTCTCCTTCGGCCTGAGCCATCGGGTTCTCCCAACTCCATCCTGATGCATCGAACCCCCGAGACCCTGCCGTCTTCAGTCAGAACTTCAACGGGAGCGGTAAGAATTTGTAGCTTAACACCTTCTTTCTCTGCATCCTCGATCTCCCATGAGTTTGCAGGCATCTCCTCATGGGAACGCCGATAGACCATCACGACCTCTTCTGCTCCCAGACGGAGGGCCGTGCGGGAGGCGTCCACGGCGGTATTTCCCCCTCCGATCACGATCGTCCTTTTTCCAGCGCTCGGCAGATTCGGGATTTCAAACCCCTCCATCACCCCGACCTTTTCGGCGAGGCTTACCTGTTGGAGAAAAGGGACGCCATGGAAGACCCCTGCGGCGTCCTCCCCGGGAATACCGAGCCTCTGTGGCTCATGGGCTCCGATGGTCATGAAGATGGCGGAATAACCTTCGTCAAAGAGCCTATTTATATCCCGGATGGGCGTGTTCAATCTGAGCTCCACTCCCAGCGAGAGGATATCGTCGATCTCCCTCTGCAGCACGTCCCTGGGCAAGCGGTACGAGGGAATACCGACTCTCATCATTCCCCCAGCGACGGGAAGGGCTTCGAAGATGGTGGTCTGATAGCCCATTCGAGCGAGATGATGAGCGCAACTGAGACCTGCGGGGCCTGAACCCACGATCGTAACCTTGGCTTTAGGCCTTTCTCCGTTATCCTCAAACGATGACTTTTCCTGCTGTTGCTCAGGTAATTCATCCCGATGCTCATACACCCAGTCGGCCACAAATCGCTTTAAAGCGCAGATGGCCACCGGGCTATCAACTTTCCCTCGATTGCAGTTGTCTTCGCAGGGATGATTGCAGACCCGTCCGACCGTGGCCGGGAACGGGTTGTATTCCTTGATCACCTGAAATGCCTCTTGGTAGCGCGCAGCCTGGATCAGAGCAATATAGCCCTGTGCACTTGTCTCGGCCGGACAGGTGTTCTTGCAAGGGCTCGTTCCTCGTTTCGTCACCAGGAAGGCATTCGGAACCGCCTGAGGATAAGGGCAGTAGATCGCCTTCCTCTGATCCAGTCCCCGATTGAATTCGTTCGGGAGGAGAACGGGACAAACCTCGGTACAGTCATTGCAACTCGTACATTTTTCGAGATCGACATAACGGGGTCGTTTTCGGATCTCGGCCTTAAAACTCCCGGGCTCTCCTTTGAGGGAAAGCAACTCGGCGTTGGGGATGATCTCGATGTTGAGGTGGCGGCCTGCCTCGACCAGTTTGGGTGACAGGATACACATCGAACAGTCGTTGGTGGGAAACGTCTTGTCGAGTTGTGCCATAACCCCGCCAATGGCCGGCGACGATTCCAAGAGGTAAACATAGTAGCCGGATTCAGCGAGATCCAGGGATGCCTGAACTCCGGCAATCCCTCCTCCTACGACCAAAACCGCCCCAACTGTGTCTGCCATCCTACTCCCCATTGGCCGATTCTCTTAGACCAACCCCTTCGCCCTCAATACCCTGACGGGATCTGTAATGTGGCGGCTCAGCCACTTCTTGACGTCCTTATGGCCAAGAGCCAGCCCTATCAATTCCGTGAAATAGAGAACGGGGAGGTTGAACTTTCCCCCGGCATCCCTCTTTAACCCCTCCTGCCGCGTATCCAGATTTGCCTGGCACATGGTGCAGCCGGTCACGATGCAGTCCGCTTCTGCCTCTCGAGCCATCGAAAGGAGCCGTTGGCTTAGTTTCCGAACGAGATCTGTGCGTGTCACCACCAGGCTTGCACCACAACAATCGGTCTTATAGGACCAGGGAAGGACTTCTGCACCCAGTACCTCCAGCAACCGGTCCATGTGTTGCGGATTTTCATAATCCTCGATGGAAGTGAGCTTTGGAGGTCGAACCGTCAGACATCCGTAATAGCAGACTGCTTTCAATCCGGTGAGAGGTTTGACCAGTTTCGTTTTCAGCTCTTCCAGGGTCGATCCTTCGCAGAAGAAGTCAAGGGCATAACGGATGGAGACGTTCCCACGATAGAGAATGGTGCGGTTTTGGGGATGCTCCTTGGCTTCCCTTTCCACAACCTTGAACCGGTGATAGCAGGCGACACAAGGGACCAGTAGTTCCCGATCGCTCCTCTCTGCGATGGCTAAGTTTCGGGCAGCGAGGGCCAACGCCAAAGCTTCATCGGTACAATGGGCAGAGCTAGCACCGCAACAAGTCCAATTTTCCAGCTCATGGAGTCGGATGTGGAGGAGACTCGCGACCGCTTGAATCGATTCGTCGTACTCCCTTGCCGTCCCGTGCAGGGAGCATCCAGGATAATAGGATACCTCTCTCACCTGTTCTTCCCTTTCTCAAAAGAATTGAAGATCTCCTTGATCTCTTTGCCTCCGCTGAAGGTGGAAGGAAGAAGTCTAATCTTCCCAAGTCGAAACATCTTCCATCCAATCCCAGTGTCTTTGAGGAAATCTCTTGTCTTTGACTTGAACTTCAGGATGAGGCTCAGTTCGTGAATCCGACCTCTCGATTTGATCTCATCCAGGAAAACGGAATGGAAAACTGGGATATCCTTCTCCCCCGGTGTAATCCCGGAACGAATCGCCATATGCCTGAGCGTATCCATGATTCTTGCAATATCGATATCGTTGGGACATCGAACACTACAGGTATAGCAAGAAGCACAGATCCAGATAGTCTTCGAACCAAGAACCTTTTCGCGGTGGTCGTACTGGATGTGACGGAGAACTTGGTTTGGAAGAAGATCCATCGCATCCCCCAACGGGCAGCCTGCTGAGCATTTCTGGCATTGATAACAGACCTGAAGCGTTTCACCGCTGGCCTGGACAATCTCAGCCAGAAAAGAGTTTTCCTTCGGAATCACCGGTTCGTTTTGACTCATCTCTTACTCCTCGATCGAAATAGATGGAGGACTCTCTGCTGCCTCAAGATATTTGGAGAGCCGATCCACGGATCCGACAGGAATGTAATGGACTCCCTGGCAAACCTCTCTCAGTCCTTTTACCAGATCCCTGATGATCTCCACACTAGTCCTTTCTCTATCAGGAGCTCTGGCCAGTTTCTCAATGATGTGATTGGGCACCAGATCCGGTCTCACATATCTATTAAGAAAGTGGCCCATCCCTGCCGTTCTCACCAAGATGACTTCGGCGATCACGGGGAGATCAACGGAGCCCACCCGATTCATGAATTGATGGAAGGAATCAAGGTCGAAGACGGGTGTAGTTCGAAAATATTGGGTCCCCAAATTGGCCAATGCCTCCATCTCCCTGAGTTCCATATCGGGCACCTTCTTACCCCAACTGGAGTCCACACCCGAGCCAATAAAGAAATTGGGTTTGAGGGGAATTTCCTTGCCTGAAATGTCGTGACCTTGCCGGAGGTTATCGATCACGGAGAAGAGTTTGCCTGAATCAACGTGGAAGAACATGATTTCTTGGAGGCTATCTCCTGTAACGCGGTAGTCTTCTGTAAAGGTAAGGATGTTTTCAATTCCCGACTCCGAAGCCGTCAAGAGCTGCTCTTGAATATCCACCCGGCTCTTTTCTCGGCAAGTGGTCTGTAAGATCGCTTCAAATTTCCGTTCCTGTAAGATCCGACAAGTTTCCATCGTATCGGCTACTAACCCTTCAATCTTCAGATCCAGAACGGTGAGGGCATCCACCTTACCCCGAAGTCGATTCACACTTCGGATGAGCCCCTGGACATCTGTTTCGAGAGGAGGTTGAATCTCAGAGGTCACCACAAACTTATTCTGCCTTAGACTTTCCTCCACATTCATGGATATCTCCTTTCGTCTACTTCACGTCCAAAAGCTTAGCCACTTCGAGTTTCAACTGCTCCAGGGGGAGAGGTTTCGAAAAACAGCCATCCGCTCCGTACTCCTTCATCTTTTTAAAGGCCTCTGTATCCAGATAGGCGGAGAGTACAATGACCTTGGTATTCCTGGTTAAAGGATTGTTTTTGATCTTTTGGCAGACCTCATACCCATTGATGTCAGGCATCATGATATCGAGAATGACCAGGTCTGGCTTGAAATGGTTGATCTGGAGGCCAGCTTCAAAACCATCTGAGGCGGAGATCATCTCGTACCCATGTTCATCTTCTTCAAGGGCCTGGACGATTGTTTCCACGATGATTTTATCATCGTCCACAACGAGAATTTTGTTTCGTCGGTCTCCCTTCGGTTCCTCGGGGATGGGTATGCCGCTCTTTCTCATGAACTCATCCAGGTCTTCCACCTTGATACGGCGATGTCCCCCCACGGTTTTGTATGCCTTTATGTAGCCGGCATCGATCCAGTTAATGATTGTCTTGGGAGAAACCCTGCAGTACTTACTGGCTTGGGAAACAGTGAAAATTTCCATGAGATTTCTCCTTTTTCAGACATTACAGAAATTATCATTTTTCTAGAATTTATAAATATTATAGAAAATACAGTTTGTCAAGAAAAAAATTTTCGGAGTTTGCTGAGCCCTCGAACAACAGTGTTGTTTTGAGAAAACCGAAAAATACAAGTATTTTCAATGTATTATGAAAAAACACGGTCGTAAACTCAGGAAACTGCAGAAAGATTTGTTCACCGAGGTTGTTATATAGCCACCCGATTTTAAAGGGCAAATGCTATTTACCGAGGTTTGGTTGCGACGAAAAGAGGATTTAGATTAACGAATTAGTGGGGTGAGCACTTTTGGCACCGGCTCAAAAAGGTAGACAAATTTATTCCCCTTGGGGACACTCACAAGTAATTCATTGTGAAAGATCTAGGACGCCATGTCATCCATCTGCCATGCTACGCTCCTCCCATAAACCACGAAAGGAAAGCCGTGGCGGCGGGGCATCTTAACTGCCCTGGCAATTTTGCACTAAATTGGGAGGCTGATCGTGAAGATCGATCCTCTGCCTTCTTCGCTTTTCACTCTTATTGCTCCCCCATGGTCCTTAATAATCCCATAGCAGACGGAAAGGCCTAAACCAACGCCTTTTACCTTCTGTTTCGTAGTGAAGAAGGCCTCGAAGATCTTATTCCTGATCTCGTTTGGTATTCCCACGCCTGTGTCCTGAATATGGAGTAATACTTTGTTTTCTTTCCTTTCTGTTCTGACAGTGAGCGTTCCTCCCTTTGGCATAGCTTCTTTTGCGTTCTGAACCATATTTAAGAACACCTGTCGCATTTGATTCATGGAAGCCATGACCTCAGGAAGGTCTTGTTCAAAATAGGTTTCCACCTCCATATTCGCTTCCCTCATCTGCTTCTCCATCATCAGGAGGAGGCCTTCGAGCAGCTCGTTGACATTGATCCTCTGTTTCGCTTCCTCTTCCGGTTTCGAGAAACTGAGCATATTTCGTAACATCTCAGTAAGCCTGTGGGTTTCGGAAAGCGAAAGCTCCAGGATCCTCCTCCTCTTGCTCTCCGGAGAAATCTCCGTCTTGAGGAGTTCCAGGGTGTTCATAATCCCGTACAGGGGGCTGTTTAATTCATGGGCAATCTGCGAAGTCAGCCTTCCCATGGCGGCCAATTTTTCTGACTGGAGGAGAGCCTGTTGAGTCTCCCTCAGCTCCCTCTCTATCCCCAATCGCTCCCTGAGGTCCTTGAAGATCCTTACACTGGCGATCTCTTCCCCTTTCTCACCGCACATGAGAGCGGCTGAGAGGTCTCCTTCGACCAACTCCCCATCCTTTCTCCGGTGAACGATGGGGAATGAGGTTAACTTCCCCACTCCTCCATAATCCCGGCTCCTCATCTTCACCATTACCTCTTCAGCCACTCCAGGGGGATAGATGTTACGGATGTTCATCTTCCCCACCACTTCCCGAGCCTCGTAGCCGAGGAGGGTTTCCGCGCCCTTGTTGAAGAGGAGAATATCGCCCTTCATGTTGGCCACAATAATTGCGTCCACTGAGCTTTCAATCAGCCTTCTCAGAAATTCATTCGCTTCTTCGAGTTCTCTCTCCATTCGCTTTCGGTCTGAGATATCGATGTTGAGCCCCTCATACCCGATGATATGTCTGGCTTCATCTCTCTTGACGTGGGCTGTGAGTAAAACCGTCATCTTTTCACCGCTCTTCTTCTTAAACTCCACCTCCAGGTCTTTCACAAACCCCTGCTCTTCAATCTGCTTCTGAAAGGCCTTTCGATCTACAGGGTTCACGTAAAGATCTTTGGCAATATCAATCTTCAAAAACTCCTCTTTCGTCTCATATCCCAGCATCTCCAGCAACGCCTGATTACAATCCAGGAATCGTCCTTTCCGGCTGCTAATGAAGACACCATCACGAACTCTCTCAAAGAGGTTTCGATATTTCTCCTCGGATTCCTTCAACTCCTTCTCAACCTTCTTTCTCTCTGTGACATCCCGGATATAGGCGTACGTCTTGATTCGGTCATCATCTGATCGGGTCGGAGCAATGCACACCTCTGCGGTTTTGAGATCACCTGTGGGGGTCTGCAGGTCCATCTCCATGCAAAGCTTTTTCCCAAGGCCTTCTCCCTTCATGACCACATCCTCCAAGAATTCCTCATCTCGTTTCCCGATCAACGCGAAGAATTCTTGCCCGAGGATCTTATCCTTAGAAAGGCCAGTGATTTCGGCTGCCCTCTGGTTCGAAAATTCGATCCTAGAGTCTTCGTCAAAGACAATGATCCCGTCCTCACCCATTTCAGCGATCTTTTGAAAGCGTTTGTTCGCCTCCCTGATCTCTCGCTCCATCCTCTTCTTCTCAGTGATGTCCCTCAAATA
>JAQYWG010000084.1 GCA_030145085.1 Thermodesulfobacteriota bacterium
TATATTGGGGGGGAAGATCACATCTACCTGTTTGGTCCCAAGACCCTTACGCATCTGCTCGAGGACAACGGCTTCTGCGCCATTCGGGTAAGAACCAAGGGGGTACACCTTGCTCTGAAAGACTACACCGGCAACACATCCGGCACATCACTATTCCGCCCTGTTGACGCAGTATCCACGGTGGCTGAAAAGGCTCTCGATCTGATCATTCGCCTTACACTGAAGGGGCACCGGTTGAAAATTTGGGCCGAAAAGGTCTGATGGAAGGAGCTGCATTCTTCAATAAGAATTCAGAAGTCAATACAAAAAGAAATTTCTCGTGCAAGGGAGCAATAATGGGAGACCTAAACCAACTAGATTTCATAAAAAAGAATATTAAGAAATTCAAGGCACCATATTTGGAAATAGGTAGTAGATATGGTTTAACACGAGAGATGAGAAAGTTATTTCTAAATTCAGAATACATAGGCACAGATATGGAAGATGGCCCAGGGGTTGACGTTGTATTAGATTTGGCTAAGGATTTTACGTTTGTTGACAAAATATTGAAACAAAAAAGATTTAACACAGTATTTTGTTTAAGCGTATTGGAGCATTGTTCGAATCCATTCATGATGGCAGAAAACATTACAAATCTATTGAACAAAAATGGTGTATTGTATGTATCTGTTCCTTTTTCCTGGGGATTTCATGCATTTCCATCTGACTACTGGCGATTTACGCCGGAGGGGGTAAAGATTCTTTTCCCGAAAATAGTGTTCAATTTTGAACACAGCAATATGTCGACATCTGATATTGGCGATATAAGAAAAATTGATAACGATCTCTGTCGTATTAGATTTAGTGCTTCAAAGTTTTTAAGGCAAAAAAAATATGGAATGGCTACTACGGCCACCATCATAAAACTGACAAGGAAGCTCGGTATTGCCTCATGGATCTTCAAATATCGATATCTATTGCCTCCAGTACTGATAAATATGATTGGCATAAAAAAGTAAGAACTTTGATCAGCTTCAAAAGGAATTTCATAATTGGGAAATATGATTCTTATGGATCACAGTCTTCCACGACGTCCCTGGATTGGTCGGCCTGGGCCGATGGAGGCAGTACGGATTTTCTTGAAAGAAAACAAAGCATTCGTGATAGATATGGGGCAGGAGAAATTTTATTTGACTTTTAACCCAAATGGTTACTTGAAAAGGATCAGGTAGTAGCAACAACACGTTCACATTCACCTCATCTGCCTTTGTAACTAACCTGTGCATTAGCCTATTCGTAGTCCAATGTAATCTCCCTTCCATTCACCAATGACTTTACAGCGGCCAAGGCCTTCCCACCTATAGCCTCTTTCTATGTCCTTTCCCCTATGGTGAAAAGAAGCGTATCACCGTCAACAACCCCTTTACCCAGGCGGTTTAAAAATCAGCGGTTTGACAAAATAGGGAATCAAATAGGAACAAAATCAAATTGAAATCTATCGATTATCGTTTCTGGGGTTGCCGAAGCCCAATGGATCGGCCAAGAGCGGATTGTAGTCAAAAGGTTACAAACTGGGGGTAACAGGAGAGAGGAGGCCCTCATTTTGTGATTCTAGGGTGATGGGTCGTCTTTTGGTCTCCTCCTGAAAACGACCATGGTTTCCCTATCCTCGTTGATTTTTGTGGAATCTACCCCCCCCTGAGGCACCTCTTCTAAGGACTTCAATGGATTCCCTCTTGTCTTGGCCGATTCCATCTCCCTCCTCAGGTGATCTATTTTCCTCTCTATTTCCCTCAATCTCCCCTCAATAAAGGCCCTGTGGGAGATTTCTGCCACCTCCAGAAGCCTTTCAAACCGTCCGTAGACCTTATTGCTCTTAGAATCCCAGTAGATATTGGTCACGATAAATAGAACCACGATCATCGATGTAATGGCGATCACATATCCAAAATGTTCCATATTGCCCCCTCTTCTCTTAAAAAAATAGTCGATTCACCCTCCAAATTGAAAACCTTAATGATAACAATTGTTTTTACACCATATCCTTTGGTAAGTCAAGAAAACCGTTTGGGAGGTCATGGTACATACTCCAGGTTACGAACAACTCGACAAGAGAAAATACAGGACCAACCCTGGGAGATGTGCTGAATCGGGGTATATCATCCAAAAAATCCAGAGGGCTGCCCGGGAAAATCCAGTGGAGAATTGGTAAAGCAGGTGGGGTCTGTAGGGATCATCGCTGGGAAAACGAGGCGCTTTTGGACTGTTTCATTCCCGCCCTCCCTGATAAGTGGGCTTCAGAATTACCGAAAAAAGGTTTTGAGCTGCGCAGAGCGACTTTTTCAGAGATCTCGCCATTAATTATTGACAAATACGGATTATTTGATGATAATGATAACATACATCGATTAAAAAGAAATCTCACTGTGGGAGGGGGAATCCCGCCTAAGACTCTACCTTATCTTGGCTTTCCGTAGGGTTTGGCCTTTATCGGTGATTCGTTCCCCCTCCCTTTTAATATTTGGTTCCGGCCCTTCCCAGAAATTTCAAGACCTTTTCCGTCGTCAATTGTCCCTCATGGATACAATCGCTGATACCTATGCCGCGGTAAGCACATCCCGTCAGATAAAGGCCTGGATAGTGGAGGAGCTCCTCCTCCAGATGGCTCAACCTTTCAGCATGCCCAAGCATATATTGAGGCATTGACTTATCCCAACGGTATATTCGAGTGATGATGGGCTGAGCCGTTATCCCCATAATATCCATCAATTCCCCCCGCACCACCTTCAGCATCTCCTCATCATCGAGGTCCACCAAATCCTCGTTGTGGGCGCCTCCCACAAAGGCCCTCAAGAGTGCGGAATCGGGCCGGGAACGATGAGGGAATTTCACCGATGTCCAGGTGGAGGCCATGATCTTCCGCCTCTCAGCTCGGGGAATGACAAATCCAAATCCATCCAAGGGATGGTGAATCTCAGACGCGCGGTAGACCAGTGAGATCGTGGCGGTCGAAACATAGGGGATGAGCAGGAGCACCTCCGATAGGGTCCCGGCCATTTCCTGGAGAAGCTCTGCCGTAATATAGGTGGGGGTGGCCAGAACGACGCTATCAGCCTCCAGGATCTCGCCATCCTCCAGGTGTACCTCATAGGGAGAGTGGTCACGAGTAGTGGCCTTTCCGATATGATTTATACGGACTACCTTCTTATCGGGTAGAAGCGACCCCTCGTCGAGCCTCCCCTGAATGGCATCGGTCAATTCCATCATGCCGTCCACAAGGCTCATGAACATCGTCTTCTTCGGACCGGAACGCTTTTTGTTGAATTCAGAGGCTTTCCTCCCTCTAGCCAACATCCCCAGTATGAGGCTCCTATACTCCTCTTCCAACTGGATAAAACGGGGAAATGTACTGCTGAGGCTCATGGTCTCCGGGGTGCCGGCATGAATCCCTGCGACTAGGGGCTCGGCTATTTTTTCGAGGGCTTCGTTTCCAAGCCTCCGCTTGACGAACTGGGCTAGGCTCTCCTCTTCGTCGGTACGTTTCCGGGGGAGAAAAAGGTCCATAGCCATGCGGATCTTCCCCGGAAGGGAAATAAGGGAACTCTTGAGAAAGGGAGTAATACTCGTAGGGACCATGAGCATGAAACCCTCCGGCAGCTGGTGTAGCTTTCCACTCGAAAGGATGAAGACCCTTCGGTTCTCCTCATTGGTGCACAAAAGGCGATCCCCCAGGCCGAGTTCCTCACAGAGCTGTATAGCCCATGGCTTTTCCGCTAGAAAACAGTCGGGCCCGCCTTCGATGATAAAATCGCCCACCTCATCCGTGACGATGCATCCCCCGAAACGATTCTCCTTTTCAATCAAGATTGTCTCTATGTCGAGCCTCGACCGGGCGACTTCCTGTTGAAGGTAATATGCGGTGCTGAGCCCCGAAAGACCACCTCCGATAATAATCGCTCGTCTCAACTTGTCACCTCCATCTCACCATGAGCACTCCACGTTATGGCAGCAAGGTGCTCATGCACAATTTGGGAAAGGGCCCCAATGAATGTATCGGAGTCATTCAGGGATGGAGACCGCCGAAATGACATTCCCATCGATTCGGCCTGCTGCTTATAGAGGATATCGATGTCAAAAAGGGTTTCCACATTGTCGCTCACAAACCCCACTGGCACCATCAGGACCTCCTGATGGCCTTCTTCCATCAGCTCTCGGAGGACAGTGGTCACCTCCGGATCCAGCCAGGCCCCACCTTTACCTCCTCTACTCTGAAAGCCCAGTCGCCAGGGGAGGGGACCCGTAATCCCTATGATTCCCCTGATCGTTGCCTCGATCTGTTCCACATAGGGATCCCCGGTAATGGCCCTTTTGGGGAGGCTGTGGGCACTGAAGATGATATGGACCCTATGGCGTACTTCAGTGGGGAATTGAAGAAGCCCCTCTTTAAGTTTTTCTGCCAAGGCTTGAAGGAAAAGGGGATGGGTGTGCCATCCCTTCACTACAGAGACCTCTATTTCCCCTTTCGAGGGGATCATTGCCCGTTGCAATGCAAGCACGTATGGCTCGGTGCTCATTTTGGACTGGTAAGGGCTGAGACTGAGGGCAACAACATGACGAATCCGATCAGTGAGGATTTCCCCGAGGGTCTCAGCGATGAAGGGATGCCAATGTCTCATTCCCACATAAACCTTGAACCTGGGGTCCTGCGCGTTTAGGTTCCTTTCAAGGCCACGGGCCTGGCGAAGGGTGATCTCCAGAATGGGGGAACGCCCCCCAATAAGCCGGTATCGTTCCTTTACCCGGTGAAGCCTCTTGGCGGGAACCTCGCGACCCAGGACCTCCTGAAGGAAGGGTTCTATCTCCTCCGCCGAATTGGGCCCGCCAAAGGCCATAAGAAGGACTCCGATGGAGAATTGACGTTGAGCCATTTCCCCCTATCTCTTACTCAACCGATGGACGGTTTCCACCAGGAAGATGGCATTTTCCACAGGGGTCTTCGGGAGGATTCCATGCCCAAGGTTAAAGATATGACCGGGACGATTTCCCGCTGATTCCAGGATCTTCCGGACGTGGGCCTCGATCACCCCGCGTGAGGCCAAAAGCACTGAAGGGTCCAAGTTCCCCTGGATGCCCACATCATAGCCTAACCGTTCCCATGTCCCCCCCAAATCCGTACGCCAGTCGATGCTTATCACATCTCCCCCCGCCTCCTTGATGAGGTGGAGAAAACCGCTAGTCCCCACGGAGAAATGGATAAGGGGAACCTGTTCCCCGACCTCCTGGATCACCCTCCTAGAATAGGGAAGGACATGGGCCTCGTAGTCCCAGGGACTTAAACAGCCCACCCATGAATCGAATAGCTGGAGGGACTGGGCCCCCCTATGAACCTGAGCCCTCAAATATCGGGTGGTGACCTCCGTCAGTTTTTCCATAAGAAGACGCCACAACGAGGGGACTCCTAACATCAACCCCTTCGTCTTCGAATAGTCCGTGGAATGTCCCCCCTCAATGAGATAACTGGCCAGGGTGAAAGGGGCCCCTGAGAATCCGATGAGCGGAACCCTCCCCTCGAGCTCTCGCCGGACGATTTCAATGGCCTTGAGGAAGAAGGGGACGTGTTCCTCGGGCTCAATGGGACGAAGCCGCTCGATATCGGTCTTGCCCCTTATGGGGTTTCGAATAAGGGGTTTTCCTCCCTTGGCGAATTCGAGCGCAATTCCCATTCCCTCCAATGGGAGGAGGATGTCACCAAAGATGATAGCGGCATCGACCCCCAGTTTCCGCACGGGAAGCAGGGTAACCTCGGCTGCCAAATCAGGGGACTTACACAGGTCGAGAAAGCCAACCTTGCGCCGGATCTCCCGGTATTCCTCCATGTATCGCCCGGCTTGGCGCATTAACCAGACGGGGGTATATTCCGTGGCCTCCCTCCGGCAGGCCCTCAAAAAGGCGTGATCTTCCCCCATGAAATCATCCCTATTGGATTTAATCTAAAGCTTGAATTGACCAAACATATCAACGAAATATATCATGTACCGAAGGACCGTTGTCAACCTCAATCTCCGCAGCAGTTTTGGAGAACACCGTTGTCCATAAGCGTAATGGTCTTATGCCATCCACATGGAATGTTGGGAACAGACCACATGGAATGTTGGAATAGTGGAATACTGGAATGATGGGTTCATGAATAGGTATTACCCTGATAGAGGTTGGAGGAGCGTCCGCCTGCAGCGGACTTGAGGCTGAAGGCCAAGAATCCTTTGCCTCGTGCCTCAGGTCCTTCGTTCCTCAGGATAAACTCAGCGATCCTCAAGCGTTCCCCGTGGAGTGGCGGAAAGCTCACCCCACAGGGCGAGCGCTCCTGAACCAAAAAGTAATGCTTTTCCCTTTTTGATACCCAATCTTCCATCATTCCAACATTCCATTAATCCATCGGCCCAATATTCCAGTTGCGGCAAAAACCCCTTAGTTCCTATGGAATAAATGGGTTATAAAAATACTCCTTATGAAAGTTAGTGAACATCCGATATGGGTGGGACTTCAGGGGTTATTCGTGGAGTTGAGGAAGCGCTTCGGTATGAATTTGGATGATTGTGAAATGGACAGGAGCAATGCCAAACAAGCTCCTTTCAGCGAAAGAAGATGTGAATGTCCCCTGACTCGATCTTCCGGCGAATGAGGAGTTGGATCTTTTTGAGAATCAACATCCTGGTAGCGGGGATAAGGAGGACAAATCCCACGGCGTCGGTGAAAAAACCCGGGGTCAAGAGCACGATGCCCCCCACCAGTACCAGTGCTCCATTGATCAGTTCTCCCGTTGGCATCCGGCCTTGGGAAAGATCCCTTTGAATATTCCTGATAATGGTGAAACCCTGGTGGCGCATCAAAGAGGCGCCCAGTATCCCGGTCAGGACGATGATGAAGATGGTATTGAGCGCTCCTATTCGGCTCCCGATCTCGATGAGAAGCAGAATCTCGATCAGGGGAACGACGATGAAGATGAGGATAAGGCGCATTTGGAATCAGTGCCTCCTTCTGGAAAAGGCTTCCTGAGATAAACTGGCCAATGAGCCATTTCCCAAGGTGGACCTCGGAATCACAAAAACTCACTCAACTTGTAGAAAAGAGAGATTACTAGCACCACGAAAAATACTACCATGATGATAAAGGGTAAGAATACGGCCAGGACCACTCTTCCCGTACCGGTCCCATGGCTTTCCCTCAGGCCGATGATCGCGATGGCCAACTTATATATGAAGGCGATCAGACTTCCAATGAAGGGAATAAGGGAGAAGATTTCGGTTGCCGCCGAGTAGGCGATTACCCGGAAGGTGGCCTCGAAACCCCTTCGATTTCCCCCGACCACCGTTAAGCAAAGGTGAACAATGGCGCTGCAGATATAGAGGCTCACCAGAACGATGAGCGGGAGCGCGATAGTTATCCCCACCAAATGAGTCGGGGCGATTTCCTGAAATCGCCCGAGTCGAAGCATAAATACCTGCTGCCATGTTAGGCCTAAAACTCCCCCGAATACCCCCAAGATGAGGGCGAAGATCAAGGGATTTATCAACCCCCCGCTTGTGGGCATTCGACGATAGAATTGGGCCGGGGAAAAGAGGACCTCTCTCAACATGGTCAGAAAGGCCTGGAAAAATCCCAACCTTTCCATGTCCTCCCAAGGACAATATTCCCCTTCTTCACCGGGACGGTACGGCGTTGTCCCACTCTCCCTTGTCACATCATTGAAATGAGAGAATTGCCTAACCCGAACCATCGCCCCTATGGAATGGAATGCCTCAACGTATCGATCACTCTCTTTTTCGGTCACTCCCCTTTTGACCACAATGGGTGCACGTTGGACCAATCGTATTGCTCTATCCCGGGAAATGTTGAATCGAGCCTGGAGTCCCTGAATCACCCTTTCCCTTTCCTCGGCCGTATCGGCAGCAGGGCCCATGAAGAGGATCTCATACGCATTTTCGTCAAAATTTTCCACAACCATGCCCTCTAGAAAAAGAATAGTTCTTTTCTAATACAAAATGCACGGTAAATCAATACCCCTCAGCGGAAGGCTCATAGGCCGAGGGGAGGTAGGGCTTATTAAAGAGTTGAAATTTTCCTATTTCATCATATACTATTTTTATCATTGGACTACATTCTTTACAAGAGGAGAAGCGGAATGAAAGGCAAAGCTCGAATATTCCTCTATACCGCCGGTGTCCTTCTCCTATTGCTTTTCTCCACGGGTTGTGTCGTTGGACGGTACTACGAAGGGCCCAAGGTCTTAGCCGAAAAGGTCAAGGATATCAAGCCGGGGATCACGACCAAGGAGGAGATCATAGACTGGTTTGGCCCACCCCGGAACTACATGAGCCCCACGGTGTTCAACAAAATACTGCGGGACCTGGAGGTTACGGGGGAACCCCTTACGAACTATCCCTTTGCCAACATCCTTTCCTACCAGTACGACCAGGGCAATATAAGGGCACTCATCTTGATTCTGTTCAATTACGCCGAGGCAAAGGTAAAATCCGATCACCTGGTTATCTTCCTCGATGAAAATGAGAGGGTGAAATACTATGGGTTCCGAAGGGGAACGGAGGAGTTACAGTAGGATTCTGGCATTGACGGCCCTTTTGATCATCACGGTATGCAGTTGCCGCATTGGGAGGCTTTACATAGGTTCCGAGATAAAAGGCGACCCGAGGGAGAGGGTCGTTATCGGTGCCACGACGAAAAGCGAAATCCTGAAGATTTTCGGTCCCCCCTACCGGGTTCAGAAGCAGTATGACGGAGATATCTTCGTCTATGATTATTTCCGAAAGAACTCCACCACGCTAACCTTGGAAGAACCCGTCTTTACCAACATTACCTTCTTTGAGTTCAAGCGAATCCAGCAAAAGAAGGACAGCCTCGTTATCCTCTTCGATAAGGATGGGGTGGTCAAAAGTTATGGATACTACAGGGGAACGACGGAACTGACCCCCTACTAACCCAACCCCGGGTTCCATGGTCAGCCGGATAAGAAAGAAAACTTTTGAGCCCGGTTTAACGGAGGCTTGGACACCACCGTTCCTGAAATTCCGTCTCCGGGGTATCGGTCACCTTCTTGAGGCCTGTCCCATCGCCTTTGATAATATAGATATCCCAACCCGCTTCCCCTTCCGATAAGAATGAAATCCACTCCCCAGCCGGAGACCATTGAAGATGAGTAGCGGGAAAGTCAATGATGGGCTCGACCTTTTTCCCTTCCACCTCCATCCGATAGATGGTATTTGGCATTGGGGGTTCCCTTCTTGTCAGTAAAACCAACTCATTGCCCCGGGGGGACCAGCGATATTCTTGAACTCCCTCCTTGACGGAGTGGAAGGTGCTGTAACGCTTCTTTCCATTGGTTTCTACTAGGTGGAGGACGGGCCTTTGCATCCCGTCGGTTTCTTCATCCCACCTTCGGTATGCTATCATGGATCCGTCGGGAGACCACTGGGGGTCTTCGAATCGGCCAGGGGGGGCTATTTCGATTTCATTCCCGCCCTCGATATCCACCTTCATCAGGCCTCGAGGAGAGATGAATATAATCGTTTTTCCATCGGGGGACCATACAGGATTTTTCCCGGGGTACGCGACTTCTCCCAATTCTCCTCCGTCTGCATTGACCACAAAGATGTGGTACTGGGATTCGAAGAGCACCCGATCACCCTCAGGGGACCACGAATAGTCCTTAATATAGGTGGAGCTCTCGAAGAGAAGGACGGGTTCCGCTCCTTCCATTTTAAGGGACCATAGCCTTTCACCATCCAAGAATAAGAGCCTTTGCCCATCCGGGGACCAATGGGGAGACATTCCGGATGCCACCTTTTCCATTTGGCCTCCTTCTGCCGGGATGATGAAGATCTCCTTTGAGTCGAGGGTGTAAAAGGCGATCATGGATCCATCGGGTGACCAACGGGGAGAGAAATAGGCCTCGGGGCGTTGAGTTATCTTACGCTCAACTCCACTTCCCAGGTGGAGAAGGAAGAGATC
The DNA here is from genome assembly GCA_030145085.1 of Thermodesulfobacteriota bacterium. Lineage (GTDB taxonomy): Bacteria > Desulfobacterota > BSN033 > WVXP01. The sequence continues at coordinate 10,003 of JAQYWG010000084.1, forward strand.
TCCTCTGGGTATTCCCTCATCCCGCTCATATTCCCTGAAGAACAAAATTCTTCCTCCATCGATTAGAATCCGCGGCCTCAGGTAAAAGGCTTTGATGTTTTCCCCTTCCTCGAGGTTGAAGATCGCCCTTTGGGCCACAAAACCGGGAGCGGTAATGGTGAGAATGTTCCTTCCCGGGATTAACTCCTGGATGAAAAACCGCCCCTGATAGTCTACCTTGATGGTTCCGAAGGTCCCCTTTATCTCTGCCCCTGGAATGGGAACTTCCTCCATTCCCTTCACCAGGATTTTTCCCCTTAAAGAGGGGGGGGCGGGAATCATCTCCGCCTCGAATTGCTCCATTTCAAGGAGCTCGAATTCGGCAACGGCATTCCACGTGCCAAGGCCGAGTTTTCCCGAGGTATAGGTTCCATCATCTGGGAGGATATACTCCATCCTTAAGTTCCCATCCAGATAACCCTTAACCTCCCTCCCCCTAATGATGAGGGAAATTTCATACCACTTCTGCTTTTCAATTGAGTGAGAAATCCCGGTTTCGGGAATAATTTTCCCATAATCCCATCGGTTCCGTCCGATCCCCGAAGGAATGCTTTCCTGGCCACTTAAGCTCCACCAGAGACTCCAGTCCTTATCTCGATACCGGAAAAAGACCAGAAGTCCACCGGTTCCTTCCATGATTCGAGCCCTCATCTTCAATTGGCAGTCAGCCCATTCATTCCGGCCGAAGAGAAGTATTGTGGGGGCGGTCTCCCCGTCCCCTTGCCGGAAAACCCTTTCGCCCAATCGCTCCCAGCCACCCGATACTCGCTCCATGATCCCGCTGAAGGGGGGAAGCTTCAGCTTCCATTCGCGCTCCTCCCCGTTGGCAAGCCCTCCCCCCAGAGCAATGGAGACCGCTGCCGTTACCAGGATCCTCAACCAAACCATATTACTGATTAACTTCATCGATCGGTTACTCCCCCCGAGTTATTCTCATCCCTTAGATGAGCCTTTTGACCAATTTTAACCTGTCCCTCTCATCAAATTCATAGCAATAGGGAAAGTCCTTATCATCCGTCGCCATCAAGTCGGTCCATTCCTTTATCTCATAGAGGGCTTCAATACCGGTTGGGTTATTCAGCCCATCTACCTTCGAATCGATCCTCGGAAGGTATCCCCCGTTTCCTAACTTTTGGACCACTATTCTCTCAAAAGCCTCGTGAGGGATCTCATAAGGCCTCTCGCCATCTCCGATACTCCCAGAGATATGCTGCGAAACTTCCACCAAGTCAATCA
>JAQYWG010000085.1 GCA_030145085.1 Thermodesulfobacteriota bacterium
GACCCTATCCTTAGACGAGCATACGACCGTCCAGGGCATGGCCACCCGGTTGGAGGCCTTTGTGGATATCTGTAGGGACGGGAAGCGGAAAGGCGCGCGATAGCGGGGGAGAGGTGTATTTAGGAATCGACGTGGGATCTATCACGACCAAGGTCGTCCTCACCGACGCGGAAGACCGGGTTATCGCCCATGCCTACCTGCGAAATGCGGGGAAGCCCATCGCTGCCATCCAGGAGGGGATGAAGGACATTATCCAACAGGCGGGTAATCCCCTTCCCATAGAGGGGGTCGGGGCAACGGGAAGCGCCCGGCATCTGGCGGCCTATCTGGTTGGGGCCGATGTGGTTAAGAACGAGATTACGGCCCACGCCGTGGCGGTTATCGATTATATGCCCGATGTCAAGACGATCATCGAGATAGGGGGACAGGACTCCAAGATCATCATCCTGAGGGAGCACGTGGTGGTCGATTTTGCCATGAACACGGTCTGCGCCGCCGGAACGGGCTCCTTTCTGGACCAACAGGCCGCCCGGCTCGGGATTTCCATCGAAGACTTCGGAGGTCGGGCCTTACGATCTCGTAACAGGGTCCGCATAGCGGGACGGTGTACCGTCTTCGCCGAGACGGATATGATCCACAAACAGCAATTGGGCTACGGGACGGAGGATATCATCGCTGGGTTATGCGACTCCCTTGTCAAGAACTACCTGAACAACGTCTCCCGGGGTAAGGAAATTTTGCCGCCCGTTGTTTTTCAAGGCGGGGTAGCGGCAAACAAGGGGATCAGACAGGCCTTAGAAAGGGAGTTGGGATTGGAGATAATCGTTCCCCCTCATTTCGATCTCATGGGGGCCATAGGAGCCGCAAAGCTGGTCAGGAGGGCCCGGCCCTCCGAAACTCTTTTCAAAGGCCTCGAGGTGGCCAATTGGCATTTTTCCACTCGAAGCTTCGAATGCGATGGGTGTGGAAATACCTGTGATGTAATGGAACTGATTGCCAAAGGGGAAACCGTCGCCTGCTGGGGTGATACCTGTGGAAGGTATAGCGATACCTTCAACCGGGGTCGAGACGAGGGTCAAGATGCCGTACGTTCGAACCATGGCTGATTCGGCTTGCAGGAATTCCCGTTGCGTTCTAGTACGTTAAAAAACTTGGAATTTCTCATGAGAATTTTATTGATCAATCCACCAAATGCAGGCATTTTAAAGGCCGTGGGCGTCCACTTTCCCCCCCTGGGGTCCCTCTACCTGGCCGCCTATCTGGAGAGAAAAGACTATCATCCGGAGGTGAGGGACCTGTGTGTCGAAAAGGGTTCGAAGGGAGATATCCGCTTCCGGGATTACGATGTGGTGGGAATTGGAACCGATACAACCCGCTACTACAATGCCTTGAGAATCGCCAGAGCAGCCAAGAGGGAGGGGTGTACCGTAATCGTGGGGGGGCCACATCCCTGTTTTGTGGATGAGGAGGTGTTGAATACCGATCAGGTCGATTTCGTGGTGCGTGGCGAAGGGGAGATCACCCTCCATGAACTCCTCGTGGAGTTACAAAAGGAGAGAGGGGAATTTTCCCGCGTAAAGGGGATCAACTTCCGTCGCAACGGCCTTATCATGAGGACCCCTCAAAGGGAGTCCATTGAAGACCTCGATCACCTCCCCTTGCCCGCAAGACATCTCATCGATATGGACAGTTACCGAAAGACCAAGTTCGGGAAGCGGGATATTACACCCATGATCACCAGCCGCGGATGTCCCGGTAACTGCACCTTCTGTTCATCCTCTGCCTTCTTCGGTCGGAAGTGGAGGAGCCGCAGCGTCCCCTCAATACTCCAGGAGATCGAGGAGCTGTATTACCGATACCATTTCAATGCCATCGCCTTTGTCGATGATAATTTCACCCTCTCTCCCCAAAGGGTTATGGATCTATCGGAAGGGATCATCCAGAAGAACCTTGACATCTGGTGGTGGAATTTCTCCCAGGTGGATACCATCGTCAGGAATGAGCCGATGCTCAAGAAGATGCACAGGGCGGGGGCCAAGAGCATCTACATCGGGGTAGAAAGCGCCCATAAACCAAGCCTCGAGGAGTTCGGGAAGAGGTCTGATATTGGGATGGTCGAGCGTGCCGTGGAGGTTTTGAAGCGGAATGGATTCGAGATCTTCGCCAGCTACATCTTGGGAGGACTCAGCGAAACGGTAAAGGCCGCTAACGAAACTATTCGTTGGGCCAAGCGGCTCGATACCAATGTGGCCCAATTCTCCATCCTAACCCCTTACCCGGGTACCGCCCTCTATGAGAAGGTGAAGGATCGTATCTTCCGCAGACATTGGACCTTCTTCGATGCCCAGCATCTGGTGTTCAAACACGATCACATCTCCTTCGTCCGTCTCCAATGGTTGCTCCTGAAGGCTAATCTCCTCTACTATTCGAGATCGCGAAAGGGGGGAATGGATTTTCTCCATTTGATCAAACGCCACAAGTTGGGGGTGGGAACCCTGTTTCGTTTCATAAAGGACTACTTTATCGGATAATTCCATGCGAGAACAAAACGTCCGTTCCTTAAACAGATACGTCTACCTCTTGGGATTCTTTTTCAGTGCTGTCCTCATTCCCCGTTCTCTCCAGAAACGCGTCTCCATTGCCGTAGGCGACCTCTTCTATCTTCTGATGAGGCGGACCCGAGGGGCCGTGAAAAGCAACCTGGAGGTGATCGGCGGAGGGCAATTCAACCCCCAAGAGATCGCCAGGTTGGCCCGCAAGACCTTTAGAAACTACGGACAATATCTGCTGGACTACATGGTGATAGATCGAATCACTTCCTCCAACAAGGGTAAGGTCATAGATGGAGAGGTTGGGGGGGAGTACATGGCTCAGGCCCTCAGGAAGGGAAGGGGGGCCATCTGTATTACCCCCCACTTGGGGAATTGGGAGATGGGGGGTCTGTTGCTGGCCTTCAAGGGGGGGACCCTCAATGTACTCACCCTGGACGAACCCGACGACAGGACCAAGGCCTTCAGGGAGAGATTCAGGCATTCGCAGGGGATCAGGGAACTCTATATTAAGGGGGGGGAGGAAAACCCATTTTCGACCATCGAGTTGGTCAAGGTCTTGAGGAATAACGAAATCGTCGCCATGCTGGGGGATCGGGAGAACACCCCCAATACCATCGATGTGGATTTCTTCGGCCGAAAGACCCGGTTTCCCATGGGCGTGGGCCTCCTGGCCATGATGACCGGGGCGCCGGTTCTTCCCGTCTTCGTGGTGATGGAGAAGGATCGGAAATATCGGGGAATCATCGAAAAGCCCATCTACTTCGATGGAAGTCGAAGAGGGGAAAGGGAACGGGTTATTCGGGAGGGAGTGGAGAAAATCGCTCGGGTATTCGAGGATTACATTCGTCGATATCCGGATCAATGGTATAATTTTTATTCCTATTGGGGATAACCGAAAGGGGAGTGGGATAAGAAGATGGCTGGAGTAACCGAGGAGCTCATCCTTCAACTCAAAAAGCTCATCATCGAGCGGCTCAAACTGGAGGAGGTTTCGCCCGAAGATATCGGAACCGACGATTCCCTTTTCGGCGAGGGGTTGGGGCTGGATTCCATCGATGCTTTGGAGCTGGTCCTGGGGCTGGAGAAAGAATATGGGGTAATTATCCCCGATGCGGAAGTGGGGCAGAAGGTCTTTCAATCCGTGAGGACCATTGCCCAGTACGTCGTCGATAACTCCGGTGCGGGCTGAAAATGGGTAGTCGGACAAAGCGGGAGAGGGAGAAAATCTGTTTCTGCTTTCCCGGGCAGCTCCAGGAGCGCCCTCACCTGCCCGCACATCATGCCTTTTACGGGGATGGGTTGGCCCATGAGATTTACGAGGAGACCCTGCGGGTCAGCGAGTTTGACATCCTCAAATTCTCCTTTCAAAAGGGGGTTTGGGAGCCGTATTTCAACATCAAGCTGCAGCTCTCCAGTTACGTTATCAGTCTCATTCACTATTACCGGTTGCAGCGGGAAGGGATATTCCCCCATGTTATCGCCGAACACAGTATGGGAATCTATGCGGCCTTAGTGGCTTCGGGAAGCATCGACTTTCGGGAGGGGCTCCTCATTACCAGGGATATCGGGCTCCTCATGGAGAAGCAGGCAAGGAAAACAGGGGGATCCATGTGCCTCGTCCTGGGTCTGGGGATGGATCAAATCGAGAGGATTCGGGATCAGCTGGATGGGTATCGGATTTCCATTGCCAATTACAATGGGTCGCGGAATTTCGTCCTTTCCGGATTAAAAGAAGGGATCGACAGGGTCATCCCTCTATCCCTCGATATGGGGGCCATTGCCGCCCACGGGCTGACATTTTCGGTCCCTCTCCACTCCGACCTCATGGAGCCCGTTCGGGCTGAAATCCTGGGGCTGGTAGATGGGATGGTAGTTAGGGAACCCAAGGTCCCGGTATTCAATCACATGACCCTATCGTTCCTGGAAAAGGGGGACATCAAGACCTTCTTGGCCGAGGAGATATGTAGGCCGGTTTACTGGGAAGGATGTGTCAGGGAGCTCGTTGGCCGTGGGGTCACCTCGTTTATCGAGGTCGGATATGATGCCACCCTTTGTAAATTGATCCGGTGGATCGACAGGGAAATTAAGACTGCGACAATGGGGGATCCCAGCTCCATGGAGAAGCTGAGGTTCGATGAAGTTTCATGAAACGCGAGTTAAGGTTCGTTTTACCGAGGTCGACCTCTACCAAGTGGTCTGGCATGGCCACTACCTCAGTTGGTTCGAGTTAAGCCGAAATGAGCTCGCCCGGCGGTTCGAGTTGGATCCCCTCAAGCTCATGGAGGCCGGCTTTCTCGTCCCCGTAGTTGAGGTACAGTGTCAATTCAAGGAACCCGCCAGGCCGAACGATGAAGTCATCATCCGGACGGGGATGCAACGGTCGGAATTGGCCAACCTCATCTTCACCTATGCCGTGCTTCACGCAGAGACGGAAAAAGTCCTAGCGACGGGGAGGACCATCCACGTGCTGACCGATTCCAAGGGCACCCTCCTATATCGCATTCCCGAGGCGATTCAGCAGAGGATCGGCAAGATGATGGAATACCTGGAGGTTGAGTGATAAAGGTCAAGCCGAAGATATTTCTGGTCGACCCCCCCCATCGGCTTTTTCCCGGGCTGAGGATGTGGACCCCCTCCTTCGGCCTTTTGAACGTGGGTGCATACCTCGAGGAGGCGGGATTCCCCTGCCAAATCCTTGACTGTACGACCTTTAAGAGACCCTGGTCCGATTTGGCAAGAGGTATTTCGGAGCTTCAGCCCGATATCATCGGGGTCACTTGTGGGGCGACCTGTCTTTCGCCCGAGGCTTTACAGTCCATTGTCCTTGCCAAACGCCTCTCTCCACGATCCGTGATCGTAGCCGGCGGGAGCCATTTCACCCTGTTGGCCAAATCCATCCTCCAAGGGGTTCCGGAACTCGACTACATCCTCATGGGTGAAGGCGAGGAGTCAATGGCGGAACTCGTCTCCTTGGTCGCCGAAGGTAATCGGGAAGGGGTAAGAGGGATCAGGGGCCTGGCCTTCTCCGAGGATGGAGAGGTGGTCGTGAACCCGATGAGGCCGCTCATCCCGGATTTGGATGCCCTGCCCCTGCCCGCATACCATCTCATCGATGTGGAGAGCGATGCCTACTATTGGCACGGCATGGGTAGGATGGCCTTCGGGATTTCGACGAGCCGTGGTTGTGGTGATCGGTGTGCGTACTGTTCCGAATCGACCTTTTGGCATGGCTATTGGCGGGCGAGGAGTGGGAAGCAGGTTGTTGAGGAGATGGTTCATCTCAATAGACGGTACGGTAAGACGCTCTTCGTCTTCAATGAAAATACCTTCAATTGGAGTCGTAAACGGGTCGAGGAGTTTTTGGAAGAACTGGGGAAATCGGGCCTGAAGGTTCACTTCTGGTTTCAGTCGCGGGTAAAGGATATCATCAGGGATGAGGATCTCATGCCCGAGTTCAAGCGGCTGGGGTTATACGAGGTGATGTTGGGCGTCGAGAGCATAAACTCGGCCGTGCTGGACCGATACGAGAAGAAACAAGACCGGGATATGGCTCAGAAGGCCATCAATATTCTGAGGGACAATGGGATTATGATTATGGCCAACGTAATGTTCGGGGATTGGCTCGACAGCGAAGAGACACTGCGGGAGATCTTCCAATTCCTGAAAAAACAGAGCGATTTTCTCATTCTGACCATGACAACCCCCCTGCCGGGAACCCCCTACTATGAAGAGTCCACGGAGGCGGGGAGGATCGAGGAGGCCGACTTAGGTAAGTACGATTTCATGCATCCCATTATGCGCACCCTTCACCTTTCGGCGCAGGAGGTGGAATTCCTCCAAAAGGCCTACCTGAAGAAGTACTACACACAACCGCGCGTATTCTTGGGGGCGCTGTTTAGCAGAAATTTCTTCAGGCGAATGGCCTATCGGCTCATCATGAGGTACGTGTGGGAGAATGCCACCAGGAGGCAGTGGAGACAGCCCAACTTCCAAGAATATGATGAATTTCTTCACTCCTTCGGGACGACTTAATGTAGGTTCTGCAGCGTTGCAGTGCTGCAGTCGGAAAGGGGAAAGAGGTTCGAGGTTGGAGGCAGAAGGAGAAATGTCAAATGACAAATGGCAATGAGTTGGTTGGTTGCATTAGTTTGATTGGTTTTATTGGTTAACAATGGAAAGTTCAAAATCCAAATGGCAGATGACGGGGTTCGAACCACGAGCACGAAACTCACGGACACGGATCACGGACACGGGCACGCAACACAAACTCTGAGCGGCGAAGAGCGACTCTTTCAGGGATTTCATGTACGAATTCGATTTTATAGGTTTCGTGAGGAGATAACGTGAAAAGGGCCCTTCTCATCTTTCCCAGGGAGAGGGGAAAGAGGGTTTCAACGGACACGTGGCGCCCCTTTCCCATGCTCGGTCTCACGGTACTGGCCTCACTCTTTCCCAAGGATTGGGATGTTACCGTGGTGAACGAAGCCATCGAGAAGGTGGATCTGGATGCGCAGGTGGATTTGGTGGGGCTGACCGCTTTGACCTGTGTCGCGGATCGGGCTTACCATCTATCGGAGGAGTTTCGGAAGAGGGGGAGAACTGTGGTCATCGGGGGGGTGCATGCCAGTTTTTTGCCCGAAGAGGCAAAGGCCCATGTCGACTCCGTCTTAATTGGTGAGGCGGAAGGGGTTTTCCCCCAACTCCTTGCCGACTACGAGGCGGGCTGCCTAAAGCCATTTTATCGGAGCGATACGTATTTCGATTTGAGAAAGATGCCCCTCCCGAGGAGGGAACTGTTGAGCTCCAAGTACAGCCGTTTCTTTAGCAGCATTGAGACAACCAGGGGTTGCCCCAACCGGTGCGAGTTTTGCTCCGTTCCCATCATCAACGGGATGCGATATCGGACTCGGTCCGTCTCCCAGATCGATTCCGAACTCTCCTCAATCATCGGGAGAAGGGGGGAATACCTCTTACTCGCCGATGATAACGTCATTGCAAAACCGAAATTCGCCGCGGAGCTCTTCCGCGTCTTCAAGAAATATGGGGTCAAGTGGATGGGATTTTGTACCCTTCAAATCGCCCGAAATCCGGAGCTGTTGGCCAATGCCCGAGAAAGCGGTTGCACCTCCCTTTTTATCGGATTCGAATCCCTAAATCAGGGGAACCTTGATGGGGCGAGAAAGACCTTTATGGATACCAAAGAGCTGGCCAACCTGATCAAACGAATTCAAGACCATGAGATAGGGATTCAGGGCGCCTTTATCTTTGGGTTCGACCACGATGACAAAGATGTATTCAGGAGAACTGTTGATTTCGTTCATGAGACTCATATCGAGCTTCCGACCTTCTCCGTCCTCACCCCCTTTCCCGGAACCCCTCTGAGGAGAAGGCTTGAGAAAGAGGGGCGGATCTTCGATAACCAGTGGCCTCATTACGATATGAGTCATGTGGTCTTCAAGCCCAAGCTCATGAGCCCAAGGGAGCTCCAACAGGGATACCTATGGGCTCAGAAGTATTGCTGTTCCCCTCGGTCCATCTTGGGGAGGCTTCTACGGGGGCCTCGGAACCATTTCCGTTTCTTCTTGATGAGTAATTTCGTCCTGAGGGGGGCTCAAATGGAGATCGTCAACAGGCTCAGGGATCGCCAGTTTGACATAGACCCATCATGAAGATCCTTTTGATATCAGTAAACAGGGAGAGGATGCCCTATCCGGTCTTCCCCTTGGGCTTGGCCTATATTGCCTCTGTGCTCAAGGGAGAGGGGCACCAGTTGAGGATCCTGGACCTCTGTTTCTGTGACGACGTTGAAAAGGAGTTGAGATATCAGGTATCGCGTTGGAGGCCTGACCTCATTGGGCTTTCGCTGAGAAACCTGGACAATTTGACGTACCCAACTTCGGTCTCCTACCTTTCAGAAGTTGAAGAGGTAGTCGTTCTCTGCAGGAGATATTCGGGGGCTCAGCTGGTCATAGGTGGCTCGGGCTTCTCCCTGGCCCCAACGGAGCTCTTGAGGGCGCTGGAGGTTGATTTTGGGGTAGTGGGGGAGGGAGAGAATCCCATCCTCTCCCTTGTTCGCTGCCTGGAAAGGCGGATCCCCGTGGAGGGGATTCCAGGGGTGATCGCAGCGGAAGACCTTCCGGAAAGGGTTTCGGCTATTGATCGGGTCCCAGCCATCGGGTTCCCCTATAGGGATCTCCTAGACAATGGGCGATACCTGCGCCATGGGGGAATGGGGAATATCCAGACCAAGAGGGGATGCCCCTTTAGCTGTATCTACTGTACCTATCCTCTGCTGGAAGGGTCCTCGGTTCGCATGAGACCTCCGGGGGACATTATCCAAGAGCTCCGCGCCTTGAAGGAAGATCATGGTGTGGATTACGTCTACTTCGTGGATGATATCTTCAACTTTCCACGGGACCATGCCCTCGGGCTCTGCCGGTTCATGGCCGACCAAGGAATCGGGATAGAATGGACTGCCTTTGTCAACCCGGGTTACGTGGATGAGGAGTTGATCGCGACCATGAAAGAGGCGGGGTGTATGGGAATCGAGTTCGGCACCGATTCGGGATCCCCCGAGATGTTGAAGCGGCTTGGGAAATCCTTTTCCACCGAGGATATCTCCCGGGCCTCGGAAATATGCAGGAGGATCGGGATCCCTTTTGCCCACTATCTCCTTCTGGGTGGGCCCGGGGAGGATGAAAACACCTTGGAAGAGACCGCCTCTTTCATGGACAAGCTTGAACCGACGGCTGTCATTGTCATGGTGGGGATACGGATCTATTCCGGGACGGAATTGGAGAAGATATCTCTGTCGGAAGGGATTATCGGACCCAATACCAATCTCATGTATCCCCATTTCTACATCTCCCCCCGATTGGGGGATGGAGTTCTCTCCTGGGTTACCCAGAAGGCCTTGGAGAGGAAGACATGGATTGTGCCGGGATTGGAGGTTAACATTTCTCGAAACATGATGGAGCAGATCCGCCGGTTTCACATCAGGGGTCCCCTTTGGAATTTGGTCTCCCGCATGAAGAGGTCGCGGGTGAAACCGCTGTCCGAGGGAGGGTAATATCATGGAGTTCGATGGCCGAATAGCCGTAGTGACGGGTGGCTCAAAGGGAATAGGGAGGGCCATCAGTTTGGCCTTCTGCCAGAGGGGCGCCGTTGTGATCGCTAATTATGCCTCCGACCAGCGAGGAGCAGAGGAACTCTGCGAGGAGGCCAAGTCGTTTACCGGCACACTCATTCCATACCAAGCGGATGTCACCGATTTCCAGCAGGTCAGCGCCATGATAGAGGATGTTGCAAGCCGCTACGGCCGGATCGACATCCTCGTCAACAGCGTGGGCATGATGAAGGATAACCTCCTGATGTTGATGTCCAATGAAGATTGGGAGCAGGTTATGAGGACGAATTTGAGCAGCGTCTTTTACTGTTGCCGAGCCGCCCTCCGAAAGATGATCCCCCAACGGAGGGGGAAGATCATCAATATCGCATCGGTCAGCGGCATCTTGGGCACGGCTGGTCAGGCCAACTACGCTGCTTCCAAGGGGGGCATGATAAGCTTCACCAAATCCCTGGCCAGGGAGTTGGGTCAATTCAATATAGGGGTTAATGCAGTTGCCCCGGGGCTTATTGAGACGGATTGGCTGGCCAGGGTTCCTCAGGATAAGGTCGAGGCCATCGTAAAGCAGACGGCCCTGGGCCGACCTGGTCGACCCGAGGAAGTTGCCCACGCGGTGCTGTTTCTGGCGTCGGAGGGATCCGATTACATTACTGGTCAAACAATAATCGTGGATGGGGGAATTGTCTAATCAGCTTAAGGGGATAAGGAGGGTTGTAATCACCGGGTTGGGAGTGTTTACTGCTATCGGGAAAAACATCCTACAATTCCGGAGCTCCCTCGAGGAGGGCAGGGCAGGCATCGACGAGGTAACCCTGTTCGATGTCTCCAAGTACCCCAGTAAGATTGCAGCCCAGATAAAGGATTACGGTCCCGCGGACTATTTCGATCGCATCGAATTGAAGAGGCTCTCCCGGACGGACCAATTCGCACTCATCGCCTCAAGGGAGGCCATCGGAAGCGCCGGAATCGAGATCAATGGCAAGGCCCACTCGGAGATTGGGGTGTGTCTCGGTGCAGGAGCCGGGGGAATGTTTTCGGCCGAGCAGTATCACCGGCACCTCCTTCTCAAAGGGAGGGGGAAGCCTCGCCCCTCACTGCTTCTTCCCTTCCTCCCCAGCTATTCCACCGATGCCGTATCGAGGCGGTTTCGCCTCTGCGGGCCGAAGGGGACTATCACGACGGCTTGCAGTTCTTCGGCCACAGCCATCGGGTACAGCGCAGACCTTATAAAAAGGGGGTATGCCGAGGTCATGATCTGCGGTGGAAGCGATGCCATGAGCGAACTGACCTTCGGGGGCTTCAATGCATTACGGGTAGTCGATCCAACTCCTTGCAAGCCCTTCGACGCGAGAAGGGTAGGAATGACCTTGGGAGAGGGGGCGGGGATTTTGGTCCTGGAGGAGTTGAGCCGGGCCTTGGCAAGGAG
>JAQYWG010000086.1 GCA_030145085.1 Thermodesulfobacteriota bacterium
GGGAGATCCCCGTGGTTTTGGTAAACGGACCTCAGGAGGTTGCTCGCAGGCTCAGCACCTTCGAGGATCCATTGGGTGAAGGGAAGCACAGCCTTTTCATTACCCGACAGAAAGGGGATTTTGTAAAAGGGTGCCCGGGAACCCATAACCGCATCTGTTGCCGATACCAGATTATCAATCTCGTGGTGAACTGCCCCATAGATTGCTCTTATTGCATCCTCCAAGGGTATCTCAATAACCCCGCTATTACCATCTACATCAATATCGAAGAACTCTTTGCCCGGGTGGAGGAGAAGCTCTCCGCCGATCCAGGGAGGGTCTTCCGCTTGGGAACGGGAGAATTGGGTGATAGCCTCGCCTTTGATGGAATGACACGTTTTTCGACAGCCCTGGTCTCCTTTTTCGCCGAGAAGGCAAATGTCATCTTCGAGCTGAAGACGAAAACGGATGAAGTGGATAACCTGTTGGACTTGGACCATCGAGGGAAAACGGTTATCTCGTGGTCGGTGAACCCCGAAAGGGTGATCGCCGAGGAAGAGCGGAGTGCCTCGACCCTGGAAGAGAGGCTTGTTGCCGCGGAGAAATGTCAGCAAGAGGGGTATCCCATCGGATTGCATTTCGATCCCCTCATCTATTACCCCGAATGGGAACGGGATTACCGAGGGGTTATCGAGAAGATTTTCGAGAGGATCGATGGGAGGGGGATAATCTGGATCAGCTTGGGGGGATTTCGGTTTCCTCCCTATTTAAAACCGATCATTCGTAATCGATTTCCGGCCTCTAAGATCCTCTGGGGGGAGCTCTTTCCGGGAAATGACGGGAAGTTTCGGTATCTCAAATCCCTGAGGGTTGAAATGTATCGGAAGATCGTTGGTTGGTTGCGGGATTATGAACCCAACCTTTTCATCTACCTCTGTATGGAGAGCCGGGAGGTATGGGAGAAGGTATTCGGTTGGTCTCCCAAGAATAACAAGGCCTTGGATGGCCTCTTCGCCCAGAGGGTCCGGTCATTCTCCCCCGTCTACCAATAGCAAATGAGCACCTTAAAAAAAATGCTGACCTTGCCGGATAAGATCTTGATCGCGGGGTTGGTCATTGTAACCCTCGCGAGTTTCCCCGTGATAAGGTACTTCCACCGCGAGGGGAAAAGGGTCGTGATCGAGTTGGATGGAGAGGAGGTTGGGAATTTTTCCCTGGACGAGGACCGGTTCATTCCGGTGGAAGGGAAATTGGGCACGACCAGGGTGGAGATATCGGAGAAGGGGGTTCGGGTGCTCGATTCTCCCTGCCCCTACAAGTTCTGTATCAAATCCGGCTCCATTCGGAGGTCCGGCGAGACCTTGGTCTGCCTCCCAAATCGGGTTGTCGTGCGGATAACGGGGGAGGAGGGGGAGGAGGTTGATGCGGTTAGTCGGTGACTCTCCTTGTGTCCAAGGGGGTGCTTTTCGGCCTGGACAATTGGGGTGTCCGATTCAAAGAAGAACTGACTTGTCCTGGGAATAAGCGGTGAGAAGGATCAAACGAAATGCCATGGTTTCATCCCTTGTGGCTATGTCCATCGTCATCCACAGCGTGGAGATGTTTATCCCCTCGCCCCTTCCCTGGCTCCGATTTGGTTTCGCCAATATCATTGTCTTAACGGCCATCGCCATGTTTGGGTTGAGGGTCGGATTAATGGTGACGATACTGCGAGTATTCCTGGGGACGATCCTCATGGGAACCTTCCTGACCCCCGCATTCTTCTTGGGGATGGGGGGTGGGATCGGGAGCACCCTTGTCATGGGGCTTGCATACAGGAAGTTAAAGCCTTACTTCAGCCTCGTGGGCATCAGTGTCATGGGAGCCTATACCCATAATATCGTGCAATTGACGATCGTCTACCTCCTTTTCATCAGGCACTCGGAGGTCTTTTACATCTTGCCGGTTCTCCTCCTTTTTGGGATTTTGACGGGAATTCTAAACGGTATCGCCGCCGCCTACCTGACCACATACATGGCTCGTTTTTCCTCTGCTCAATTCGAATCCACTTCGTAGCTCACATCAAAACCGGAAATGAGGGCTCCTCTCCAGTTCCTTCGCTTCAATGCATCGTGGTTTGTTGGCCGTAGTTGAATAAAATGTGCACCCCACAACCGCATGACTGCTGCACCGCAACACTGCAGAACCTAAATCAATACCTTGACATGGGTGGGGAGTTCATCTAACATCGGTTTACGTCACATACAAGGGGGATTTCTTCAAAAACAAGGGGAGAGGGGAAGTGATGAGGAAGGAGGTGATACACGGGAGAGATCTGAAGGAGATTAACGATGCAGATCAACGAGGGAGGTGAGATGGAATGAAACGGGGAACGATTATTATAATAGTGGTACTTATCGCAATAGCAGCGGCGTTCGTTTACTATTTTACAAGGCCCCCAAAAATTGTGCGTCCAATCAAGGTGGGGATCATAGATTGCTACAGCGGGCCACCGGCAGTATTTGGAAAGGACGCCCTCAACGGCTTCAAACTGGCCCTTGCTGAGATCAACAAGGAAGGGGTTCTGGGAGCGAAAATCGAGTTCACCACCCGCGATACCAAGTTCAAGGTGGATATCGGCCTCAGCATGGCCAAAGAGCTGGTAATGAGGGAGAACGTGGACGTTCTCGTTGGCACCATCAGCAGCGGTGTTGCCCTTGCCGTGTCGGATTATGTCAGGAGAGAGAAGGTGCCATTTATCGTTTGGATTTCGAAGAGCGAGCGGATAACCGGGCAGAAAGGGCATCGTTACGTTTTCTCTACGGGTGAGAATACCGCTTTGGCTGGTAAAGCCGGAGGCGTTGCGTTGGCCCAAAAGCCCTATGTCAAATACTGGATTGCCGGGGATGACTACTCATACGGGCATGACATAGCTCATGCTGCCTGGCGGAACTTGGCGAAGCTGAAGCCCGGCGTAAAGAAGATGGGGGAGTCATGGTGGAAGGTAGGCGAACCCGACCTCATACCCTATCTTACCGCCATTCAAGCGGCCAAGCCGGATGCGGTTATTTTTGCAACCGGTGGTCGCAGCATGGCCAATGTCCTGAAGGCGGCCAAAACGACCGGCATGGCCGGGAAGATTCCCATTTGGATTCACACCGCCACGGATCACGCCGTGCTCAAGCCCCTCGGTCCGGAGGCCCCTGAGGGGGTGATGGGCACCATGGACTACCACTTCTACTATCCTGATACTCCGGCCAATAAGGCATTTGTCAAGGCATTTCAGGATGCCTATGGTGAACCGCCTGGTTTTCCCGCTTTTCACGCTTATATGACCGGCCATTTCATAGCCGAGGCATTTAAAAAAGCGGGTGCCCTGGACAAGGAGAAGTTCGTCGATGCCCTCGAGGGGCTGAAGATAGATGCCCCCGTGGGCGAGGTGGAGATGCGGGCCTGTGACCATCAAGCCGTGTTGCCGATATTCTTGGGAGTGACCAAGAAGGTACCACAATACAATTTTGCGATCTCCAGCGATATCGTGACTTTGTCCGGAAAGGATGTCATGCCCACGTGCGAGGAAATCAAAAAGGCACGGGGGAAATGATAATTTCGGGATAGGAGCGGGGGCTCGGTTTCTGGCCCCCGCTGCTGGTTGTGAAGGAAAGCAACACCATGGAGCTAGGGCAGAGTATCGATCTTGCATCCTTGGGCAGCCAGTTGTTGGTCGGACTGAGCCGGGCGATGATTTTGTTCATTGTCTGTGCCGGGCTAAGCTTCGTCCTCGGGGTGCTCAGGGTTCCCAATGTAGCCCACGGCTCGCTTTACATGATAGGGGCATTCTCGGCCTATAGCGTCTTTGCCTTATTTGGCACCAGTTCCACCGGTTTTTGGCTGTCTCTCATCTTGGCCCCCTTCGTGGTAGCCCTGGTGAGCTTGATAGCGGAGAGGGCGCTTTTCTGCCATCTCTACCAAAGGGAGCACCTGATGCTGCTCCTGTTCACCTTCGCCCTAATGCTCATCTTTGGCGATTTGGTAAAGATAATTTGGGGCGCAGAATATAGGTCAGTGTTGGCCCCCAGCATCCTCAGGGGCTCAATCTCAATATTCGGCTCATCGCTCCCACGCTACAATCTCTTCCTCCTCATCGTAGGCCCTCTTGTGGCCATTGGCCTCTGGTTCTTCACAAGTAAGACGAAGATAGGCAAGATCTCCCGCGCGGCAGCGGTTGATAGGGAAATGGTGGGTGTAATTGGTATAAATGTGAGCTGGGTATTTGCCGGGGCATTTGTGCTCGGGTGTTTTCTCGCCGGGTTCGGCGGGGCCTTGGTCGCACCAACGGTAAGCATCAGCCTGGGGATGGATCACGACATCATTATTGAAGCCTTCCTCATCGTTACCATCGGGGGATTGGGGAATATATGGGGGGCTCTCGTTGGCTCCCTCATCTTTGGCCTGACCCACTCCTTTGGCGTATTGCTCTGGCCGCAATTCGCCATTGTATTTCCCTACGCTGCAGTGGTCATCGTGCTCCTCCTACGCCCGAGAGGCCTGCTTAAATCGGTTTGGTAAGGGGGAGCTGACTTTGTTCAGAGGGACTATCGATTTGAAATCACTGTGGCCCACGGGAGCTATCTTTATTGTCCTGCTCATTCTGCCGCCAATACTTCCACGGTTTTACACCTATATTATTGCAGTGATTTTCGTCACCTCCCTGCTGGCCATGAGCCTCAACCTGGTCCTCGGCCACGGCATGATTTTTCAATTTCACCATGGTGTTTTCTACGGGGTAGGGGCCTATACCGTTGCTCTGATCCTAACCAAGACTTCCCTGCCCATGTGGATTGGATTCATTGCCGGGCCTATCGCAGCGGCGATGGCTGGCCTGCTCATCGGCTGGTTTTGTGTCAGGCTGACGAGGCTGTACTTTGGCATGCTCCAGATTTCCTTGGGTTCGCTGATCTGGGCGATCGTGTTCCGGTGGTATTCGTTCACCGGCGGCGATGATGGGATCCACGGTATCCCCATGCCGCCACCCCTATCTTCATTGAATAATGCGTACTATTTTATTCTGATTATCCTTATTATCTGCCTGGTAGTCCTGTACCTGATTCTGAAATCCCCCTTTGGGAGCACGCTCGAAGCCATCCGCGATAACCCGCAGCGGTGTGAAGCGGTAGGCGTCAACGTCAGGCGCCATCAGCTCATGGCAATCGTAATCGCTACCTTCTTCGCCGGGATTGCCGGTGTCCTCTTTGTGGTGCTTGAGGGTTCCGTTTTTCCCGACCTACTGTTCTGGGTTTTGTCACTCGAGGTATGCATCATGTGCCTGTTGGGGGGATGGTTTACCTTTGCCGGACCGATGGTAGGGGCATCAATAATGGTGGCTCTGCGTACTTTTGTTGGCATCTATACCGAGTACTGGACTTTGGTTCTCGGTGTCATCCTGATCCTTTTGATTTTCTTCCTACCAGAGGGGGTAATGGGATATTTCTTGGAGAAAGTTAAGCCTCAGGCTGAAGAAGGAGCCGAAAGGAGAAGCGAATTAGATGTTGCAAGTTGAAGCCGTAAATAAATCATTCGGCGATTTCAAGGCGGTGGACGGGGCTAACCTTGCCGTTGAAAAGGGCGAGCTCGTGGCGGTGATCGGGCCAAACGGCGCCGGAAAGACCACCCTCTTCAACCTCATTACCGGTCAGCTCTGGCCGGACAGCGGGAAGATCATCTTCAGGGGGGAGGATATCAGTAGCTTACCCCCATACGAGATCTGCAAGAAGGGGATTGCCCGATCGTTTCAAATAGTCAACATCTTCCCGCGCCTCACCGTTTTCGGGAACGTTCAGGTAGCCGTGCTTTCCCAGCAGAGAAAAAGTTCCCTGCTTTTCCCCCCAGCGCAGAACTTGGCTACGGAGGAGACAAGGGACATCTTGGAAAGCGTAGGTCTTTCGCATAAGGCCACAAACATAGCTGGGTCGCTATCCCATGGCGACCAGAAAATCCTGGAGATGGCTATAGCCTTGGGCAATGAGCCAGAGCTGCTGATTCTGGATGAGCCCACCGCTGGCATGTCTCCTGAGGAAACAACGGCGACTTTGGAGCTCATCAAGAGGCTGGCTGGTGAGTGGGGATTAACCATCTTATTCTGTGAGCATGACATGGATGTGGTGTTTGCCGTTGCCCAGAGCATCATGGTTATGCACCAGGGGCGGACCCTTATTCAGGGAAATCTAGAAGAGGTGAGAGAAAACAGAGAGGTACAGAAAGCGTACTTTGGAGGTGAATGATGCTCGAGGTGGAGGGAATCCACACCTTTTATGGTTTGAGCCATATCCTCTTCGGGGTTTCCCTCAGGGTTGAGCCAGGGAAAGTAGTCTGTCTTCTTGGGCGGAACGGAGCTGGAAAGACCACCACCATGAAGAGCATAATGGGCCTTACGCCGCCGAAACGAGGGAACATCCGGTTCAAAGACGAAGAGATCACCGGGAAACAGCCCTACGTGCTCGCTCGCAAAGGTATAGGTTATGTCCCAGATGATAGAAGGATCTTTGCCGACCTCACAGTGGGGGAAAATCTGGAGATAGCCGCGAGGAAGGCAAGGGGGACCGAGGGATGGGACATGGAGAGGATTTATGAACTTTTCCCCGCCCTGAAGAATATAGAATCTCGCAAGGGCGGTTGCCTCAGCGGGGGTGAGCAGAAGATGTTGGCCATTGCCAGGGCACTCATGGGCAATCCAGAACTTCTGCTCCTGGACGAGCCCACCGAAGGGCTAGCACCTACGATGGTACATGCCCTGGAGGATCAGATAAGAAAATTGAGGCAGGCCGGTTTGACGGTTTTGTTGGCCGAACAGAATGTGAGGTCTGCCCTCAGGCTGAGTGATCATGGCTACATCATTGATAACGGTCAGATTCGTTACCAGGGAAGCGTTGGAGAATTGGAGGAGAATGAGGAGGTGAGGAGAAAATATTTGCTGGTTTAGTCTTGTCCACAATTAAGGCAAAAAACCTCCGGCATTTCTCTCACCTGAAAAAGGAGGGAGGGACATTGGAGATTCCTTCGATCAAGGTGCCTCAGCTCTTATGGCATGAAAGTTCCGAGTTACTGTTGGCCTTTACAAGGTCGTGACTGGTTACCCTTTGCCAATGCCACCACTCAATACATCCCCTGATGGTTATAGGAAGATCAGTATTTTCTTGAAGTAGGCCAAGAGAATGAGAAGGAAGGCCAATCCCGATGAGACAAGGGCAAATACGTCGCCGTATCGAGTATAAAAGGTTTTTTCGATTCTCGAGCCGATTTGACCGATAAGGGTCTCCTGGACGAAGAGACCGCCCCTTTTCCGAATCTCCCCCTTGGCATCGATGAAGGCACTTATTCCCGTATTGGCCGCCCTAACAATAGGAATCCGATTTTCGATGGCCCTGAAGGTCACCATGGATAGGTGTTGATGTGGGGCAGATGTACGTCCGAACCAGGCATCGTTGGTAATGGTGACCAAGAAGTCAGCTCCCTCCTTGACGAACTTCCGGCAGAGATTGGGAAAGATGATCTCGAAACAGATCAGGACGCCGAAATCCCCGAGGGGAAAATGGAGATTCTGGATGAGTTTTCCTGGGGAGAGGTTTCCCACCGCACTGAGGCTACGCAGAAAGAAGAGAAAATCCGAGAAGGGGGCGTACTCCCCGAAGGGAACGAGGTGAATCTTGTCATATCTCCCGATGGCCTCCTTTCGCGGCGAAAGGAGGTAGGCGCTGTTGTAGTACCTCACCTTCCCCTCAGTCCAACGGTAAGAGGGGCTCCCGAAAAGCAGATAGGCGCCGGCCTTTTCGGCAACCTCCATCACCAAGGATTGATATTTCTCCTCGGACTGGAAGAAGAAGGGGGTCGCCGTCTCTGGCCAGATGATGAGGGATGGTTTCTCCTTTGCCAGGGCAAGGCTGAGGTTTTGGTAGATCCGAAGGGTTTCCTCCTGGTTGGCGGCATTCCACTTGATACTCTGATCGATGTTTCCCTGGGCCAGTCCGATCGTGATCTTTCGCTGACGGGAGGAGATGTTTTCAACCCTTTTTATCTGGGCAACGCCGTATGCGAAGACCACGAAGAGAATAGCCAAGACGACGATGCCTTCCCGGAGGGGGGGAGGTCTTTCCCCGCGGCCTATGATGGAAATAAAATCGTAGACCGCCGAATTGACCAGGAGGATAAGGAATGAGATGCCATAGACCCCTGTTATGTCGGCAACTTGGATGAGGGGAAGGCTCATATATTGAGAATAGCCGAGGGTTGCCCACGGGAATCCCGTAAGGAAAAAGGAGCGAACGTATTCAAGGGAGACCCAGAGAAAGGGGGCCACTGCCACCATATCCCATCCAATTCGCCGCCTTATGTAGTTGAGTAGGAAGGCGAATACAGCCACATACAGGCTTAGATAAACAACCAGGAGCAGAAGGATAAGGCCGCTCAGGATGAAATGGATTCCCCCATAGGTATTAACAGCCACGATAACCCAATAGAGAATGCCGAGGAAAGAGACGAAACCCGTGGTTAAGCCCAGATACAAACTGGTCAGGAGGTTCTCCCTTTGGATGGCAAAGAGCAATGGGACGAGGGAAACCCAGGCGAGGATTTCCATATCGAATTTGGGAAAGATGATGCAAAGGAGTAAACCGGAGAGACAAGCCAGAAGAAATTTTTTCGTTTTTATCGATTTCATGATATGCGAGTAGAAAAACTGATAAATTATCCTAATTGAACCGGCATTATTTTTCAAGAAGGGAAAGCTCCCTATCGGTGGGTCCAGTTTGGGATAGTTCAAATCTCGCATGGAGTTGCAAATCTGAGCAAGGGAGTGTTTAACACCGAATCCAAGCCAAAAGGAATACTGGAAGAGGTGGTGAAGAAATGGACCCTCCTTGAAGCAAGGGGAAAACAGCACTTTTTTTCATAATGGTAACAATTTTTTTCAAAAAGCGTTTATTTCTTTGCAAGGAGAAGGTCCTCAAGGCTTTAATTTTATTACGTAATCTTCCCAGTGGTTCTCCCTTCCTCTGCCCAGTAATTGGCATAGAATTTGCTCGAGATATAAACTGGGTTTGAAAAGGAGGACCCATGTACACGCTTCTCCTCTTCCAACTGTTATTGGCAACCTTCGGTATCTATGCCGCAATGAAATATTCGGACATGGCCAAATTATACGTTCCTCTGGTATGTCTATTGGGCATGTTTTTCGTGGGTAAACTGGAAGGAAGGCTCAAAGCAAGGGAGGGAGAGGAGGAATCCGCGGAAAAGGAACACGCGGCATCTGAGAACAAAGGAGATGAATTCGACACGGTAAAATATATTCTCTGGGGTAAGAACGAGTTGATGTTGGTCGATGCAGTCCACTCAGTGCTCAGGGACTTGGGCCTCCAGGTGACCAAGACGTCCAAATATCCCACCATCGACCGAATCATTAAGATTCCCGGAAGCCGTATGACCTTCGGCATGCAGGTCATCGGGTCGGAACGTGAGGTAAGAGGGGACAATAGTAAATTCAATCAGGCCCTGCAATTTGAGCGGGAAAAGCAGAATGGCGAAAAGACCCTCATCATCGCAAATGCCCATCATACCATCTCCCTGGCCGAGAGGGAGAGACGTACGGATTTCTCAAAGGATGCCCTTATGAGGATGGAACCCACCAAGGTTGTCAGCCTTAACACCTTCACCTTATACAAGGTCTGGGCACTATGCAAATACAAGGGGAAGAATGTGAAGGACATCCTGAAACTCCTCTTCAATCACCCCCGTGGTTTGTTTAGAATCGAGGATTATAATATGCAACTGTGACATTACTCCCATCTCCATCAAACCATTGCCTACCAGTAAGTCTCCGATTCGAACCCGTCCATTTCCTCGTTTTCCCTTACTCCTAACGTGAAGGCTTTTCGACAGAAGATCTGTGCTGCTCTCTTCAGGTGTACGTAGATCTCGGGAAGATCTCAAGCTCAAATTCCCTCAAATTGCCTCATGATAATAACGCTATTTACCCCGCCAAATCCAGCGGAAATGGACATGGCGGTTTTGACTCCAACCCTCCGTGGTTCTTTGGGGACATAGTCCAGATCGCATTCGGGGTCTGGAAATTCGTAATTGATGGTTGGATGGATTATTCCCCTTTGGATACTCAGGGCCATTGTTATGGCTTCGATTCCACCTGCTGCCCCCATGGTATGACCGGTAATCGATTTGGTTGAACTGATGGGAATATGGTAAGCCGATTTCCCCATTGCCTCCTTTATCGCTAGCGTCTCCACGGCATCGTTCAGCAGAGTCGACGTCCCGTGGGGATTGATATAGCTTATCTCCCGTGGGCTGAGACCAGCGCTTTCCAACGCAAGCCTGATGGCCCTTATGAGGGACCTGCCTTGGGGATCGGGCTCGGTAATGTGATAGGCATCCGCCGTCATCCCATATCCGATGAGTTCGGCATAGATCGAGGCATTTCTTGCAAGGGCGTGTTCCAATCCCTCCAAAACGAGTGTGCCCGCTCCCTCTGCCATGACAAAGCCATCCCTTTGAGCATCGAAGGGGCGGCTCGCCCTCTTCGGGTCATCATTCTGAGTAGACATGGCCCTGAGAGCGACGAATCCACCGAAAACATATGGGGTGATACAGGCATCCACCCCTCCCGTTACCATAACGTCGTCAGCTCCCCCCTGGATCTGGCGATAGGCATTGATAATGGCGTGGGTACCGGAGGCGCAGGCTGATGAAACGGTATAGGTAGAGCCCCGAAGGCCAAATCGATCCGCTACATTGGAGGCGATGGAGCTCATATAGATGTGGGGTAATCCAAAGGGGGATAACCGCTTCGGTCCCCGATGTTCGATGAAATTTTCATGATACATTTCCAGTAAGTCCATATTCTCAACACCAATGCCCAAAATGACCCCGACCTTGAAGGAATCTGAATCCTGTAAGCAATACTGGCCCTCTTTCGGCCTCTCCTCATTCAATTCTAGTCCTAAATCGGCGTCCTTGAGGGCCAACATGGTCCCGGCGATGGCGAATCGGGAAGTCCTGCCCAAATATTTCGCCTTTTTCGTCTCGATCACATAGTCGGAAAGGTTAAAATTCTCTATTGGGGCGGCGATTTTGGTCCT
>JAQYWG010000087.1 GCA_030145085.1 Thermodesulfobacteriota bacterium
GTCAGGGCTGATGCAGGGGTTGGCGTTGACCTCCAGGACATAGGCAACGCCAGAATGGTCTACCCTGACGTCCACACGGCCGTAATCTCTCAGCATGAAGTGCCGGAAACACTCCATGGCCATACGCTGGATCTTCCTTTCCAGAATCTCCGGCAGATCCCTTCGAAACACCCGGGGGGTGTGATGAAATTCAAAGGAATCTCTATCCCACTTCGCCCTGTACCCCACAATGGGATACAGTTCCCCGGGGAAATCATCGAACGAGATTTCAGCAATTGGCATCACACGGGGTGATGGGTATCCGAAAAGCGATATATTGAACTCCCTGCCTGAAATGTACTCCTCCAGGATGAGAGGGCCGAGTCGATTGGGGAATTCCGGAAGTCTCTCCCTCAATTCCTTCTCGTCAATAAAAATGGACTCCTGGTCGATCCCGATAGATCCATCCTGGAATCGCGGTTTCACGATGAGCGGGAACCTGAGCACCTTTAGCTTCAAGGGCGATGTGCCATCGTACATCGCGTACCTCGGCGTGGAAATCCCATGAGCCCTGAGAAGCTGCTTAGTAAGTAACTTATCCGTCGTAATCTCCAGTGTTAGTGCAGAGGATCCCGTATAGGAAACGCCCAGAACATCCATGACGGCCGCTGGATGTCCGGTTAACTTGGGATTTTCGCCCACTGACTCGCAGAGGTTGAAGGCGTATCGGATGCCCTCTTCTTCAATTGTATTGAGAAAAGATCGCAGGTTCCGGGTGAAAGCAATGCGGGTCGACGGTATTCCTAGACTGGCGAGACTTCGATCGACAGCCTCAACCTGATCGAGAATGTCACGGGAGGCTTCAGAATACGAGTCCTCTGGGCTGACGGGCTCGTTGTGTACAATTGCAACGGATGAATTTTCCAAGAGATCCCTTCTCCTTTCCTGGGAAATGCAGTATCATTGTCCTTATTGAGTCGACTAAACTAGCCTGGCTGGTAGGCCGCCGGTCGCCTTTGACCGGTTTGCCCCATCACGAGAGAAACGTCACCGTATGCTCTTCCATCGATGCCGTACCGCTCAAAAGCGTGGCACAGAATAGCGTCGATGAGTTGCCTATACGCCAACCCCATAAAGTCCGCAAGAATCACCAAGTCGCTGTATCCTGGGGTTAATCCGGGCAATGGATTCGCCTCGAGAAAATGGGGTGTGCCATGTTCGTCAAGACGAATATCGATGCGGGCCACGTCTCTACATCCGAGAACCCTGTACGAATCAAGGGCTACCTCCTCAATTCGGCAGAATAAGGAAGGAGGCACGTCGGGAGGACATCGGTATTGGACTCTCTGATAACATTCTCGCTTCATGGTGACGGAATAGATGAAATTCTCAACGGACCCCTCGGAAGGGGTTAGTTCCATCATCCCGAGAACATACGGGAAACCATTGCCGAGAATACCCACGGTGAATTCCTTTCCGGGAAGAAAGGTTTCGACCAGAACAGGTGTCCCATAGGTCCCCAGGAGTCGATGAACTTCATGTCTCAATGCCTCTTTGTTATTGACCCGGGAATGGAAGCCGATTCCTTTGCTCGATCCCTCGTAGGCTGGTTTGACGAAGAGAGGGAAAGGAAGGTCTATGTGCTCCGTATCCATTGCATTCTTTATAAGCTTGAAAGCAGGTGTCGGGATTCCCTCACTCATAACAACCCTCTTGGCCATCTCTTTATCCAGGGTCAGGGCAAGGGTTAGTGGATCAGAATTGGTATAGGGAATCTCCAACATCTCCAGGAGTGCAGGGATATGGGTCTCTCTGTTTCTGCCCTTTGATCCCTCGGCAAGGTTAAAGACCAAATCTACCGGCGCTGTCCCGATTCGCTTAAGGAAGCTCCTCCCTCCCCCAAGGGGGATAGCGTCGTGACCCAGGGCCTCAATTTCATCTTGGACGGCCTGGATAGTGTGTTCAGAGTCGTATTCTTCGAGCCAATCGTCGGGGCGACCCTCGTCAATGGAAAAGTCGTTTTTCAAATCATAGGCGATGCCAATTTTCATCTCCGTTTCTCCTGTTCTCCGTAACGGGAAAACGGACCCCGATACCCCATCTCCAGGTCATCCGTTCTCTGGGTCTTTCCTTTCCTCCGAAGAGGCGAGAGGCAAATCCTTCTTCCCATCGTCCCGGACACACCATCTCGCCCAATGAACAATATCCGTCACAATACTATCCAAGACTGAATCAGGAACGCCGTCTGGCGTCCTTGATCGCGGCCTGAAGTCGGGCTGGTCATTGACATAATCAATGGCCACGAATCTCCCATCGGTGGATTGGGCGATTTCGGTGGAAAAAAGCGTTAGATCGCATACTTCCCCGATCTTTCTGGTGATGCTTCTCAGCCTCTCCAGTCCAAACTCGGCCTCCTCAACAGGTAGCACAGGACGGTATACATGGGTATCCTTGTTCCACCAGCACACATGAATGTTCTCATCCACCATGAAAGTCCGAAACCAGGCCATTCCAACGGGAAGTTGAGCGGGCTGGATCTCCTCTTGGAGCAGCATCTTATCACCCAATAGGATTTTTCGGGCCTTCACCACGTCGACTTTATCCTGAGCTCCGAGGATCACACCCCTTCCTCCACCACCATTGGCAGGCTTGATGATAAAAGGGGCCCCGACGTGCTGAAGTTCAGGGACATCGTGAATGTGATTTCCCTCTTGGGGACCCACAATGATTGTGTAGGGAACATCCACTCCCTTGGCCAGAAGTTCCAGGTGCATCGTAGATTTATCATTTGCCCGCGGCAAAAGGGCAGGATCATTGATGAGGGGTGTTCCCTTAGCCTTGAGGTACCATACCAGGGTACCAATGCCTTCCACATTGTCTGAGGCCCTATCCAAGAAGCTCCCGAAGCAAAGGGAACCGTCTTGCACCTTCTCCCACGTTTCGGACAGGTTGTGCGGATGCACGAGATAGCTACTCAACCCAGCCTGTTGACAGTACTTATCCAACGTGAAAACGAAATCGGCATCGTACTCCCACTCCCATCCAATACCTAGGTCAGCGATCTCTGGCAACGGGAAGTCCTCCTCTTAGGCTTCAAAATTCCTTTCGGCTTCACAGTAATGGTATACATCCCCAGCATAGTTTCTTAACGTCATCACTCCGTTCTGGTAGCTAAGGACATAGTTCGGCCCTACCGGGATCTTTCCGCCTCCCGCCGGTGCATCGATCACGTATGTGGGCACAGCGAACCCTGTTGTAAAGCCCTGGAGTGATCGGATGATTTCGATTCCCCTCGATATGGAACTCTTGAAGTGACCAATGCCAACGGCCGGATCGCATTGGTAGAGATAGTAGGGACGAACCCTGATCTTCAGCAGGTCATGGACCAGCTTTTTAATGATCGCCAGTTGGTCATTGATCCCCCGCAGAAGCACGGTCTGGCTTCCCAGGGGTATCCCGGCATCGGCCAGGAGGCCGCAAGCCTCCCGAACTTCGGGTGTAATCTCCTTGGGATGGGTAAAGTGGATGTTGACGAAAAGTGGGTGATGTCGACGAAGCATGGAGACGAGACCCTCGGTGACCCGCATGGGTAGCGTCACAGGAACACGGGTCCCAATCCTTAGGATCTCGATATGGCGAATGGCCCGCAGCGCTCTGAGAATCGATTCCAGACGGCTATCCTCTAACAGCAAGGGATCACCGCCCGAGATCAGGACGTCACGGATTTTTTTGTTTTTTCGAAGATAGCTGCAGATGACATCCAGGTTTTCTTGGGTTATATGAACCTCCCGCCTTCCCACCAATCTCCTGCGCGTGCAATACCGGCAATAGACCGCACACCTGGTGGTGGCCAGTAAAAGTACTCTGTCTGGATAGCGATGAACGAGGTTGGGGACCACAGTCTCTCGGTCCTCGCCACAGGGGTCTATCATGTCGTTCTTCCCGACAACCAATTCCTTTTTCCGAGGGATACACTGCAATCGAAGGGGACATCTCGAATCAAATGGGTCGAGGAGGGAAGAGAAGTACGGGGTGATAGCCATGGGGAACTTATTCCAGCACAGGCGGATGGCCTCTTCCTCACCCTTTGTCAAGTGAATTGTGAATTTTAATCTATCAAAGGTGAAAATGCGGTGAGAGAGCTGCCATCTCCAGTCATTCCATTTTTCGGAGGGGACCGCTTTCCATGGATGGGTCGCCTCTGGCTTCTCTTTATGAGAAAGATCATGGAAAGCCCTTGCCTTGGAAGGGGGATCATCAGGCCAATCAGGAACTTCCTCCATTCTCCGTGCCTCCTTTGTGTTTCATTTCCAAGGATTCTGAAACCATCAATACCGTTCTCGTTTGGCTTGTTGGAACTTCTCTACTGTGATTATCTTGTTACCGGCCTCTTCTCTCACCACACCTGTCATCTCCACTTCCCGTTGCATTAGGCTGAGCAATTTTTGCCCCTTCTCGTTTTCCTGAACAATGTACTCCTCTTCATTGGTAGTCAAAATGGCGGCCTTGATCACATTCCCTTTTTCATCCCAGTCCGCCGGGATGATAATCCCTTTGATGCTGACATGTTCCCTGTTCCTTTCCATTTTTATCAACTCTATTTGAATGGGAAATGATAATCTTTTTTCATCAAACTCTCAGCCGGTTCGCGGGGCAAAAATTGCTAATGTTCCCCTCCCATCTACGAGCCCACCTCATACCTTCGCCGTATCATTCCATGACCTCGTACGCTATTACTGTGATGATTTTCTCACCATCGGTGTCCTCAACAACACCAGTCACTTTCACATTTTTGTCAACGAGCTTAAATAGCTCCTTTCCCTTGGCATCGTCAGAAACATTGTAGAATTCACCATCGGCAGTCTCTATTACGACTGCGATGACATTGTCCTTGGCATCCCAGTCGTCCGCGTACACTGTTCCCGTGATCGACATCTCGACAGCGGCAAGACCAGCCGTCGCAGAGAACAAAGAAACGCAGGCAAAGGCACAAAGCACTGCAATCAAAAAGTTTCTGTTCCGTTTCATCTTCAATACCTCCCTCTCGTTCGATGTAGGTTCCAAGTGAGGATTAAGTAACCTGCCTTGAAACACTTAGTTTTATTTCGTTGAATACCTAATTTAGCAAGGCTGCCAAATCGGCAGCGTTTCTCAGACCATTTTCGTTGTCATCCTGGCTACCTCCTTCCTAATATAAGTTTTTGTGTTGGGAAATAGCTTCCTGCTTGATTTCATCTCCTGCGGCTTTTCGGAGGTCTCTAAGCAGCCCGAGGTACAGGCTTCCGTCTCTCTTTCTCTTCTATCTGTACGCTCATGGACTTTTTATCAAACCATCCCTCGTACAGGATCAATTCCGGATGTTCATCAAGAGACGTATAGTCCTTAACGGTTACATTCTTTGCTGCTGCCTTAGCCTCATTGAAAACCCGAACATCGTAAGAGTCCTTCCCTTCCTGCCTGGGGCGCACCACACCCTTAAGATTCCACACCCAATCAGGATTCTTGCCCAGCTGCACCACCAAATGTCTTCCCACCGGCTCAGGTATATCCTCTGGTTTTGGCAACTTCTGCGACTTTGCACTGGATGGCTCCCCTGTCTTTGGTTTCTTTTGCCAAAATTTCCACTTCATTATTTGACCTCATCCTTGGTTTATTGAGGATATCGACGACTCGAAAAATAGAAATCGCAAGACTCATGCCAGCTATATAACCCATTGATATTTCAGGACTTGCTGAGTTATGGGGAAATTGCTATCGGAATCAACTGTTCTGATATTTTTGGAAAGATGGGCGGCCTTATCCTTATGAGATCCCTTTGAAATAGTGTAAATATTTGAAATAAAAAGAGAATTCAAAAACAGGAACTACCAGTTCCAGTAGTCACCGTATCGGAACTCCGAATTCCGGTTCAGCTAAAAATCTGGTTCTGTCTCTCCTTTTCTGTCACTATACCCCTAACCTCCGCTTCCTGTCGGATCAGACTCAACAATCGCTTGGAGTTCACGTTTTCCCTGACGAGGTACTCTTTTTCGTTGGCGGTGAGAAGAGCACCCTTAATCGCATTCCCTTCCTCATTCCACTCCACTGGAACTACAACTCTCGCAGTGCGGATTCTTTTTTCCCGTTCCACCGCTTCTCACTCCACCGTGAAAGGGAATGCTTCTCAAACTGGTCTCGTCAACCGACGGTGTATCGGCTCTGTATTTGCTATAACCGAGAAGTCCGGAGACCTACTATCCACCTATCGTGGTCCGGAATTCAAAAGTCCTTTAATACATTCCCCCACCTGGAGGCATGGGCGGGGCTTCTTTCTTCTCGGGTTTCTCGGCCACCAGGGCTTGGGTTGTGATCATTAGCGACGCGACGCTTGCCGCGTTCTGAATGGCTAATCTCATCACCTTCGTCGGGTCGATAATGCCCGCCTTTACCATGTCGGTATACTCCTCTTTAGCAGCATCGAACCCGAATGGCCCATCTTCAGCCTTGACCCTTTCGGAGACAACGGAGCCTTCGTGGCCGGCATTGTTGACAATCTGTCGAATCGGCTCCTCGAGGGCTCGTCTGACGATTTTAACACCCACGGTTCGGTCATCATCAAACTTCAGATTTTCCAGAGCAGGCAGACACCGTAGATAAGCCACACCGCCGCCGGGTACGATACCCTCTTCAACGGCGGCCCGCGTAGAGTTCAAAGCGTCTTCCACTCGAGCCTTCTTCTCTTTCATCTCCGATTCCGTGGCCGCCCCCACATGAATCACCGCAACTCCTCCTACCAGCTCTGCAAGCCGTTCCTGAAGCTTCTCCCGATCATAGTCGGAAGTGCTTTCCTCTATCTGGACCCGGATCTGCTTGACCCGCCCTTCTATGGCATCGGACGTTCCCATGCCCTCAACAATTGTCGTGTTATCCTTATCGATGTGAATACGCCTTGCCTTACCCAAATCCTCAGGCTTCACATTCTCGAGTTTTATACCGAGATCCTCGGAGATCACGCGCCCCCCCGTGAGGACCGCGATATCCTCGAGCATGGCCTTGCGTCTATCCCCGAATCCGGGGGCTTTGACCGCAGCGCATTTGAAAACCCCCCGAATCTTATTCACCACCAGAGTGGCCAAGGCTTCGCCCTCCACATCCTCAGCAACAACGAGCAAAGGCTTCCCGGATCGGGCGACCGATTCCAACAGGGGCAGCATGTCCCTCATGTTGCTTATTTTCTTTTCATGGAGGAGAAGGTTAGGCTCCTCGAGCAGGACTTCCATCTTCTCGGCATCGGTTACGAAATACGGGGAGAGGTAACCCCGGTCAAACTGCATCCCCTCCACGATATCCAGGGTGGTCTGCATGCCCTTGGCTTCCTCCACCGTGATGACTCCCTCTTTTCCGACTTTTCCCATGGCTTCGGCAATGATGTTGCCGATAGCCTCGTCGTTATTGGCCGAGATGGTCCCTACTTGAGCGATCTCCTTCTGGCCCTTGGTGGGTTTGCTCAGCTTCTTCAGTTCTTCCACCACGACATCGACTGCGGCATCGATTCCTCGTTTCACCTCCATCGGGTTGGCGCCGGCCGTAACGACCCGGTATCCTTCGCGACAAATGGCTTGAGCCAGCACGGTGGCCGTCGTCGTTCCATCCCCTGCCGTATCGCTCGTCTTGCTCGCCACCTCTCTCACCATCTGGGCGCCGATGTTTTCGAATTTATTCTCCAGCTCAATTTCCTTGGCAACTGTGACTCCGTCCTTGCTCACCGTGGGAGAACCCCAGGACTTCTCTAGAAGGACATTCCTCCCCTTGGGGCCCAACGTCACTTTGACCGCATTGGCCATGATATTCACGCCCTTGAGCATGGAGTTTCGTGCCTCTTGATCAAATTCCAGTTCCTTAGCAGCCATCTCTTGTTTCCTCCTCTTCTAACGCCTAGTCCTGGATTACGCCCAGGACATCCTCTTCACGCATGATGAGGTATTCTTCCTCACCAATCTTGACCTCTGTTCCACCATACTTGCTAAATAAGATCCGATCACCTTTCTTCACATCTACCCCCCATATCTTTCCGTCTTTCAGGATCCTTCCTTTACCCACAGCGATCACTCTTCCTTCCATTGGCTTTTCCTTTGCCGTGTCGGGGATAATGATACCGCCGCGGCTCTTTTCCTTTTCCTCGAGGGGCTTTATCAGAATTCGATCGTGTAATGGTCTAACTTTCATATCTCATCCCTCCTTCTCCTGAAGGTACATCCTTGCCATTCTCGGCTATTTATTGATTGGTACAGGATAAGCACCAATCGATTTAAGAAACCTCTGCCAGTCTTCAATCGGTCTAGTCAGCCTTTGATGTGATTCACCCGATGGTTTCCACGGATTTGATCTTTTTTTCCGGAATTCACCTTTCATTCGTAGCCTCTTTGTTATCTCCTTGGGCATTTTAACGCCTCGATGAATAAGTATGGCAAGAGCCGTTCCAGTTCCATAACTTATTGAAATTTCAATGTTTTTTACTTTTTTTGGGAATGCTGATCGGAACTGTCGATTCCGATACGTGAGGAAAGACCCGAGGGATTTTTCCAGGAAGAACTTTTTGAAATGTTGTAAGGTATTGAGATAGATGGGAAATTAAGAAAAGGACTTCTCGGTTCCGATAGGTTAGCTATCGGAATTCACAATTCTGGTTTATAATATGTTGGTCGGCAGTTACCTGAATTCCTCTTTTCGAATACCGTACTTTGTCATCAACTTGTGTAATTGGCGGGCACTGATCCCTGCAGCCTCTGCAGTTTTTCCGATTCGTCCCCCATGTTCGGTCAAGAGTCCTTGTAGATATTGCGTTTCAATGGTTTCGATACCACGGCGTCGCACCTCTTTCAAGGAAAAGGCCGTGCCAAGGGAAATTTGTGCGAGGGCGTCGCCAGGGGTGCAGAGGTCGGTCGGAAAACCTACAGGGGTGAGCACGGAAGAACCTTCCACGATATATGCCCGCTCCATGAGGTTTTCCAGCTCCCGTATGTTGCCGGGCCACGAGTACCGATCAAAGGCTTCCAGAACCTGGGGGTGGATGTCTTGAATTTCCTTCAAGTTGAATCGATTCAGTCTTTTCAAGATATTTCGCGAAATGACCGGGATATCTTCTCTCCGCAGCCTCAACGGGGGAACTTCGATAGGGAAGACGCTCAATCGATAGTAGAGATCATTTCTGAAAAGACCCTGATCGGTCGATTTGTTCAGGTCGGTATTCGTTGCTGTAATGATCCTCACGTCGACCTCGATGGTCGCTTCTCCTCCCACCCGTTGAAAGCTCTTTTCCTGCAATACCTGCAAGAGCTTAATCTGGGCAGACGGGGTGATCGTCCCGATTTCATCGAGGAAAATGGTTCCCTTATCGGCAAGCTCGAACTTTCCCAATTTCCTCCGTATCGCTCCGGTAAAGGCGCCCTTCTCATGGCCAAATAATTCGCTCTCCAGAAGGGTATCGGGGATCGCCCCACAATGGGTGCTGATAAACGGCTTGTTCCTCCTGTGGCTATGGCTATGAATGAGCTTGGCCACAATTCCTTTCCCGGTTCCCGTTTCCCCGGTGAGAAGAACAGTACTTTTCGTTGGTGCGACTGCCCGCACTTTCTCCAATACCTCCCTCATCACAGGGCTTCTTGTTTGAACAAGTTCCAGCGAATCCGCCTGCCAAAACGTGTCACGAAGATGGTTCAGCTCTGATTCCTTTTTAACGGATTCCTCCAGACTCTGGGCGACGTATTTGGCCTCTTCTTGATCTATAGGGTAGGTCAGATAATCATTGAAACCCACCCTCACCGCTTTGACTGCTTCCCTGGTCATCTCCGTAGATGACATTACGATGATTGGTGCGGCTGGGAAGATTTCCCGAAAAGGTCCTAAGGCAGCCTTGTAGTCATCACGTTCTTCTGAAACGCTTGGTTCGCAAAGAAGTTCCAGGTCAATAAAGGTAAATTCATAACGCTTTTGCCTAAACTTATCCAAGCAT
Source organism: Thermodesulfobacteriota bacterium (assembly GCA_030145085.1). Classification (GTDB taxonomy): domain Bacteria; phylum Desulfobacterota; class BSN033; order WVXP01. Next base: position 9,971 of record JAQYWG010000087.1, read on the forward strand.
GAAGCCTTGGTGGATGCCGTATCAACCCTATAATCCGGAGTAAAGCATTCCCGAACGGCATCGCAAACGACCTGGTTCTCCGAAGCAACGAGAATTGATTTCATTTACCCCTCCGGAACGATTCGTTGTCCTAACGTGGACAAAATAACAATGTGTTGATGGTTAATTCTCGAACACATTGAGGAAGAAGTCAAGAAGGATGATGATCGTCTACATCTGGGATCTTTTGGGGATACCCTTGAGTATCGTTCGCGCTAGCGCGCTTCCGAAGAAGGTATATCGGTTAGCAACTCAATTCTCTAAACTCGCAAAATACCAGAACTCCCAATTCCGGCATGTCAGAAAGCGGAACTTTGATTTCCACAATTAAATATCGTTGTTATTTCAATACGTTGAACCCTCTTCGCTTTCCTCTCGATAGTCAAACTGGATGGCCGAACCTAGGTTCCGGAACCGAAAGTTCCTAAAAGTTTTCTGCTGAATTAAAATATTCAATAAATTCAATGTGTTAATGATCTGGCATGGCTGGGTCAAGACCCACTTCCATGGAGAAATACGCTATCGTATGGAAATCAGAAGCTTTCCGGGACGATGTTCTCATGGCATATACCTCGCCTTTGAATCGCTAAAAAAAGTCAGCTCCCTTGATCAGAATTTCCCTCTAGGACCGCCCCGACAAACGCTCCCTCATTCGTCGGCCCATTTCCACCTCCATTCCCGAATCTCGGGCATATCCTGACCATACTCTCTGATGTACTCCTTGTGGTCAATGAGCTTGTCGCGGACGAACTGTTTGGTATAGGCAGCCATGTATCCGAGCTTGGGCACACGGTTGATAACGTCTGCCACCAGGTGGAATCGATCCAGATCATTGAGAACAACCATGTCAAAGGGCGTGCTGGTGGTTCCCTCCTCCTTATACCCCCGGACGTGGAGGTTCTTGTGGTTGGTTCGGCGATAGGTCAGGCGGTGGATCAGCCAGGGGTATCCGTGATACGCGAAGATAATCGGCTTATCGGTGGTAAACAGCG
>JAQYWG010000088.1 GCA_030145085.1 Thermodesulfobacteriota bacterium
TCCTTCGACCTTGCTCAGGACCGTGAGCTTGTCGAACGGCTTGTCGAATGGCAGATGGACTTTTTACGAAGCCGTCATTCTTCGGTATTGTAAATCGGGGAGGGTTGCTTGTCAATCTTCCCTGAATCGGGTGATCTGGCTGAGCATCCCCTTTTCCCCCTCCCTTTTTCGGAAAATCCAAGGCGAAGCAGGAATGATAATATCGTTATTTCCCTTTTTATTTAGATAGTTAGATGAAATTTCTGATAATTTTTTTGATTTTTATATATTAATTTACTGTAATCATTGATGTTTTATGTTTTTGGTGTCTTTTGTGCGCCTAGCTTCCTACGAATACAAAAACCATAAAGATTCTGGTTAGTTATAAAATTTTAAACTTTTCCCTTGACAAATGAAAATTTAAAGTCTATTAATAAGAAAAGTGGGATAAAGTGGTAAAAAGTGGTAGAAAAAGGGGAACACCATGTTCAGGGGCAGACATGAACATACTATCGACCCAAAGGGGAGGGTGAGTATACCTGCCAAATTTCGGGACGTTCTGGGCAAAAAGTACGACGACCGGCTCGTTATCACCAATTTCGACGGATGTTTGGTAGCTTACCCTTATGAGGAATGGATTCAACTGGAGGAAAAGGCCAGTTCACTGTCGATGGTGAAGAAGGAGACACGGGCTTTTATGAGATTCTTCTATTCCAGCGCCATCGAGTGCACGCTGGACAAACAGGGAAGGATTCTCGTCCCTCAAACCCTAAGGGAATACGCAGATCTGGATAAGGAAGTCGTTTTGGTGGGACAGTTGAGGAAGATCGAGATCTGGTCGAAGAAGAGGTGGAGCGAGGAGATTGTTAAGGCCCATGAGAACTTTGATCAGATTAGCGACGTCCTTTCCGAATTGGGCCTTTGAGCGAATTCATAAGGGCATGGGGTCAGAAATAGGATAGCCGAGATATGACCTATGAACATTTCCCCGTGCTGGCAGAAGAGGTTATAGAATTTCTCGACCCACATCCCCATGGGATATATGTCGATGGTACCCTGGGTGGTGCAGGCCATGCCCTCAAGATTCTGGAACGAAGCTCACCGACGGGTCGGCTCATCGGTATCGATCAGGATGAAGAGGCCATCGAGGAGGCCCGAAAAAGGCTAAAACCATATGAAGCAAGAACCACCATCATTCATGGAAATTTCTCCGATCTGGGGGAGATATTGAGGGAACTGAAGATTGGCAAGGTAGATGCCATATTATTGGACTTGGGGGTTTCATATCAGCAATTGATCGATGGAAAGAGGGGATTCAGCTTTCAATCAGAGGGTCCCTTGGATATGAGGATGGATCGAACGGGGGGAGAACCTGCATCAAAACTGGTCAATACCCTCTCCCAAGGGGAACTGGAGGGAATCCTCCGGATGTATGGGGAAGGAAGATGGGCAAGGAGAATTGCCAGGGCCATCGTGAGGCATCGCCAAAAAACCCCCATCGCCACCACGAGCCAGCTGAGGGATATCATTTCCTCGGCCGTGTTGAAGCCACCACGTCGTATCCACCCCGCTACAAAAGCCTTTCAGGCGATCAGAATAGCGGTAAACGACGAGCTCAACAACTTGGAGAAGGTAATCCGTGATGGTATCCCCCTGGTGAAGAGCGGGGGACGACTCTGTCTCATATCCTTTCATTCCCTGGAGGACCGAATCGTTAAGCAGGCTTTTCGGCAATACGAGAAACCCCCGGCGTCAATAACCATTATCACCAAGAAACCAATCTCCCCCTCAAGGGGGGAAGTTTCGGCAAATCCCCGGGCCAGGAGCGCCAAACTAAGGGTTGCGGAAAGGGTTTGAAATGAACAGGATGATTCTTCCCTCACCGATGGCCTTTCCCACAAAGGGGATGGTAATTCCGGAAAAGGTTAAGGCCAGAGGAAGGGCCAGCGGCCTTCTTGCATTTTGCATCATAGCCGCCCTAATAGCCGGTTCCCTCTTCTACGTCTGGTCTCGGGTCCTGGTGATCAACCTGGGATACGACCTCTCGGAAGCCATGGAGGTGCATTGGAAGTTGGTTCAGGATAATAAGCAATTACAGATCGAGATAGCCAGCCTCAAATCCCTGGCAAGGATCGAACGGATTGCCCAGGAGGAATTGGACATGGAGAAACCCCTCCCCGGGCAGATTATCTTGATGAAATGAGACGAAAATCCATAAATTGGACAAGAGCTCGTATATTCATTGTATTTGTCCTCCTTTTTCTCTGCTTTCCCTTTATCTTCCTCCGGATTGTTCAGCTCCAGCTCGTAAAGAAGGACGAGCTCTCACGATTGGCATCGAAGCAGCATCAGAGCATAATCACCTTTATTCCCAAAAGGGGAACCATTTATGATTTTAAGGGAAACAATTTGGCCGTAAGCATTGATGTAGATTCGGTCTACGCAAGGTCCCCTGAGGTGAAAAACCCATCTCAAACAGCCAAAAAGCTTGCCAATATCCTCGATCTCAATAAGGGCGCCTTGATAAAAAAGTTGAAAACGAAAAAGGGCTTCGTCTGGGTGAAGAGGAAAGTCACGCCAAAACAGACGACCCGGATCAAGGAGTCCGGACTCAAAGGCATACACTTCGTGAAGGAAAGCAGACGTTTCTATCCCCATTCCCATTTAGCCGCTCATCTCGTCGGATTTGTGGGGATAGACTCAAAAGGCCTAGAGGGTATAGAGGCTAAATACGATGGCATCCTCTCGGGGAACGCGACGCGACTCATACTGGGGAGGGATGCCTTTGGAAGGGAAATTATTACGGAGATCCCAATCCCGGGAAAATCGCCTGAGAATTACAGCCTCTACTTGACCATTGACACAAACATTCAATACATCGTCGAGAAGGAATTGAAGCGGGCCGTGGAAGGACAAGGGGCGAAAAAGGGGATGGGTGTCGTTATGGACCCCGGCACTGGTAAAATCTTAGCTATGGCCAATTACCCCTCCTTTAACCCCAATCGATTTTGGGATACTTCCCCAAAGACGTGGAGAAATAGGGTGGTTACTGATGTCTTTGAACCCGGCTCCATTTTTAAGGTATTCCTGACTTCGACCGCCCTCGAGGAGAAGGTGGCCAAAAGACACGATATCTTCTTCTGCGAAAATGGGGCCTACGTCCTTTCGGGAAAAACCATCCGCGATGTAAAAAAATATGGGTGGCTCAGCCTTGAACATATCATCAAGTATTCCAGCAATATAGGCGCGACGAAGATCGCTGAACGGGTAGGAAGGAAGAAATTTTATCAGTACATTAGGGGATTTGGCTTTGGCCATAAGACGGGTATCGATTTACCCGGCGAAGCCATGGGGATCATTAGACGTCCCAAAACCTGGTCCAAGGTCGCCTTGGGGAACATCGCCTTTGGACAAGGAATCGCCGTAACATCCATTCAACTCATAACCGCCATCTCCGCCATCGCCAACGGGGGAAAGCTGTTGAAGCCCTATGTGGTCGATAGGATCGTCGATTCGAAAGGGAAAATGATAAGCCAATCCCATCCCGTAATCATCAGGCGAGTGTTGTCCGAAGAGGTGGCTAGAACAATGACCTCTATCCTCACAGGTGTTGTGAGAGAAGGGGGGACTGGTAGGAGGGCAGCCCTGTCATATTATGAGGCTGCGGGGAAAACGGGAACGGCCCAGAAAGTGGATAGCCTCGTGGGAGGCTATTACGAAGACCGATTCATCAGTTCCTTCGGGGGTTATGTGCCCAGCAATCAGCCGCGTCTGGTTATTCTTGTGGTAATTGATGAACCTCAGGGGATCCCTTATGGGGGAAGGGTAGCTGGGCCCGTCTTCAAGAATATCGCCGAGCGATCGCTCCAGTATCTCAATATTCCCTCAACAAAAGGACCTATCTTGGCTAAGACCTCGACAAAGAAAACAACCTGGCGGCCCGTGAAAAAGACCGTCCATGAAGTGATGCATCGGGAAAAACCTTCCAGGAGAATGCCCGATCTTAGCGGATTGAGTATACGTGCCGCCTTAAATAGGGTAAGGGGTTTGGAGTTATTGGTTGCGGTTTCGGGCAGCGGAAAGGTGGCCCATCAACGCCCCAGACCGGGGACAATAGTGGGGAAGGGGGACGCCTGTTTTCTCACCTTTAGGCCGAATTTTTGAGACCCTGGGATAGATATCCATGAAACTGAGGGACTTGGTGAAGGGTTTGGAACACAGGCAAGTTCACGGGCAGATGTCCATCGAGATTGAGGGAGTTGCCTACAACTCGAAAAAGATAGAAAGGAACTCCGTCTTCGTTGCCATGAAGGGAGAGGAGGTAGATGGACACGACTATATAGAGGAAGCCATTGAAAAGGGAGCACGTGCGGTGGTTCTGGAGGACGAAAATCGAAAGATCGGAGGGATTCCAACGGTGGTGGTATCCAACAGCCGCAAGGCCCTGGGCACTATCTCAACGGCTTTCTTCGGGAACCCCTCCGCCAAGATGACCCTTATTGGCATTACCGGTACGAATGGGAAAACCACCACAACATATCTTGCCGAATCCATCCTGAGAGGGGCGGGCTTCAAAACCGGCGTTATCGGAACCATCGACTACCATTTCGGGGGAACTGTCCACAGGGCGACAACGACAACCCCCGAATCCTATGATCTCCAAAAGATGTTGAAGCACATGCTGGAGGAAGGGGTCTCCCATGTCATCATGGAGGTCTCCTCCCATGCCTTACATCAGCACCGAATAGAGGGATGCCATTTCGATATCGGGGTTTTCACCAATTGTACTCCGGATCACCTCGATTACCACAAGACAATGGATCACTATTTCGAGAGCAAGACCAGCCTCTTTACCCACTTTTTGCGGAAAAGCGTGAAACCTAATTCCTTATCCCTCATCAATCTCGACGACCCCAAGGGACGACTCCTCTGGGAGAAGCTGTACGTGCCTAAGGTGAGCTATGGGCTAAAGGGAGAGAGAAACATCTATGCCAAGGATATCCTTTCCTCTATTAACGGTCTTTCAGCAATGGTCATTACACCCAGGGGAAATTTCCCCTTTTCCTCTCCCCTCCTGGGAGAGTTTAACCTCTATAATATCCTCGCCTCGGTGGGAATCGGTCTTGCCCTAAAGATGGATCTGGAGGAAGTCCGAGGTGGCATTGAAGCCCTTGACGGCGTGCTGGGGAGGGTTGAGAGGATCGACAATGAGAAGGGTTTTCACATCTTCGTTGACTACGCCCACACGCCCGATGCATTGGAGCGGATTCTAAAGACCATGGCGGACCTCAAGGAAAGGGGGAGGCTCATCACCGTTTTCGGTTGCGGCGGGGACCGCGATAGGGGTAAGCGTCCTCGCATGGGGGCAATAGCAGGCCGTTATAGTGATCTCGCGGTGATCACCTCTGACAACCCGCGGACCGAGGACCCAGGGACCATTATCAGGGAAATCGAGGAAGGAATGAAGACCGAGTCCATCCATGAGATGGACCGGGAGGAGTTGTCGAGGGAGTTCAAGGAGAAGGGATACGTCAAAGTCTTAGAGAGAAGGGAAGGCATCCGACTGGCTATTAACCTGGCTAAACCCGGCGATGTGGTCATGATTGCAGGAAAAGGCCATGAGGATTATCAGATCATTGGGAGGAAAAGGTTCCCCTTCGACGATCGATGCGAAGTCAACGAGGCCTTGAGAAACGCTCATGATGAGAAATAGCTTCCCCTTACAGGATATCGTGGATTCGACGGGAGGCAGGCTGATAGGCGGTGCTCCCGGTAAGGAATTCGGGGGAATCTCAATCGACTCACGGACAATCAAAAGAGGGGATCTTTTCGTCGCCCTGAGGGGTACAAATTTCGATGGACACCAATTCGTGCACGAGGCCATGGAGAAGGGGGGAGGGGGGTTCGTCATCGAAAACGAAGCCCTGGGGCAAAAGGGCACCATCGTCCCGAGGGGAAAGGCCGCCATCGTAGTGAGGGATACCTTGAGAGCTCTGGGAGATATCGCCCATTCCTGGAGGGAAAAACATCCGATCCCCCTTATCGCCGTTGCCGGAAGCAACGGGAAAACAACCACCAAGGAGATCATTGCGACGCTCCTCGAGGGATCCTTCAGGATACTGAAAACCTTGGGAAATCTAAATAATCTCGTGGGACTTCCCCTTACCCTATTGAACCTCCGCACCGATCACAATATGGCCGTGGTGGAGATGGGGATGAATATGAAGGGGGAAATAAGAAGGATGACCGAGATTGCCAACCCGGACGTCGGCCTCATAACCAATATTAACGAAGCTCACTTGGAGGGTCTTGGTACCTTTGAGGAATTGATAAAGGCAAAGGGGGAACTATGGGACACCATGCGATCCGATGGGGTGATTGTGGTCAACCAAGACGATGCAAACGTGATGAAATTGGCGGAAGGCTACCCTGGCAAAAGGGTCGCCTTCGGTTTGGAGTCCCCCAGTGATGTAATGGCTAAAAAGGTCACCATCGAAGCGCAGAGGGGGGTCCGGTTTACGTTAGCCCTGAGGGGGGAAGAGGTTGAAGTCGCCTTTCCCATGATGGGAATCTCCTCCGTATATAACGCTTTGGCGGGGACGGCAGTCGCCTCGGTTGTTGGGGTACAGTTAAAAAACATCAAGGAGCGACTGGAATTGGTTAAACCCTTTTGCATGCGCATGGAGATCATACCGTTGGAGGGCGGGGCTACCATCATCAACGATGCATATAACGCGAACCCCAAGTCCATGGAACTAGCTTTGAAGGCCCTCTCGGAAGTGGAGGAGGCGGAAAGGGGGATTGCCGTCTTGGGGGATATGTTGGAATTGGGTCGCTTCAGCGATGAAGCTCATGCGCGGATCGGGGAGAAGATGGTCTCCTTAGGCGTGGACTTGTTGTTTACCCTGGGGGAAAGGGCGGAAATTATCGCCAAGAGGGCCCGGGAAGTGGGGTTAAACGAAGGTCGGATCACGGTCTCAAGGGACCACCGCAACCTCCTCCTTCGCCTAAAAAAGACGATAAAGCGGGGGGATTGGATCCTGGTAAAAGGGTCCAGGGCTATGTCCATGGAGAAGATCGTCCTTGGGCTCACGGGGGAAGAAGGGTAATGCTATACCATCTCATTTACCCTTTCCATACGGTTTACTCATTCCTCAATGTCTTTCGGTACATCACCTTCAGGACTATCTATGCCACGATAACCGCCCTTATGATCAGTTTCATCATTGGGCCGTGGCTGATAAAAAAACTGATGGAGTTTCAACTGGGGCAATCCATTCGGGAAGATGTGCCTAGGTCACATTTGGCCAAGGAAGGAACCCCCACTATGGGAGGCTTGTTAATCCTTTTCGCATTAATCACACCGACCCTTCTGTGGACCGACCTCACCAATAGATATGTGTGGCTCGTCTTGCTCACTACCCTTGGCTTTAGCCTTATTGGGTTTATCGACGACCTCAAGAAGGTGAGAGACAGGGATGGCATGGGGATAAAAGCCAGATATAAGTTTCCCCTTCAGATTGGCATCGCCTTGGTGGTCAGTTGGGCCCTCTACGTCACATTCGACTTCAGCACCCAGCTATGGGTCCCCTTCTTCAAGAGGCTAACCCCTGATTTGGGCTGGTTATACATCCCCTTTGGCGTAGCGGTCATCGTGGGGACCTCCAATGCGGTCAACCTCACCGATGGGTTGGACGGGTTGGCCATCGGCCCAGTCATGGTCTCCGGGGCGACTTTCCTCCTCTTCAGTTATCTATCGGGGCACTATAAATTCGCCCACTACCTTCAAATAGCCTTTATCAGAGACAGTGGGGAATTAACCATCTTCTGCGGAGGGTTGGTGGGCGCTAGTCTGGGGTTCCTTTGGTTTAACACTTATCCAGCGCAGGTCTTCATGGGAGATACGGGGTCCCTTGCCCTCGGAGCGGCCTTGGGAACGGTGGCCCTGGTGACCAAACACGAGGTCCCCCTCGCTATCGTGGGCGGGATATTCGTATTGGAAACCATCTCCGTCATCATTCAGGTGGTCTCCTTCAGGCTCAGGAAAAGACGGATTTTCAGGATGGCCCCCCTTCATCACCATTTCGAACTGAAGGGGTGGGTGGAACCAAAAGTGATCGTGAGGTTCTGGATTATCGCGATCATTCTGGGACTTGTGGCTATCAGCACGTTAAAGCTGAGGTAATCCTCCATTTCGGGGAATCCGGTGGAATTGGAGGGAAAGAGGGTCTTAGTGGTGGGATTGGCCAGGACGGGAATAGGGGTTGTCCGGTTTCTGGCCGAACACCGGGCGCGCGTTATGGTGACTGACATTCAATCCGCCGATGAACTGCGGCCGTACCTCTCCGAGATAACGGGACTCAATGTGGGGACCGAATTGGGGGAGCATAGGATAGAAACCTTTTTGAACTCCGACCTGATCGTCGTCAGTCCAGGGATTCCACTCAGTATCGAACCCATCGCGGCGGCTCGGGAAAAGGGCATCGAGGTCATAAGCGAAATTGAGTTGGCGTGCCGGTTCATCCGAGATCCCATCATCGGGGTAACGGGAACGAACGGGAAGACCACTACTACCATCCTCATCGGGGATGTGCTCAAGGTATCCGGCAAGAAGGTCTTCGTCGGAGGAAACGTAGGTAACCCCTTGATCGATTGTGCCGGACGGGGGAAATGGGATTATGTAGTTGCAGAGATCAGCAGCTTTCAACTGGAAGGGATCCATGAATTTAGGCCCCATATCGCCCTCATGCTCAACATTACCGAGGACCACTTAGACCGATATCCCCATTATGAGGAGTACGCCGAGGCCAAATTTCGGATCTTTTTGAACCAGAGGAGTTCGGATTTTGCCGTCCTTAACGCCGATGACAGAACCATCAACGTCATGAGCTCTGAAATCAGAGCGAGAAGATGGTTTTTTAGCCTGACATCTCCCTTGAAGGTAGGGGCATTCTTTAACCGCGACTCCCTCATCTACCGTGATCCAAAGGGAAAGGTTGAACGCTTCAAACTCGCAAAGGTTCCCCTGAGGGGAATCCATAATATCGAGAATATGTTATCCGTTGTGGCCACGGCTAAAATCTGCTCCTGTCCACAGGAGGCTATCCAAACGGCTCTGGAGTCCTTCAGAGGGCTTCCCCACCGTTTGGAATTCGTAAGGGAACTCGATGGTGTTAGCTTTTACAATGATTCCAAGGGGACCAATGTTGGTTCTGTAGTCAAGTCCTTAATGAGCTTCCAGGAGCCCATCATTTTGATTGCTGGGGGAAAGGACAAGGGGGGAGATTACGGCCCCCTAAAGGGAATCGTCAAGGAAAGAGTGAAGCGGCTCATCTTAATAGGTGAAGCGAGGCGGAGGCTGGCTAAGGCCTTGGGAGGATCCGTCCCAACGACCGAAACCGACACCCTTGAAGAGGCGGTCCACCGTGCCTTTGACCAATCCAAGCACGGGGATGTGGTCCTCTTATCCCCGGCATGTTCAAGTTTCGATATGTTCCAGGATTACGAGGAGAGGGGAAATTTCTTCAAGGAGATCGTTAATCAACTGGACAGGGAAAATCGCAATGGAGATCGAAAGCCATGAGGGAAAGAGTTCAATACGATCTGTCCCTATTAATCATTACCATCTCCTTAATGGGGTTAGGGATCGTGATCGTCTACAGTGCCAGTGCCATTCTGGCGACGGACAGGTTCGGGGACGGGTACTATTTCTTGAAAAAACAGGCCATATTCGGTGGCTTTGCCTTGGCGATGATGATGGTGATGATGCATATTCCCTATACCTTTCTGAGAAGACTAGCCTATCCCATATTGACTGTAAGCCTGCTCTTCCTCATACTCCTCCTGATCCCGGGGATAGGATACAGGGTTGGTGGGTCGACCCGTTGGATTCGGCTTGTCAACCTCTCCTTTCAGCCGTCGGAGTTCACAAAACTGGCCCTCATTATATTCTTGGCTTACTTCTTGGAGAAAAAGGGAGATCGAATAAGAACCTTCTCCCAGGGGTTCCTTCCAGTCCTCATTATCTCGGGAACGATGATCTATCTGGTCATGCTCCAACCGGATTTCGGCGTAGCCCTTTTCTTGGCAATCATGGTATTAATACTGCTCTTTATCGGAGGAGCTCGGCTATTCTACCTGGCCTCCTCCATTTTGGTTGCCCTTCCCATCATGTATCTGCTCATTATGAGGGTTGATTATCGGTATAGACGGATCATTGGATTCCTGAACCCATGGGAAGATCCGAGTCGAACAACTTTCCAAATGGTTCAATCGCTCCTGGCATTCGGATCAGGGGGCCTCTTCGGCACGGGCCTGGGAGGCGGGAGCCAGAAGCTCTTCTTCCTGCCAGCCCCGCATACCGACTTCATATTTTCGGTGATCGGAGAAGAGCTGGGCATGGTGGGTGCAACCATTACCTTGGGTCTCTTCGCCCTGTTTACCATTCGTGGTTTCCGTCTCGCCCTCATGGCCGAAGACACCTTTGGGACCCTTCTCGGGGTTGGGATAACAGCCATGATCTCGATGCAGGTCATCATCAATATGGGGGTAGTTCTAGGGCTGCTCCCCACAAAGGGGCTAACCCTCCCCTTCATCAGTTATGGTGGGACGTCTCTCCTCGTCAATGCGATGGGGGTAGGCATTCTTCTCAACATTTCGTCCACGGTGAGAAGGACATGAAGATCATCATTGCCGGTGGGGGAACCGGGGGGCATCTCTTCCCGGGGATTTCCATAGCCGAGGCCTTCAAGATCAGGGAAGGCCGTAATGAAATTCTCTTCGTTGGATCGAAGAGGGGAATCGAGGAAGGCCTCATCCCCAAAATGGGATATCAGTTGAGAACTATCTCCGTCTCCGGAATAAGGGGAAAACCATTGGCCCGAAAGCTGATCTCGTTATG
>JAQYWG010000089.1 GCA_030145085.1 Thermodesulfobacteriota bacterium
AAACTCCGTCAAACCCCAAGAATGTTGTTTTCAACGGTCTCACATACCGGAGGTCACTGGTTCAAGTCCAGTTGGGCCCACCAATGATTTCAAGGGGTTAGGTGTTTTGCCTAACCCCATTTTTTGTTCTTCCATATGATGTTTTTACAGGGATGCGATGGGGAAAATCGCTGTCAATAGCGAAATTCGTCTTGACTTATTTATCGAGCTAAGCTATTTAAATTCTATTGTTTTTTGGGTTTCATAATTCAATCACAATTCATAGGGTGAGGTTATGTCAGGTCATTCGAAATGGAGTACCATTAAGCGGAAAAAGGGAGCGGCCGATGCCAAGAGGGGGAATCTCTTTACCAAATTGATCAAGGAGATATCGGTAGCAGCGAAACTGGGGGGAGGCGATCCCGAGGGAAATGCCCGGTTGAGGACTGCCATTGCCACGGCCAAAACCGAGAATATGCCCAAGGAGAATATTGAAAGGGCGATCAAGAAGGGGACGGGGGAGTTAGAGGGGGTGAACTATGAAGAGCTGACATATGAAGGATATGGACCGGGTGGCGTGGCAATCATGGTTGAGGTGCTGACGGACAACAAGAATAGAACCATTGCGGATATTAGGAATAGCTTCTCCAAGCATAATGGAAATCTCGGGGAGTCCGGGTGTGTCTCGTGGATTTTCACTCTGAAGGGCCTTATTCTTTTCGATCAGGATAAAGTTGACGAAGAGAGGTTGATAGAGGCTGTCCTCGATGTGGGAGCGGAGGACATTAGGGAGCGGGAGAGGGAATTCGAGGTGATTACGGATCCGGCCCAATTTGAAGATGTCAAGAGGGCTGCTCAAGATGCGGGATTAGAATACTCCTTTGCAGAGGTGACCATGATTCCTCAAAGCACCGTTCGGCTTCTGGGAAAAGAGGCTGAGCAGATGCTGAGGTTGATGGAGCGTCTCGAGGATTCCGATGATATTCAGAGAGTATACGCCAATTTCGATATCCCCGATGAGGTGATGGAAAGACTGGCGGCGTAGAAAATAATGCCCGTCGTCTGATTGCAGTAATTATCATGAAGAATTCTTATCCCAATTAGTTGGTAGAAAGGGGTCCAGGATTCGAGGATTCAGGGATTCAAGTGTTTATTTCTAAAGACTTTATGAGCGCCTTGAGCATCCTTTCAACTTCTCCTCTATCACGCTGAAGTTCAAATATTCTATCATTCTTAATGGGGCCCAAATCACCGGCTCATAACGTCTGTGTCTCTCATTCACAAGGTGAGCCATAAGCTCTCTATAAAAACCTGATGTATTCTGGAGTCGTCTTTCTTCCATATCCTTCTGCTATAGTACAAGGGATAGATAGTGCTGCTCTTCTCATCTGTGATGTCAGACCATATAATTCTTCTTTTGGGAATCCTTTTGTAACTCTCTAGACTTCTAAGCATAATCGATAAGACTTCTGCCAAACCTTCAACTCTTTGTAATGTTTAATCATTTCACTTGAATCCTTGAAACCTTGACCCCTTGAATCCTTCTATGACCACCAACTTTTTTGGAGATGAGCCTCATTAAGAGATATACGAGTCCAAACAGCAGGGGCACAGAGACAATTCAGAATATAAGGATGTAGGAGCCTTTATCTTCGTCATTGCCTTCGTTCCGCGGTACCTTATAAGCCCCTTCCCCCCCCCGGAAAATCCTCCTGTTGCTCTTTCTTTAGGAAATCTTTAAAACAGAGAGAAGGCATCGGGAAGGGATTGCAATCCGTTGCCCCTGGTTGTATACTGGGGGACGGTAGCGGGAAATGCTTTACTATTTCACGGGCTATGGGCGAAATCGTGCGGGTCATAGGGATTGATCCCGGCTTAGCCAAAACGGGATTTGCCATTGTCGAACCCCTTCAGAAGGGCGGGCGAGTTTGCCACTCTGGCAATATACACACGGGTCCGGAAAATCCCCTTGAGGATCGGCTATCGATCATTTATCATGAATTATCGAGGGTATTGCAAGAGTGGAGCCCCGATTTGATGATTTTGGAGGATGTCTTCGTCGTGGAGCGGTTTCCGATGGCGGCCATGAAACTGGGGGAGGTGAGGGGTATTATCCGGCTGGCTGCGAAAAATATGAGCGTCCCCATATCGGAGATGAAGCCTACTGAGGTGAAGAGCGCATTGACGGGAAGCGGAAGGGCGGGTAAAGAGCAAATCAAACGAGTAGTTCGGAGGATCTTACACATTGAGGATAAGATCAAATCCGATCATATCTCCGATGCGATGGCACTGGCGTTGACGGGTTTAACCCGAAACGGTCTATTTCGTTGGTGACGTGTGGAGGGAAATGATACGGTATATCAAAGGGCTTTTGCTGAAGAAAGAGGATGATCGAGTGGTGATTTTGGCCAACGGAGTTGGGTATGAAATATTACTACCAACCGTCGTGAGGCAGACCTATAATCACAAGAAGGCCGGAGAAGATGAGGTGGAGCTCTATATCTCCTTCCACCAGACCCCGCAGCAGCCAAAACCGCAGCTCATCGGTTTCAATTTTGAAATAGAGAGGGAGTTTTTTGAGAAATTGATTACGGTAAAGGATATTGGACCAACCCTTGGGGCGAAGGCCCTCATATTGCCCATTCCCAAGATCGCCAGAGCCGTCGAGGAGAGAGATGTCGATACAATAATGCGGCTGAAGGGAATCGGAGAACGGAAGGCCGAGATGATCATTTCCGCACTCCGGGGCAAGGTGGGGAAATTTGCCCTCATGAGGGATGATGCGATTTCTGTTGTGCCTGAACCCGAGGATTTTCGTAAACAGGTCGAAGAGGTCCTGGTGAGGGATTTAGGCCATAAGGTCAGCGAGGCTCACCAATTGGTCGATGATGCAATAAGGCGGAATCCATCCATATCCTCGCCAGAGGAATTGTTCGAGGAGGTTTATCGAAGCCGGAGTTGATAGGGGGATGTCCCATGGAAGAGGGGGTTCTTGAGGAATCAAGGGTTCGGGTTGAGGCCGATCAGATCTGGGATTTGAGGCCCAAGAGATTATCCGAGTATATCGGTCAGCCTCGAGTCGTCGAATCCCTTGAGATCGCCATAACAGCGGCGAGGAAGAGGAGAGAACCCTTGGACCATGTGTTACTCCATTCGCCACCGGGCCTGGGGAAGACGACCTTGGCCCATATTATAGCAACGGAGATGGACGTCAATATCGTGACCTCCTCTGGTCCGGCCATCGAGAAGGGGGGAGATCTCATCAGCATACTCACCCATTTGGAACGGGGAGATGTTTTATTTATCGATGAGGCCCATCGGTTGTCCAAGGTCATTGAAGAATTTTTATATCCGGCCATGGAAGATTTTTGCATCGACTTCATCTTCGACAAAGGAGTTCATGCAAGAAGCCACCGGTACCGCTTGGAGCAATTCACCTTGGTGGCGGCGACCACTCGATCGGGGCTCCTTTCAGCCGCACTGAGGGAGCGCTTTGGAATACAGAGGACTTTGGAGTTCTATACGGTCGAAGAGCTGTGCAAAATCGTCGAGCGATCGGCCTCCATATTGAAGGTCTCCATCGACGAGGGAGGGACATTCGAGATTGCTAAGCGCTCTCGTGGAACGCCGCGCATCGCCAATAGACTTCTGAAGCGGGTGAGGGATTATTGCCAGGTTAGGGCAGAAGGGGTGATCGACAAGGAGATCGTTGATGAAGCACTGAAATTGGAAGGGGTCGACGAGATCGGCCTGACCGATTTGGACCGATGGTTTTTGGAGACGATTATCCGCTACTACAAGGGAGGGCCAGTGGGTTTAGAGGCGATTGCTTCCACATTGCAAGAGGAAACGGATACGTTAGTGGATATGATAGAGCCCTACCTGCTCAAGATTGGTTTCGTCATTAGAAAACCCAATGGAAGGAAGGCCACGGAATTGGCATATCGCCATTTTGGCCTTTCCTGGCCGCATGCTTCTAAGAAACAGCTTTCCCTTGGATGATCGGTCCAGGGGGGTAAAAAGAGAGGAGGCTGGAAAGTAGGGAGTTGGGTTGAGGGGGAGATCGGGAATCTCAGTGTAAATCGGTTGGCTTCACTTCATCCTCAAATCCGGGTATTTCAAAATCATCCTTTTTCTTAAACTCGTATCCCTTTTGCGTCAGACTCAGTCGAACAATCTTTCCGGGATCGCCTAAAGAGCCGAGGTCCTTTCCGTTAAAAGTCACAATCACCCCACCGGCATTGCCGATTTTCAGCTTAATGTGGTCATCCGCACGTTGGGAGAAGGGTTGGCCGGCCCTTAAGGTGATTTCCCGGGGGAGATGGGAGTCCACTTGGAAGGCGATCCAGGTTTCCTCGATGGCCTGGATCTGAAGGGTCAAATCCCCCCGATCCATCTCCTTCGGTTCGCTTATTCTTTCGATGAGTTGGGTTTGGTCGGGAGGGGCTTCTTTGATCACAATGGTCTCTTCGAGAACTGGGGCTTGTTCCAGAGAAATAGTTCCCCCGACAGGAGGGGCCGTCTCTTCCTTTTCCGGGACGACAGGAGGTGGAAGGGTTTCCTCTTGAACCACTGGGGTTTCCTCTTGAACCACTGGGGTTTCCTCCACGGTCGCTGGCCCAGGTTTTTCCCTAACCTTGGTTTGCCTCCAGGGACTGAAGAGGATAATGCCGAGGCCAACCATTACGATAATTGACCCAAACAAAAGTGCTCTGTTCCACCCCTTCTTCCGTTGCGCGGAAGGTCCCTTCTCCTCGTATCCATGGAGCTCCTTAAGATCGCTCTCGTACCGGAGGACCACATCGCGGGGGTCTAGCCCGACGTGTTTCACGTATGCGACGAGAAATCCCTTTACAAAGACAGGGGTGGGGAGAAGGTCGTAGCGATCTTCTTCGATGGCCTTCAGGATGTTTTCCCTGATTTTCGTGGCCGTTGATATCTCTTTCAGGGAGATATTTCTGAGCTCGCGTTCTCTCTTAAGATATTTGCCGACGGTTTCCATTGGGCTGCGGTTTCATTCAAGGATATTGATAATTCTTATAATAAACACCCGGGATTAAGTCAAGGCCATTGAGTTCTGAAGTTTGAAGATCTCAACGATAGCCCAATTTTTTCAAGGCCGTTTGGCTCTTGCTCCAATTTTTTTCCACATTGACCCAACACTCCAGGTAGACCTTAGCCCCCAAGAAATCCTCAATCTTCTTTCGGGCATCGCTTCCTATTTTCTTCAGTGCTGCCCCCTTTTTGCCAATGATAATCCCCTTTTGAGAGGACTTCTCAACGTGTATGATTGCCCGTATGACGATAAGGTTCCGATCCGCTTTTTCCTTAAATTCCTCGGTGGAGACGGCGACGGCATAGGGAATTTCCTGATACGTATTTCGAATGACCGTTTCCCTTATTATTTCAGCAACGAGGAATCGTTCCGGCTGGTCTGTGATCATATCCTCGGGGAAATATTGAGGGCCTTTTGGGAGCACTGTGAGGATTTCCCCCATTAATCGATCTATTCCATCTCCTGAAAGGGCGGAAATGGGGATAAGCTGAGAGAATTCAAATAGATGACTATATGCATCGATCAGGGGAAGGAGGCTTTCTCTTTTGACGCGATCCACCTTATTAATGAGCAGGATTACGGGAAAAGGGAGCTTCGAGAGGAATTCAAGGACATGGTGGTCTTCTTCCCCTATTGAGTGACCCGCCTCAACCATGAGGAGAATGAGATCGACATCTTTGCATGAGGCCAAAGCCACGTCGACCATATACTTGCCAAAAAGGGATTTTGATTGATAAATCCCCGGGGTATCGAAGAAAATGAGCTGTGCATTTTCGAGATTTTTGATCCCGAGAATTCGATTTCGGGTCGTCTGTGGCCTGTTGGAGGTGATCGTGATTTTCGTTCCCAGGATCCTGTTGAGTAATGTCGATTTTCCCACATTGGGGGGGCCGATAATGGAGATAAATCCCGATCGAAACTCGTTCATCATTTTTCAGTGGCAATCGATTTAAAATCATTATTATACTATAAATAATTTCCAGTATTTGTCAAATTTGCCCTGGGTGAGGGTTTTCATTGAATTTTCGGAAAACCCTCCTGAGACCCGGGGGGCGGCCCACTTCACCACCACATCACGCTCAGGGAAAAGGGGTTTCTCCAGGCATATTTTTATTGAAAAAGGAGACGATGCGTGCTAATGTATGGGGGAATCCATCGAACCTTTTGGAGGGAAATATGGCCGGCATCAATAAGGTAATCCTTGTCGGTAATCTGGGGGCTGACCCTGAGGTGAGGTATCTCAATACGGGAACGGCGGTAGCCAACTTCAGAATGGCCACCACTCAGAACATCAAGACCAAGGAAGGGGAGAAGCAAGCTCGGACGGAATGGCACCGGGTAGTCGCCTTCGGACGTCTTGCCGAAATCTGCGGGGAGTATCTCAATAAGGGAAAACAGGTCTACATCGAGGGGAGGTTGCAAACCCGTTCATGGGATGACCGGGATGGAAACAAACGGTGGACAACGGAGATCGTCGCCACAACCATGCAGATGTTGGGAAGCCCTGGCGATCAAAGGGCCGTAGAGGGCGAAATGCCGGCTTTCGAGGAATCAACTGATAAGGGCGCCGATCAAGAAGATGACGTTCCCTTCTAGGGTGGTAGAGGGCTACCTCTTCCTTTCTCTTTGAGCCTCCTTAAATATCTTCATAATCTTTGGAGATATATAGGTTGGGTTCAGCTTAAGTTCCGGATGAACAGCCAGTGCCTTTTTGAAGGCCCTCTTGCCCAAATCCCTCTCCCCCAAGGCGATATGGCAGTAGGCGCGAAATCGGTAAGACTTAGCGATATCATCCTTCCTTTTTAGGCCCTTTTTGAGGGCCTCCATCAGATTTTGCAAGGCCGATCGATAATCCCCCGCAAAGTATAGGTGAATACCCCTTTCCAGCCAAGGGAACCCCAGTTGCTCCTCCGGGAGCAGAGGGGGCTTTTGGGATTCGTTCATTGGAGTGGATTTTTCCCCAATCTCGAGGTTGATAATGGGAATGAGGATTTCGGTTCCCGGTTTTATCGCCTGAGGGTCCGATATAAAGTTATAAGACGCTATGAGGTTGAACCTATTTGGGTCCCCATAATATCGATTGGCGATCATGGCCAAGGATTCCCCCTTTTTGACGATGTGCGGGATTTCAATGGGGATTTTTATGGTCTTTCCGATGCTGATGGCCTCGGGCGAATCGAGATGGTTTAAGGAGGCCAGGACCAGGTATCGTCGACGATCCCCTAGGAATCTATGGGCTATTGTGGCCAGGGTATTCCCCTTCTTTATGGTATATCGAATGATTTTGGGAATAGCGATCCTGGTTCCAGGGGAGATCTTCTTCGGATCGGGAATACGATTGTACTTTAGCAGAAGGATCGCCTTATCCCGATCTCCGTAGTAGGCCTTGGCAACATCAGCCACCGTTTCGCCTGTTCTTAAGGCGTGGTAGGTCATGGACCAACCAACGGAACCCGCCAAGTGGAACAGGGTGATGAGAAAAATAAATTGTTTGTACACCTTCTCCCTCCGAAATCCCAACGGAAGCTTCAGGATCCCAATCTCACCGAAATGAACCGCGTTTCTCCTGGTTTAAGGATGATTTTGATTGTCTTAGATTTGAATTTGCTATGGGAAAAAGAGAGGGTATGTTCCCCTGGTTTCAGCCTTAATGGGCCAGCCATAGGAGTCGTATCCACGTATTTCCCATCTATGGAGACCTTTGCCCAGGGATAGGCGATGATTTTTACGAAGCTATACCTTTGGTCCTTATCGGTATAGAATGCTATTTTCTCCCTCAGGCCCTTGGGCAGGAGGCCGGAGAAGTCGAATGTCCTATGATATCGATATATCATATACGCAGAAACCAGGACAATGAGAATTATGACTATGAGGGCATAACCGAAAGATATCCACTTTTTCCGCCGAAATTGAGCGGGTTTTTGCCCATCCACCCCTTCGCGGGGAAAGATCGTCTCCAAAAATGATGAATAAGCGCGAGTCCGATCCTCGCTCTTTTTGGGGAGAAATCGTTCCAATGAGATCTTTAGATCTTCCATGGTCTGGAAACGTTTTTCGGGCTTCTTCTGCAAACACTTCATGGTTAGCCAATGGAGTCTCCGTGGGACTTTTCTGTTCACTTTCCTCGGGCCCTTCGGTTTCTTACCGAGCACGCTGGCGATAACCTCTTCATCTCCATCTTCTCCGAAGGGTCTTTTCCCCGTAAGCATTTCGTAGAGGACGACTCCGAGGGAGAAGATATCCGACCGTGGGTTTGCCTTTTCCCCTCTGATTTGTTCGGGGGACATATATTCGGGCGTCCCAATGGCAATTCCAGGCTGTGTCAATGGGCTTTTCCCCGGAACATAGGCGATGCCGAAGTCGGTCAGCTTCACCTCTCCCTTTTCGGTGATGAAGATATTTCCCGATTTGACATCCCGGTGGATAATGCCCCTTTGATGCGCGTAGTGCAAAGCATCGGCGGCTTTAGACACTATGGTCACTGTCGCCTCGATGGGAACGGCTCCCATTGTCTCTACCACTTCCCCTAAATCCTTGCCATCGAGGTACTCCATGGCCAGGTAGTAAGACCCCCGTTCATGCCAGAAGTCGAAGATATTGACAATTCCCTCATGGGCCATTGAGGCGGAGGCCTTTGCCTCCCTTTTGAAGCGCTCCACCATCTCGGTATCCGTCTTGAGGGAAGGAAGCAACTCCTTGATTGCAACCCTTCTGTCCAGGGATTTCTGAGTCGCCAAATAGACCGTGGACATTCCCCCCTTGGCGAGTTCCTCAAAAATTTGATAGTTGCCAACCTTTTTTTTCATGGAATTTGAGGTATTTTTCCTGGGATTTCGAGGCCCCATTCCCCGGGGAGAGATCATCGAGCAATCCCGCACTATCGCGCCCCTTCAGGAAGGGCCAAATTGACTTTTCAATCCCCTGATGATAGCCTATAAAGGGATTTTGGAATGGTATGACTCAATAATTATGACGGCAAAATCAAAAAAAGGCAAGCCTACCAAGAGAATTCCCGCTCAAGGGGGTAAGGAATTCCCTCTTCGAAGTGGAAAACTCGTGGTTGTTTCAGGAACGGACCTCCAAAAGACCTTTGCCATCGAGGGAAAGGAGGTGACCATTGGCTCTCAGGGGGATAACCATTGTATCCTCACCGATCCCACCGTATCCCGGCATCACGCCGTTATTGAGGAAACGGAGGAAGGGTATGTTTTGAGGGACTTAGGGAGCACAAATGGAACCTACCTCAACGGGATTCTCATCAAGGAGGCCTATCTCGAGTACGGATCAATTATTGGCTTGGGCAACACCCGGCTCCAGTTCGTTCCCCTTGAGGAGAGGGTAGAGATTCCCCCATCCCAAGAGCATTATTTTGGGGATGTTTTTGGAGGCAGCGTTGAGATGAAGCGCATTTTCACCATGCTGAAAAAAATTTCCCCTACTGATATTACCGTGATCATAGAGGGCGAAACGGGGACCGGCAAGGAGTTGGTGGCCCGGGCGATTCACTCCCGTAGCCAGAGGGCGAAGGGCCCCTTTGTGGTCATCGATTGCGGCTCCATATCCAGGAGCCTCATCGAAAGCGAGCTCTTTGGACATGAAAAGGGGGCCTTCACCGGGGCAACCCAAGTCCGCAGGGGGGCCTTCGAGATGGCCAATGGGGGGACGATCTTCATCGACGAAATAGGTGAACTGGGCTTGGAAATGCAGCCAAAACTCCTCAGGGTACTGGAACAGCGAGAGGTGAGAAGGGTGGGCGGTAATGAGGTATTTCAGGTGAATGTAAGGGTTATTGCGGCCACCAATAGGGATTTGGCTTCCGAGGTCCAAAAGGGTCGTTTCAGGGAGGATCTCTTTTACCGGATTTCTGTGGTGAGGATTTATCTCCCCCCGTTAAGGGAAAAGGGGGAGGATATTCCGCTGCTTGCTCAGCAATTCGCGAGGGAACTCAGCCAGCAGTATCGCAGTGGGGGGGATGTGGCGGTTTCCGCAGAGGCCCTTGAGATCTTGAGACACTACCATTGGCCGGGGAATGTAAGGGAGCTGAAGAATGTCATCACCAGGGCCATGGCCATGGGAAGTGACGAGGTCCTTCAACTCCGGGATTTCATCATGCCCCTCTCCTCCAAGGGGAGACCGCAAGCGCCCTCCCTTGATTCCCTGATCGGGAAGACATTGGAGGAGATCGAGAAGGCGGCCATCATGAAGACTCTGAAGGCCCAGGGCGGAAATAAGAGCGCCGCCGCCCGGGTTTTGGGCATCGCATACTCCACCCTTTACGAAAAAATGAAGAAATATGGTCTCTCCTAAAACCGAATAGCAGCATTCGATTTTCGCATAGTTCCCCTCGATGAATCCCCGAAATCAATCCCGCACGAAATCACCAATTAAAAAGAATTAATAAAATCAATATCTTACAATCGACTCTCCTTCGAACATTTTCACGTGGGTTGGTACGGAGATTGCTGAATAAGGACAGGTGCTCTAAAGTTGATGATTTCGTAAAAAGTCGGGATCAGACGGCAAAGAAAAAAGATCCAGATGCAAGGCGCGCAAATCCTGAGGAATGAGGCGTACA
>JAQYWG010000008.1 GCA_030145085.1 Thermodesulfobacteriota bacterium
CCGTCTGATTCCGACTTTTTACGAAATCATCAAGAATGAGGCGTCAATTGAAAACGGCATACGACCAAAGAGAGGAGATGTGCCATGGTACTGGGCTTATCCATATGGATGGGTATGACGATCATCATAGTCGCATTTTTGTGTGAATACATGGATTCAACGTTAGGCATGGGATACGGAACCACTCTAACCCCTGTACTTTTGCTTCTAGGCTATAGCCCGATGCAGGTTGTGCCCGCTGTACTATTGTCAGAGTTAATCACTGGGCTCATGGCGGGAATTTTTCACCACCGAGCAGGGAATGTAAATTTTAAGCCAAAAACAACAAATTTCTCTTTGATAGTGCACAAGCTGAAAGCTTTGGGATACATTGAAAGTGCTCGAAGAGGACTTCCGTTGCATTTAAAAGTAGCTTTACTTTTAGCAATGTGCAGTGTTGTTGGCACAGTTGCTGCTGTTCTTATCGCAGTCAAGATTCCTAAATTTTGGTTGAAATTTTACATTGGTTGTTTAGTCCTCTCAATGGGCATCATAATTATCATTTGTCTGAACAAGGATTTTAAATTTTCCTGGAAGAAGATTACCTCATTGGGCCTCATCGCGTCTTTTAACAAGGGGATGAGCGGGGGAGGGTATGGACCGGTAGTTACCGGAGGGCAGGTCTTATCTGGGGTAGAAGGTAGAAGTGCCGTTGGGATTACATCGTTAGCTGAGGGACTAACATGTTTGGTTGGGATCATCACCTATTTCCTTATCGCAAAAAATGCCATTGATTGGAAACTGGCTCCTGTTATTATCGCGGGCGCCGTTTTTTCAGTCCCGCTTTCTGCCATAAGCGTAAAAAAGATAAGCTCAAGAAATCTAAAGTTATCAATTGCGGTGGTTACCATCATTTTGGGCCTATTAACTATCATAAAAACGATAAGAGGTGGGTAAAACTATCGAGCGGGGCTCTAATCTCAAGAGATCTGGAATACATTGATTAACCGCTATTTCAATGCCAAGGAGGAGGTAGGGAATGGAAAGAGGGTTTACCATCTGGTTTACGGGATTATCCTGTTCGGGAAAGACGACGGTCTCCCAAGGGGTAGCAGAAGAGCTTCGGAAAAGGGGACTGAAGGTTGAGGTTCTGGACGGGGACGTAGTGAGGACCAATTTGAGCAAGGGGCTCGGGTTTAGCAAGGAGGACAGGGATATCAACATCAAACGGATTGGGTTCGTATGCAAACTGCTCTCGAGGAACGGAGTGGTAGCGGTCGGGGCGGCCATCTCCCCCTATCGGGCCACCCGGGATTACAACCGCCGGCAGATTGGAGATTTCGTCGAGGTTTACTGCAATTCCCCCCTGGATGTCTGCATAGAGAGAGATGTAAAGGGGCTCTATAAGAAGGCCTTGGCCGGGGAGATCACCAATTATACCGGCGTATCGGACCCTTATGAGGAACCCTTAAATCCCGAGGTCGTGCTGGAAACGGACAAGGAGGCAGAGGAGGAGAGTGTTCGTAAGGTGATAAGAAAGCTCGAAGAGCTCCGCTACATCCAGCCGGCCGCAGCCACGCAGTATAGTGAAGAAGAAGAAGAAAAGGTTAAGAAACGGTTGACTGATTTGGGTTATCTATAGCTATGCGGGTACGGTATGGGACTATTCGATCGATTGCGCTTTAAGGGCAGAAAGGTGTTGGTCATCGGCCTGGATGGGGTACCATTCAGCCTGCTCAAGGGGCTCTCGGCTGAGGGGGAATTGCCCAATTGGGCAAAGCTGGTGGAATCGGGTTCATTTAAGCGGATGAATTCAATCCATCCCTGTGTTTCCTCGGTGGCATGGGCCACATATATGACGGGAAAAAATCCGGGAAAACACAATATTTACGGCTTCGTGGATCGGCACCTCGGGTCCATGGACGTCTTCATCCCCTCGGCGCGCGATATGGCGGGACAGACCCTTTGGGAGATATTGAGCCAGGCGGGGAAAAAGGTTGTGGTGATCAATGTGCCCCTCACATTTCCCCCGAGAGAGGTAAACGGGATCTTGATCAGTGGGTTCCTCTGTCCAAGTATCGATAAGATCGCCCACCCCAGGGAGTTGGCTGGCGTCCTGAAGGAGATGGGGTATCGGATCGATGTAGACGCCTGGCAAGCAAGGAAGTCCTTGGATAGATTTTTGGAAGACCTCCATATGACCCTCGACAAGCGGATAGAGGCCATGTTTCACTTTCTGGAAAGGGAGGAGTGGGATTTCTTCCAGCTTCACATCATGGAGACGGATCGGATTAACCATTTCCTGTGGGGGCTTTGGGAAGGGGGAGACCCTCAATACGGGCCCGAGTTCGTCAAGTATTATCAGAAGATCGATGCCATCTTAGGGCGGATCAGCGCTGGGCTGGACGGGGACACCCGCCTTATCATCCTCTCAGACCATGGATTCTGCGGCATGAAGAAGGAGGTCTTCCTCAATCATTGGCTCCAGAAGGAAGGTTGGTTAAAGTTCCGAGAGAAGGCCCCTAAATCGGTCAAGGACATCCATCAGGAGAGCAAGGCTTACAGCCTCATCCCCGGGAGGATTTACGTCAACTTAGCGGGGAGGGAATCCAGCGGGAGTGTTCGTTTCCCCGATGAGTATGAGCGGGTAAGGGAGGAGTTGAAGGAGGCACTGCTGGGCATGAGTGATCCGGACTCCGGGGAGAGGATCATAGAAAAGGTCTTCAAAAGGGAGGACTTATACCATGGCCCCCACTACAACGAAGGGCCGGATTTAGTGGCTATTCCCCACAATGGCTATGATCTGAAGGGAAATTTAGACAAGAAAGAACTCACCTATAAGGGACCACTGGTGGGAATGCACACCTATAACGATGCCTTCCTCTACATTAAAGATATGGAAGTTGGAACGGGGAACAACCAGTTTGGGGTGATGGATGTGATGCCGACCATTTTGAAACTCATGGGGATAAATTCCCCCATAGATCTCGATGGCCAAACGCTCCTGTAAGTGCTTCGGTCATGCGGTGTTGCGGTGCTGCAGTCGAGTAGGTTGGAGGTTTGAGGGTAGAGGCTGAAGAGTGCAGCACGATAGCACCCACCTCTCGTCAGATTTATCCTCCAACCTCCTACCTCTAGCCTCTAACTTTCCGTGCTCCCTTTCCCCTTGCATTATGAGTCCAGTTGTTATATGAACCTGTTCAAGGGGGTTCTTAGCCACACAAAGTACCAGGGGGCAAGGGATGGCCGAATGGGGCCATATCGTCCGGGCGATAACGAAACCGCTTAGTTTCGCTTCGAAGAACGGATTTGCCAACCTCCCGCAGGTGAAGGGGCTGGAGAAGCTGATCGCGGGCCTCGGTCATCGAGCCCTTTCGATGGATCTGGCTCCTTTCCAGAAGCGGCTGATCCGTGAGTTGCTGGAAGTCTTTTCCGGTTTCGAAGGCTCGCCGATTGAGGAGAAGAAGGAACGCATCGCTCGATCGATGAGGATCATGATGGAAATAGAAAAGGTTGAGGTTAAGGCTGAGGGGAGAAGGGAGAATGAAGAATTAAGAATTAAGAGTGAAGAGGGAAGAAGGGAGGGAGAGGAGAAGGAGAAGGTTAGGGGTAAGGCCGGGGTCCTCTCCCAACCGATACAATTCGTCAAAGGCGTGGGCCCGAGGATCGCAAAGAAGTTGGAGAAAAAGGGGATAACGACCATTGAGGATGCTCTCTATTTCTTGCCCCGGAGGTATGAAGACCGAAGGGTCATCAAGAAGATCTCGCAGATTCAGGTGGGGAAGGTGGAGACGGTACTGGCCCAAGTGCTGTTGGCGGGAACCGTTTTCTATAAGGGCAATAGGAAGAGGGTCTTCGAGGTCATTGTAGGAGATGAGACGGGGACCCTCACCCTGAAATGGTTTCACGGCAGCGAGGAATATCTCAAAAGCCGGTTCAAAAAGGGGCGGCGTGTCGTCATATCTGGCGAGGTGAGGCTTTTTAAATCTCAGAAGGAAATGCATCACCCGGACATGGAGATAGCCGATCATATCGAGGATGACCCACTCCATTTCAAGAGGATCGTACCCATTTACTCCGAGCCAGAAGGGCTTTATCAGAAGACAATCCGAAAAATCATGAAGGGAATCATTGAACACTATGCCCATGAGCTCACCAGTGCCATCCCGGAGGATATTACCCGGCGCCAGGGGTTGATGGATTTCGGGGAGGCTATCAGACAAGTTCATTTCCCCTCGGAGGATGTCTCCTTGGAGAAATTTAACCTCAACCTATCCGATGCTCACAGGCGGATCGTCTTCGACGAATTTTTCTTCCTGCAATTAGGACTAGCCCTGAGGAAAAGCGCGGGCAAGGCGGAGCAGGGGATCCCCTTCCAAATCCTCCACGGGTATACCCAGAGGCTTCTCCAATCCCTGGATTTTCGGTTGACTCCTGCCCAGGAGCGAGTTCTCTCGGAAATCGAAGAGGATATGAGGCAACCCCACCCCACGAATCGTCTCATTCAGGGGGATGTGGGGAGCGGAAAGACCATTGTGGCCCTTATGGCCGCCCTTATCGCCGTGGAGAATGGCTTTCAAGCAGCTTTCATGGCCCCTACCGAGATTCTGGTCGAACAGCATTTCCTGAACATCCGTCGGCTGGTCAGGCCATTGGGAGTTCGGCCGGTTCTGCTGACCAGCAACGTCAAAGGTTCGGAAAGAGAGGAGATTCAGCAGTCCATCTCCTCTGGCGAGGGGCAAATTATTATCGGGACACACGCCCTGATTCAGGAACATCTCCATTTTCATAGGCTTGGCTTGGTGGTCATCGACGAGCAACATAAATTCGGCGTCATCCAGAGGGCCAAGTTGAGAATGAAGGGGATAAACCCGGATGTCCTAGTGATGACCGCTACCCCTATTCCTCGAACCTTGACCCTCACCCTGTATGGGGATTTGGCCATCTCCATTATCGACGAATTTCCCCCGGGTAGGGTTCCCGTGGAAACGAGGCTCTATTACGAAAGGTCAAGGCCTAAGGTATACGAGCTCGTGAAGGAGGAGATCAGGAGGGGACGGCAGGCCTTCTTGGTGTATCCCCTGGTTGAAGAGTCCGATAAGGTGGACCTCCTGGACGCCACCCGAATGGCCGATCATCTCCAAAAGGATATCTTCCCCGAATTCAGGGTGGGCTTAATCCATGGTCGGATGAAGGGGGAGGAAAAGGAGGAGTTGATGGTGAAATTCAGGGATGGTCAGATCGATGTCTTGGTGGCTACCACGGTGATCGAGGTGGGCATTGATATCCCTAATGCCTCGGTGATTTTGGTGGAGCATGCCGAACGATTTGGGCTTCCCCAGCTTCATCAGCTCAGGGGGAGAATCGGTAGGGGGAGATATCCATCCAAGTGTCTGCTGCTGGCCCAGTATCGGAGATCCGAAGAAGCCAGGCGGAGGTTGAGGGTGATGGAGGAAACAAGCGATGGATTTCGAATTGCCGAGGAGGATTTGTCCATACGGGGCCCAGGAGATTTTCTGGGCACAAGGCAATCGGGCCTCCCGGATTTTCGTGTGGCCAATATCATGCGGGATGGGAAAATCCTTAACCAGGCTCACCAGGAGGCCTTCTCGCTGGTGGAGACGGATCCGGATCTCTCCCAGCCAGGCCACCGCCCTTTGACGAGAGTCCTCAGGGAGAGGTGGAAGGATCGACTTGAATTGGCTAGGGTGGGGTAGGAGGGTGATATGAAGGTGATTCATGTGGGGCTGATTGGATGGGGTACCGTGGGTTCCGGGGTTGTCAGGATCCTCCGGGAAAATGGGCCGCTGATCGAGAAGCGAGTGGGGTCGAAGATCGTCCTCAAGCGAATTGCGGACATTGACCTGGAGACCGAGAGATCGGTAAAGGTGAACCGGGAGGTGTTGACAAACCGCGCTGAAGAGGTGATCGGGGACCCGGAGATCGACATCGTTTTGGAGCTCATCGGGGGGATGGAACCCGCCAGATCCTATATTATCGAAGCCCTCAAGGGGGGAAAACACGTGGTAACGGCCAATAAGGCGCTGCTGGCTACCCATTTGGATGAATTGTGTCGTGTTGCCCACCGGTGTAACGTCGATCTAAATTTTGAAGCCGCGGTGGGAGGGGGAATTCCCATCATCCGCGCCCTCAAGGAGGGATTCGTTGCCGAGCGCATTGAGGCCATCTTCGGCATCCTCAATGGGACCTCCAACTACATCTTGAGCACGATGAGCAACGAGGGTGGTGAGTTTGCCGCGGTTCTCCGCCAGGCCCAGGCCAAAGGATATGCCGAGAAGGACCCCAGTTTCGATATCGAGGGGATCGATGCAGCCCACAAACTGGCAATCCTCATTAAGCTGGCCTTTGGGGCCAAGATCCCCTTCGAGGATATTTTCATTGAGGGGATTTCCGATATCACTCCCCTGGATATACAATTCGCCCAGGAGTTTGGGTATACGATAAAGCTGTTGGCCATCGCCAAGGCCGATGGGGAGACGATCGAGGCCCGCGTTCATTCCACCATGCTGCCTTCCAATCATCTCCTTTCCACCGTCAGTGGGGTCTTCAACGCCATCTTTCTCAGGGGAAATGCCGTAGGGGAGACCTTGTTCTATGGTCAGGGAGCGGGCATGATGGCCACGGCAAGCGCGGTGACAAGTGACCTGATCGAACTCAGCCGAAATATCCTCAAGGGTACTGTAGGAAGGGTGCCCACCCTCTCCCTTCAACAGACACACATCAAGGAGATGAAGGTCAAGGATATCGAGGATATCGTCAGGCCTTACTACATGAGGTTTTCGGCGTTAGACCGACCCGGAGTTTTGTCCAAGATCTCCGGGGTGTTGGGGAAAAATGATATCAGCATTGCGTCGGTTATCCAGAAGGGGAGACAGGCCTCCGGAGCAGTTCCCGTGGTGATGATGACCCATGAGGCGCGGGAGCGGAATATCCGCAGGGCCTTGAAGGAAATCGATAAGATGGATGTGATCTTGGACAAGACCATGCTCATTCGGGTGGAAGACGAGCTGAGTTGAACCATTTCACGGGGGGATTGGAAAATGAAGGAACACCGCGGTGAGAGATGGAGAGGGGTAATTCGAAAATACCGGGATTTTCTTCCCGTGGGGGAAGAACGGTGCATCGTTACCCTTAATGAGGGGTGGACCCCTTTGATCCGGGCAAAAAGAATACAAGAGGCCCTCCCCCGCGATATCAACGTTTACTTGAAATATGAAGGGTTGAATCCGACGGGATCCTTCAAGGATAGGGGGATGACGGTAGCCGTAAGCAAAGCCGTTGAGGAGGGATCCAAGGCGGTCGTCTGTGCATCAACGGGGAATACCTCTGCCTCGGCGGCCGCGTATGCCGCCAGGGCGGGCATGAAAGCTTATGTCATTATTCCAAAAGGGAAGATCGCCCTCGGCAAGCTTTCCCAGGCGATGGTCCATGGGGCCGAGGTGATCCAAATTCAGGGAAACTTTGACGAGGCCTTGAGCATCGTCAGGGAAATTTCGGAGGACTACCCCATCACCCTGGTGAATTCTCTCAATCCCTATCGAATTGAGGGCCAGAAGACTGCGGCCTTCGAGATATGTGAACAATTGGGGGAGGCTCCCACCCACCATTTTTTGCCCGTTGGTAATGCAGGCAATATAACCGCCTATTGGAAGGGATATGAGGAATACCGGAGCAAGGGGAGGATTGGATTACTGCCCAAGATGATGGGCTTTCAGGCGGAGGGGGCTGCCCCTATCGTCAGGGGACACATCATCGCCAAACCTGAGACCGTCGCCACGGCCATTAGAATCGGAAATCCAGCTAGCTGGGAGCAGGCCGAGAGGGCTCGTGACGCATCGGGCGGCGTCATAGACATGGTAAGCGATGAGGAAATCCTGGAGGCGTATCGCTATCTGGCCCGGCTTGAAGGGGTATTCGGAGAGCCGGCATCAGCGGCCTCGGTGGCGGGCTTGATTAAGATGACCGGAAGGGGGGTTGTCAAGGCCGGGGATACGGTGGTATGCACCATCACGGGTCACGGGCTCAAGGATCCCGACAATGCCATCGGGATTTCGCCGAAGCCCGTCTGCGTTCCCGCTCGGTTAGACGCGGTAGTGGGGGTGATGGGGTTCTGAAATCAATGCCAAAGGCCAAATGTCAAAGTTCAAATGTCAAATGGCTGATGAGGAATAACAAAGGAACACCAGCACTGTTCACGAACACGTGAATCAACGCCAAATGACAAATATATGATAACGAATACCGAGTAACGAATCACGGACACGGACACGCTCCACGAACACGGAACACACGGACACGGACAACGCGTCACGGGCTCGGAATATCACGGATACGGAACACGCTTCACGGACACGCGCGAATGCGGACCGTCTTCATCTACACCGATAGATACGCCGACTACGATTATGGTCTCGCCCACCCACTGAAGATCGTTCGGCTCAAATTAACCTACGAACTCATCAGGGCATACGGTCTTCTCTCCCTTCCGTCGATGAGACTGGTTGAGACACGGGAGGCGACGGAGGAGGAACTCTCCCTTTTCCACAGTCCGGACTATTTGGATGTCTTGAAACGCGGCAGCCAGGGTTCCCCCGCAGGGGACGCGTTCATGTACGGGCTGGGACCCGGCGATAATCCCATATTTAGGGGCCTTTGGGAATGGTCCCTCTTGGCTACCGGGGCTAGTATTCAAAGCGCCCAGCTGGCAGGGGAAAAGGAGGCCGATATTGCCTTTAACATCGCCGGCGGGCTTCATCATGCCTTTAAGGGTCGTGCTTCGGGTTTTTGTTATGTGAATGATCCCGTTATTGTCATCCTCTGGCTCTTGAGTCGAGGCAAACGCGTCGCCTATATCGATATCGACGCCCATCATGGGGATGGTGTTCAACGGGCCTTCTACGAAACCAACCGGGTGATGACCATCTCGCTGCACGAAAGCGGAAATTTTCTCTTTCCCGGTTCGGGATTTGAAGGTGAGATGGGGGAAGGGGAGGGGAAGGGATTTTCGATCAACGTTCCCCTTCACCCCTTCACCGATGACGAGATATACCTTTGGGCCTTTGAAGAGGTTGTGCCCCCGCTGATCAGGGGATTTAAGCCAGAAGTGATGGTGACGCAACTGGGGGTCGATACCTTTTACAGCGATCCCCTCGCACATCTCTGTCTAACCACAAACGGATTTACCAAGGTGATCGAGAAGCTAAAGGGCCTCTCAATCCCCTGGGTTGCCCTGGGAGGAGGTGGATATGAAGTTACGAATGTGGCGAGAGCCTGGACCCTGGCCTGGGCAATCATGAACGAGGTTGACCTGAATGACGACCTTCCCCAAAGCTTCAAGGGGATGGGCCGGCGGCTGGGGTTTCGGGGAAATACGTTGAGGGATTCCCCCTTATCTATCCCGGAAGGGAAGCTGCAAGAGGCCAGGATGGAGGCAGAGAGAGTGGTGAATTACATCAAGAAATCCCTTTTCTCCGAAATCTGTTCTCTATAATGCCAAATGACGAATATCCCTTACCCTTAGCCTCAACAACTGCAACACCCCAGCACTTTTGTTTGACTGCAGCACAGCAGCACCGCATAACCGTAGCACTGAAAAACTAGGAGAAAGGAGTAGCGAAGAGCGGCTTTTTCAGAAATCTCTCCCCAGGGTCTTCACAAAGGTCTCCCCACAGGATATCGAGGGGTAAAAGCTATTACTGTGGTGAGAGTTGGCACATCTTTTGCTTAATCTCTCGCCTTTTCGTTTGACTTTCAGCCATCTTCTGTTATAAGTTTAAGAATGGTACTGCCTTCGAGGGTGATCGATGAAATATGTCGTAATGGTCGGCGATGGCATGGCCGATTATCCATTGGCGGAATTGGATGGTAAGACCCCGTTGATGATGGCGGACACGCCCAATATGGATTGGGTTGCCAGAAATGGGACGGTTGGATTGGTCAGGACCATCCCCCGGGGATTCTCCAGCGGAACCGAGATCGCCAATATGTCTCTCCTCGGATACGACCCTGCCCGATATTTTACGGGGAGAGGCCCTTTTGAAGCGGCCAGCATGAAGGTTTCCCTTGAAGCGGATGACGTGGCATTTCGGTGTAACCTGGTTACTCTCGGGGTCTTTGGTCCTCAGGTGATTATGGAGGACTTCACCGCCGACCACATATCCTCTGAAGAGGCCCAGCAGATTATCCAGCATATCGACCACGAGATGGGGGCTGAGACAATTCGATTCTATCCCGGCGTAAGCTACCGTCATCTCATGGTTTGGAAAGGAGTGGGGAGTCGAAGGGGGATTGAAGACCTTCACCTTACCCCTCCCCATGACATCGTGGGGAAGGGGATCTTCGATTACCTCCCCAAGGTGGGGGGCGAGGACGGAATCATCAATCTCCTCACCCGCTCTCAGATCCTTTTGAAGGAGCATCCCGTAAATCTGGCCAGGATGGAAAATGGGTTGAAACCGGCCAACTCCATCTGGCTGTGGGGTCAGGGTAGAAGGCCCCAAATCCCTACCTTGGCCGACAAGTTCGGGGTAGAGGGCTCGGTGATCTCCGCCGTCGATTTGATTAAGGGAATTGGACTGTATGCGGGGTTGGAAGTGATCGACGTCCCAGGGGCAACGGGGTATTTCGACACCAACTATCGAGGGAAGGCGGAATACGGGCTTAAGGAGTTGGAGGTTAAGGATTTGGTGTTTATCCACGTGGAAGCACCGGATGAGGCGGGTCACAGCGGGGACATTTCCAAGAAGATAGAGACCATCGAGGCCTTCGATAAGGAGGTTGTGAGGACAATACTTGAGGGAATGCGAGACGTGGGAGACTATCGGGTGATGGTTCTCCCAGATCACCCTACGCCCATCCCCATAAGGACCCATGTCCCCGATCCCGTTCCCTTTGCCATATACGATTCCCGTAACAGGAAGACTTGGCCGGAAGGGATGAGCTTCGATGAGGAATCGGTCAAAGGAAGCGGCGTCTCTATCGAAAATGGGCACCAAATCATGGATATCTTCATGAGGGGTGAGTAAGCCTTGAGGTCCAAGTTTATTTTCATCACTGGAGGAGTTGTCTCATCCCTGGGAAAGGGGCTGGCCTCAGCATCGATTGGGGCCTTGATGGAGAGGAGGGGGTTGACCATCAGCCTTTTGAAATTCGACCCTTATATCAATGTTGACCCGGGTACCATGAATCCCTTCCAGCACGGTGAGGTCTTCGTCACCGATGACGCAGCCGAGACGGACCTGGATCTCGGACACTATGAACGTTACACCCACGCAAAGATGGGGAAGAAGAACAATTTCACCACCGGGCAGATATACGACGCCGTCATCTCCAAGGAGAGGAGGGGTGAATACCTGGGCGGGACCGTGCAGGTTATTCCCCACATTACCGATGAGATTAAGAGCAGGGTCCTCGATTTAGCCGATAACGTCGATTTGGTGATTGTGGAGGTAGGGGGGACGGTGGGGGATATAGAGAGTCTTCCCTTCTTGGAGGCCATCCGTCAATTGCGGAGCGATTTGGGAAGGGAAAATACGGCCTATATCCACCTGACCTTGGTTCCCTATATTGAGACAGCCGGGGAGCTCAAGACCAAACCCACCCAACATAGCGTGAAGGCGCTTCGAGAGATCGGGATTCAGCCCGATATCCTCCTCTGCCGAACCAGCCGGTTTCTCACCCCTCAGGTTAAGGAAAAAATTGCCCTATTTTGCAATGTCGAAAAGGATGCGGTCATCACGGCCAAGGACGTGGAGTCCATCTACGAAGTTCCCGTCGCCTTCCACCAGGAGGGCTTGGATAATAGGCTGGTAGAATTGCTCAACATCTGGACGGGGCGCCCTAATTTACGGCCCTGGGATCGGTTGGTGAAGAAGCTCAATAATCCAAAGCGGTCAGCCTCCATTGCCGTGGTTGGGAAATACGTCCATCTGAAGGATTCGTATAAAAGCCTGCACGAGGCTTTAATCCATGGGGGTATTGCCAACGATTGTCGTGTCAACCTGAACTATGTTGATTCCGAAAGGATAGAGAAAGAGAAGGCGGACGGCTTGCTCAAGGGTGCTCATGGGATTCTGGTACCCGGGGGGTTTGGGCAGAGGGGGATTGAGGGAAAGATCAAGGCAGTCCAATATGCAAGGAAGAATAAGATTCCCTTTTTCGGAATTTGCCTCGGGATGCAGGCCGCGGTTATCGAATTCGCAAGAAACGTGGCCGGGCTGAAGAGGGCCAATAGCTCGGAATTCGACATCAATACCACGGCCCCGGTCATCTACCTCATGGAGCAGTGGGTTGATCGGGAAAAGGTGGTCCAAAAGCGGGACATCCATTCGGACAAAGGTGGGACGATGAGGCTGGGCGCTTACCCCTGTAAGCTGGTAGAAAGGAGCTTGGCCCTGCGGGCCTATAATAAAAAAATGATCTGGGAGAGACACCGTCATCGGTATGAATTCAATAACGGATACCGGGAGATGTTGACCAAGTCGGGACTTAAGGTGAGCGGTTTATACCCGGACGGAGATTTGGTAGAAGTCATCGAGTTGGGGGACCACCCATGGTTTCTCGGATGTCAGTTCCATCCGGAATTTAAATCCCATCCCATGGACCCCCATCCCCTCTTTCGGGATTTTATCAAGGCATCGTTGGGAAACCAGGGGGGAGAAAGCTTGGGGAAGCGGCAGAGAGGGAGGACTGTCTCCCGGAAGAAGGGTTAAATGGTCCCCAGAGAAGTCCATGTCAATTCCGTTACCATCGGAGGGGATAGGCCTTTGGTCCTCATGGCGGGTCCTTGTGTAATCGAAGACGAGGAGGTGACCCTGAGGATTGCAAAGGGGATAAAGGAGATCGTCTCAACCATCGGCATGGATCTCATCTTCAAGAGCTCATACGATAAGGCCAACCGCTCATCCCTCCACTCCTATCGGGGACCGGGACTGGATGAGGGGTTGAGGATTTTGCGTCGGGTCAAGGAGGAACTGGATCTTCCCTTGCTTTCCGATGTCCATCGTTTTGAGGAGATTGAGAAGGCCTCGGCCCTTTTGGACGTGATCCAAATCCCGGCTTTCCTCTCCAGGCAAACGGATTTCATCATGGAGGTGGCGAAAAAGGGCAAGACCATTAACATCAAAAAGGGCCCCTTTTTAGCCCCGTGGGACATACGCAATGTCATCGAAAAAGTCACCTTCACGGGAAATGAAAACCTGCTCTTGACGGAGCGGGGGACGACCTTTGGATATAACAATCTGGTCAGTGACATGAGATCGTTGGTCATCATGAGATCTTTCGGTTATCCCATTGTATACGATGCTACCCATAGCGTGCAGCTGCCCGGGGCAGGTGGGGACCGTTCGGGAGGTCACCGGGAGTTGGTTCCCCAATTGGCTAGGGCGGCTGCGGCAACGGGAATAGATGCTCTGTTTATAGAGGTTCACGAGGATCCTTCACGGGCCCTGTGTGACGGCGCGAACAGCGTATCCCTGGACGTAATTGGGTCTTTCTTAGCCCAGGTTAAGGAGATCGATCGGATTGTAAAGAATGGTGGATCATGATTTGGTGAAAGCCGGGGATTGTCTGATGAGCTCAAAGGGCCTGGAAAAGGCGAAAAAAATCAAGCTCTTGATCCTGGACGTGGATGGGGTGTTGACAGATGGACGGATTGTCATTGATGATCGGGGGGTAGAGACCAAATGTTTCGACGTGAGGGATGGCCATGGAATCAAGTTGCTAAGGCGCGCCAACATCGAGGTCGTCATCATTACGGGGAGAGGGTCGGAAGTTGTCTCTCACCGGGCTCGGGAATTGGGGATTCAATCCGTTTACCAAAATATCCGTGACAAACTGGAGGTCTATCGGTCCATAGTGGACGAGAAAGGGTTGAAGGACGAAGAGGTGGGTTTTGTGGGAGATGACCTCGTCGACCTGCCGCTGTTAAAAAGGGTGGGATTTTCCGCCGTCGTCGCCGATGGTACCGAGGAGCTGAAGCCGTGTGCGGATTATGTCTCCCGGAACAAGGGGGGCAGGGGAGCGGTGAGGGAGATTTCCGAACTGATCTTGAAGGCCCAGGGGAAGTGGTCCGAGTTGATGGAGAGATACTTGAGATAATGACCGGGTTAAGGATTTTTATCCTATCGCTGATCTGTTTGGTAGTGGGGGCGACCATCTTGACCATCCGGTTTGGACACAGGGGGGAAAAGGAGAATCCTCCTCCCATGGAGACGAAAGCCGACTTGACCTTAAAAAATATCTACTTCGTGGGGGAAGGATCGGGGTTGAAGGAGTGGGAATTGGAGGCCAAGGCGGCCCACCATTTCCAAGAGGGGAAGATGACCATGCTCGAAGACATTAAGGCCGCCTTTTATATTAAAGAGGGAGGGGTGATCCGATTGAGAGGGGATCGCGGGAGGATCTTCCATGGAACCAGGGATATCGAGCTGCAGGGAAATATCGTGATCTTCACCCCCGATGGATATCAGTTGACGACCGAGGGCCTCCATTACGTCGATGAGGCTAAGCAGATCACATCTTCCCAGCAGGTGGATATCGCGGGAAAGGGTTTGGAGATAACCGGGAAGGATATGTCCATTGATTTGGTTACGGGTAAACTTTCCATGGGGGGGAGGGTGAATACAGTCCTTCTCAAGCCCCTCGAGGGGTGGAAAGACATGTTGCCACAGTGGGATTTATGAAACGTTGTTTTCCAGGGCTTGCCATTTTTATCGTCCTCTTGGTGGTGGGCGGATCTCCAAGCCCCCCGGCTGGTGAAGAACACGCCAAGAGGGGGTTTGGTTTTGATCTCAGGGAGAGCTCTCAGCCCATTCGAATCAAATCGGACGGGCTGGAGTGGGATTATAAGGGGCATGTCGTCACCTTCAGGGGGAACGTCATCGCCAATCAAGAGGATGTAACCCTCTATTCGGATCGGATGGTCATTTATTACGATGAGACCACCAGCGAGGTGACCCAGATCGTCGCCGAGGGGGCGGTGAGGATTGTTCAGTTGGACAGGAGAGCCACGGGAGAGAAGGCGGTTTTCCATAACGCCGAGAAGAAGATCGTTCTTACGGGAAGACCGGTTGTCAGGCAGGGGAAGAACGTGGTGATTGGGGAGAAGATCACCATTCTCATCGACCGGGATTGGGTTGAGGTGGAAAGGGCGGATGTGACCATTTCTCCCCAGGAGGTTAAGGAGGGGAGCAGGCTCCCCTCCCAAGGGCGAGGCACATAGCTATGACGACCTTATCCGTGAAGGGATTTACGAAATCCTTTGGGGAAAAGAGGGCGGTCGATGATGTTAGCCTCGAAGTGGTGGGTGGAGAGGTGGTGGGGCTTTTAGGCCCAAATGGGGCGGGAAAGACCACGACCTTCTATTTGATCACGGGGCTTCTCAAGCCGACCAGTGGGAGCGTTTACCTCAATGGAGAGGATGTGACGACCTATCCCATGTATATGAGGGCGAGAAAGGGGATCGGGTATTTACCCCAGGAGCCATCGGTTTTTAGAAAGCTGACGGTCGAAGAGAATATCCTGGCCATTCTGGAGACCCTCGATATGCGTGGAAAGGAAAGACGCAATAGGCTAGCAGACCTGCTGGGGGAATTAGGCATTTCATCCATCGCGAAGAGGAAGGCCTATGCCCTTTCGGGGGGGGAACAGAGGCGGGTGGAGATCACTAGGGCTCTCGTCCTCCAGCCGTTGTTCATCCTTTTGGATGAACCCTTCTCGGGGATTGACCCCATAGCCGTTGTGGATATCCAAAACATCATTTTTCAGTTGCAATCCAAGGGGATTGGGATTATCATTACCGATCATAATGTGCGGGAAACACTCGGTGTCTGCGACAGGGCTTATATCATCAATGAAGGGAGGATTATGGAGAAGGGGTCACCCGAAGAGATTGCCCAAAGCAAAAGGGCGAGACAGATTTATTTGGGTGAGGGCTTTCGTCTTGCGCAATAAGGGGGCGGGGACGGAGTTAAATTATGGCACTTGAAATCAAACAGGTTCCCAAATTAACTCAGCAGTTGGTGATTACCCCCCAACTTCAACAGGCCATCAAATTGCTTCAGCTCACCAGGGTGGAATTGGTGGACTTGATTCAAGACGAGATCAAGGAGAACCCGCTGTTGGAAGTGAGCGAATTGGACGAGGGAGATGAGGCAGAGAAGGATGGCCAGCCCGAGAATGTTGGGCAGAAGGAGAAAACCCCCGAGGTAAAGGGCGAGGGTGAAGGGAACGATGATTTTGACTGGGAGAGCTACTTAGAGAACTACAACTTGGCTTCCTACCGAGGCTCTTTGGATACCGAGGAAAAGCCCTCCTTCGAGAGTTTCATTTCTAAGAAGACAACCTTAGGTGATCACCTTATATGGCAACTCCGGCTGTCTGACTTCACCGAGGAGGAGGACCAGATTGGCCGATGGATCATCGGAAACATCGATGAGGAAGGGTATCTAAAGGCCACCACCGATGAGGTCGCCCGGGAAACGGGAGCCGATGAGGGGCGTGCGGAGGAAGTCCTGAAGAGGATTCAACAATTCGATCCCGTTGGGGTGGGCGCCAGGGATCTCAAGGAGTGCCTGTTACTTCAACTCAGGGCCCTGGAGGTTAGAGATCCAATCGCCGATCAGATCGTGAGCCACTATTTACCTCATCTCAAAAATAGAAATTTGCAGCATATCGGCAAAAAACTCGGTATTTCCCCAGAACGGGTGATGGAGTCGATGAAATTGATCTCCGAGTTAGAGCCGAAACCGGGAAGAGCCTTTGGCGCCGATGAGGCCCGAACCATCATCCCCGATGTCTTCGTTTATAAGATCGAAGGGGATTTCGTAATTGCCCTGAACGAGGATGAAGTTCCGAGGCTGAAGATTAACGCCCTCTACCGAAATGTCCTATCCAACCAGGCCAGTGCCCAGGAGGGGGATCGAAAATACATTCAGGATAAGCTGAAGTCGGCCCTGTGGCTCATTAAGAGCATTTATCAGAGACAGAAAACCATCTATAAGGTGACGGAGAGTATCGTCAAATTTCAATGTGAGTTCTTGGACAAAGGGGTGAACTATATGAAACCCCTCGTCCTGAGGGATGTCGCGGATGATATTCAGATGCATGAGTCAACCATCAGTCGGGCCACCAACAATAAATATGTTCATACCCCTCAGGGGATATTCGAGCTCAAGTTCTTCTTCAACAACAGTATCAGTTCCATTCGCGGGGAGGATTACGCGTCCGAGAGCGTAAAGCATTTAATCAAGGAGATCATCGCAAGGGAGAACCCGAGGAATCCCTTCAGCGATGAAAAGATTGCCAAGGTTCTCAGGGGATATAATATCAATATCGCCAGGAGGACTGTTGCGAAATATCGGGAGGCCCTGAGGCTTTTATCCTCCAACGAGAGAAGGAAACTATTCTGATGGTTGCCCTCATCAAGAGGCAATAGGAGGGAAAAGCAGGGATGCAAATCAGCGTTACCTTTCGACATATGGATCCCAACGATGGCATGAAGGAGTATGCCAAGCAAAAATTGATGAAGATGAAAAAATATATGGGTAGCCCCGGAGAAGCCCATGTCATCCTTTCCGTGGAGAAGTTCAGAAATATCGCAGAGGTGACCATTAGGGGCGAGGGCGTTAGCATTAACGGGGAAGAAAGGTCCGGTGACATGTACTCGGCAATCGATAATGTCATGGACAAAATAGGGAGGCAGATCAAAAAACGCCGCGGGAAAATCAGGAGGCACAAATCGGGCCAGGTGGCCGAAAGTTAATCTTTCCGTGCAGAGGGCCTAAACTCCCGAGGGCGTAAAACACCCGTCTGGCATTTGGCACAAAAGGGAGAGTGGGTTTTTTTTGGGCCGAGGAGGGGTAACGGGGGTATATTGGAGGCGGGTTGAGATGAAGATCACGGATATTTTGGATGAAGCTTCAGTCGTCCAAGATTTACGCTCGGCCAATAAAAAGGGCGTTTTAGAGGAGCTCTCCAAAGTCTTGGTACAAGAGGGAAGGTTGCCGGAACAAGATAGGGTCGTCGAGGTCCTTTTGGAAAGGGAAAAACTAGGAAGTACGGGCATTGGCGACGGCATTGCCATTCCCCATGGGAAGATGAAGGGGATCAAGGAATTGGTTGCCTCTTTTGGCCGCAGCATAAAGGGGGTCAATTTCGAATCAGTCGATAACAAACCGACTCATCTCTTCTTTTTACTGGTTGCACCAGAAAATTCGGCGGGAGTTCATTTAAAGGCCTTGGCCAGGATTTCACACCTTCTGAAGGATCCCGGTTTTAGAAATCGCTTAATGGAAGCAAGGGATCGTCGGGGTTTGTTCCGGATCATCGTCGAAGCGGACCAGAAGTTTTAGGAGGTCCTACCTCTTTGTGTGGAGGGTGGAATGGGGAAA
Source organism: Thermodesulfobacteriota bacterium (assembly GCA_030145085.1). Lineage (GTDB taxonomy): Bacteria > Desulfobacterota > BSN033 > WVXP01. The sequence continues at coordinate 18,390 of JAQYWG010000008.1, forward strand.
TGGACTTTATTTTGGTTGAGGAATTAAGGAAGGAGAGGGAATATGGGTTGGATTTGAGGCTGCTTGCGGGGAAGGGAGGGCTAAAAAAAAAGATCAGTGACCTCCGCATCCACAAACTCGGTCTCGCCCTGGCGGGCTTTACTGATTACGTCCAACCCCATCGGATTCACATTTTAGGAAATACCGAGCTTTCCTACCTTAAGGCGTTATCTCCAAAGAAGCGGCAAGAAATCATTAGGAAGGTCTGTTCCCTCAAGGTTTCCTGCCTCGTCGTTACGGCAACCCAGAGCATCCCCAAATCCCTCATTCGAGAGAGCGAAAAGGCATCCATTCCCCTTTTCAAGACGAGGTTGATGAGCCGTTTTTTCATCGAGCGGGCCACGAAGTTCTTGGAGCAAGAGTTGTCGGCCACGACGAGCGTTCACGGGGTCTTTGTCGATGTATTCGGCGTCGGAGTGCTCATTTTAGGTCGAAGTGGGATCGGAAAGAGCGAATGTGCATTGGACCTCATCACGAGGGGTCATCGATTGGTGGCCGATGACATGGTTCATATTCGAAAGATACCGCCTTCAGCGATCTTCGGCACGGGGTTCGATCTCGTCAAATACCATATGGAGATTCGAGGTCTGGGGATTATCGATATCAGGGGCCTTTTTGGGGTGGAGGCGATTCGGCAGAGGAAGAAGGTCGATTTGGTGGTGGAGTTGGTCGAATGGCAAGCTGATTATGACCGTCTTGGCTTGGAGGAGCAGAAATATACGACATGCGGGGTCGAGCTTCCCATGGTGCGGATCCCCGTAACTCCTGGTCGGAATCTGGCCACCATTATCGAGGTGGCGGCAAAGAATCACCTATTGAAGGAGATGGGTTACCACGCTGTGATGGAGTTGGATAGAAGATTGACCGAAAAGATCGCATCCGAGGGGAGTAGGAATAAGCCAAACGGGGACGAGATAAAGTGAGGAACTTGAGGATTGTCCTCATCAGCGGTCTTTCCGGGTCGGGAAAGACTACCGCCATCAAGGCCTTGGAGGATATGGGATTTTATTGTGTCGATAACCTCCCCATTGTGCTTTTCCCCACGTTCGTAGACCTGTGCTCTCAGTCAGCGGGTGGGATAACCAAGGCGGCACTGGGTGTCGATATTCGAGGAAAAGAGTTCTTGGAGGGATCTCGCCAAATCATTCACCAGCTGCGGGAAGAAGGATATTTGATCGAAATCCTCTTCTTGGAATCCTCCGATGAGATTCTGGTAAGAAGATATCGTGAGACTCGCCGTCAGCATCCGCTGGGCATTGGAAAGTCCGTACTTGAGGGAATTGAGTCAGAGAGGGAGGGGTTGACGAGCATACGGGATATGGCCGATAAAGTGATCGATACATCGGAATTTAACGTTCACGAGCTCCAAGATGCGATCCGGGGATATTTCTCCGACCAATCGAGGCTGAGGAAGATGACCATTACGCTCCTCTCCTTCGGATATAGCTACGGCATTCCCCTTGAGGCCGATTTGCTGGTGGATGTGAGATTTTTGTCCAATCCTTACTTTATCGACGAGTTGAAACGGTTGACTGGAGAGGACCCCCAAGTTGCCGAATACGTGTTGAAGTCCGATGAGACGCGTGAGTTCCTGAGGCGTTTTCGAGAGCTGCTGAAATTCTTGATTCCCCTGTATAAAAGGGAGGGGAAGAGCTATTTGACCATTGCCATTGGATGTACCGGGGGTAGGCATCGATCCATCGTGGTGGCGAATACCGTGGAGGCGTACCTGCGGAAAAGCCTCAAAGGGGGAGATGTTATCCTGAGAACAACTCATAGGGACATTGGAAAGGGTTAGGAGAAGGCAGATGGTGGGAATTGTTATCGTTACCCATTTGAAGTTGGGAGAGGAATTACTGGCCGTGGCCGAATTGATCGTGGGGAAGCTCAAACAGTTCCAGGCCGTTTCCATTAACCCCAAAGAGGGGGTGGAGGAGATTAAAGAGAGGATCTCCGAGGCCATCCGAAGGGTCGATAAAGGGAAGGGAATCCTTATTCTAACGGATATGTTCGGGGGAACCCCTTCCAATATTTGCCTTTCCTTCTTGGAGGAGTGGAAGATCGAGGTGATCACTGGGGTGAACCTGCCCATGTTACTGAAGCTCGCCACCTCCGAGGAGGAAAGGGATTTAGCGGAATTGGCGGATTTCATCAGGACGTACGGTCAAAAGAATATCAATTTGGCCAGCGAGATATTGAAGAAGAATTTGAAAGGGAAATAAACCCGGAGTGAAGATTGGTGCTGCAGTGCTGCGGTTGGACCCGGAAAGAGGTTTGAGGTTAGAGGGTAGAGGCCAAGGCTCAGGTTAAGATTGAGGATAAAGGGAAGGTTGAGGTTGAGAAATAGTGCTGCGGTTGACCGCACATACTGAGGTTCACGATACTGAGGGGGAGCGTGTGATAAGGCATTCATTTTGTGGTACGCTAATTTTTTTCAAAAGAAAACTCTTACCTCCCTTCGATCCGATGCTCGTGAGGTGACCCGTTCGAAGTGAGCACGCCATGGCCATTGAGGTTAGGAGTTTCGTCATCAAGAATAAGTTGGGCCTTCACGCAAGGGCGGCCGCACTGCTGGTTCAGAAGGTGAACCAATTCGCTTGCGACATCAAGATCGAGAAGGACGGCCTGGAGGTGAATGCTAAGAGCATCATGGGGGTTATGATGTTGGCAGCGGCCAAGGATTCGAGGGTAACCATTAAGGCGGAAGGGACCGACTCTCAAGAAGCCTTAAAGGCCTTGGGAGAACTGTTTGAAAATAGGTTCGGGGAAGAATAATGGCTAATCAACAATCTATTAAAGGAGTGCTGAAGGGAATTGCAGCCAGCTCCGGGATCGTCATAGGAAGGGCTTTTTTGGTGCATCGGGGAAAGATGAGAATTCCCCAGAAGGCCATCGAACCCCCTCAGGTGGCCGCGGAGATAAAACGGTTTAAGAGGGCCATCGAGAGGTCAAAGCACCAACTCCGAGAGATTAAAGAGAAGATCACGGCGGAAGAGGTGAGAAGGCACTTCTTCATCGTGGAGGTCCATTTAATGTTCCTGGATGACACGATGCTGATCCAGGATACCATAGAGGTGATTAAGAACCGGAGGATTAATGCCGAATGGGCGTTGGATATCATTATTGGGAAGTTAAACACCGCCTTCGATACCATTGAAGATGAATACCTCAGGGAGAGGAAGAGCGATGTAAATTACGTGGCCCAGAGAATCTTCCGGAATTTGATGGGGAGCGGGCACGATGATTTGGCAAAGATCAGGGGAAATGTTATCGTGGTGGCTCATGATCTCTCGCCGGCCGATACGATCCAGATGAACCTCAATCACGTGGCCGGTTTTATCACCGACATCGGCGGCAGAATCTCCCATACCGCTATCTTATCCAGGTCTTTGGGAATCCCCGCTATTGTGGGATTGGAGAAGGCTACCTCCGTGATCAACGGTGGGGATCTTTTGATCATTGACGGATATGGGGGGACGGTTATCATCAACCCCGATGGGGCGATTTCCGAGAAATATATTGAAAAACGGAAACAGATCAGATTACTTGAGAGGGAGGTGCTCAAGTATGCGACGCTACCCGCCGAGACCAGCGATGGCTATCGGATTAAAATGGGAGCTAATATCGAGTTGGTAGAGGAGCTTCCCCTGGCCATCCGCCACGGGGCAGAAGGGATTGGGCTCTATCGAACGGAAATCCTCTACTTGAATCGGGAGGATCTTCCCTCGGAGGAAGAGCAATTTCAAACTTACAGGAGAATCGCTGAGGGGATAGCCCCCAACTCAGCCGTCATCCGAACCCTGGATGTCGGCGGGGATAAATTCCTCTCGAAATACGGGTATGATCACGAGGCTAACCCCGCCCTGGGGTTGAGGGCCATACGCTTCAGCATCAAAGAGCCGCACCTGTTCAAGGTACAGCTTCGGGGGATTTTGCGGGCTAGTGCCTTCGGGAAATTGAAGATCCTGTTTCCCATGATTTCAGGGATTCCTGAGGTCAGGAAGTCCAAGGCAATTCTGGAAGAGGCTAAGGAGGAATTGATGGGGGAGGGGATTCCCTTCGACGAGGGAATCGAAGTCGGGGCGATGATCGAAATTCCCTCGGCTTCCATTATCGCCGATACCCTGGCCCATGAGGTCGATTTCTTCAGCATAGGGACCAATGACCTGATTCAGTATGCCCTGGCCATCGACAGAATCAATGAGCACGTCTCCTATCTTTACGAACCCCTCCATCCGGCGATCCTGAGAATGATAAAGGGGATTGTGGAGGCAGGCCATCGGGCCGGTATTGAGGTGGGGATTTGTGGCGAAATGGCCGCCGATCCCGCTTATTTCCTCATCCTCTTGGGAATGGGCCTTGATGAATTGAGCATGACCCCCTTTTATATTCCCCGGGTGAAAAAGATCATGAGAAGGTCGAGCTATGAGGAGGCCAAGCAGCTTTTGGATGAGGCATATCGATTATCCACTGCTTCTGAGATTGAGGACTACGTGAAGGGGAGGATGGCGGAACGTTTCCCCGATGATTTTACCCTCGGTTATTATTGGGACGGAACGGCGTAAATTGTTATAAGAAGGAGGATAGTTCCATGGCAATGACTGATTACCTATTCACCTCGGAGTCGGTAACGGAAGGACATCCCGATAAGGTAGCGGATCAGATTTCCGATGCCGTTCTCGATTCCATCGTCGCCCAGGACCCAAAGGGAAGGGTGGCCTGTGAGACCATGGTGACGACTGGCATGGCAATCGTAGCGGGCGAGATTACGACGAGTTGTTACGTGGATATTCCCGGTATCGTCAGGGAGACCATTAAGGAAATTGGGTATAACGACTCCGCTATGGGATTCGACTGGGAGACCTGTGCCGTTATTACTTCTATCGATAACCAGTCGCCCGATATCGCCCTGGGCGTTAATGGAACCCCAGAGCATGAGCAGGGTGCGGGAGATCAAGGGCTGATGTTCGGCTATGCATGTAACGAGACGGAGGAGTTGATGCCCATGCCCATCCTCTATGCCCATGGGTTAACCAAAAGGCTGGCAGAGGTGAGAAAGGACGGGACCCTCGATTTTCTCCGGCCGGATGGGAAGTCCCAGGTGACCATTCAGTACGTCAATGGCAAGGCGACCCGGGTGGATGCCGTGGTAATCGCCGCTCAGCATAAGGCGGACGTCAGCCGGACGACGTTGGAAGAGGGCATCCTGGAGGAGGTGATCAAAAAGGTCATTCCCGAGCATTTACGGGATAAGGGGACTAAATATTTCATTAATGCCACAGGCCGTTTCGTCGTGGGGGGGCCCATGGGGGATTGCGGCGTAACGGGAAGGAAGATCATCGTCGACAGTTACGGCGGTCAGGGAAGCCATGGAGGGGGATGTTTTTCGGGGAAGGACCCCTCCAAGGTGGATCGGAGCGCATCGTATATGGCGCGGTATATCGCCAAGAATGTCGTTGCCGCGGGTCTTGCCGATAAATGTGAACTCCAGCTGGCCTACGCCATTGGCGTTGCTCAACCCGTCTCCGGGATGATCAATACGGGGGGAACGGGGAAAATCCCACCGGATCAGATTGCCAAGATCATCCTTGAAGAGTTCGATTTAAGGCCGACTAAGATCATTCAATATCTGGATCTGCTTCGTCCCATCTTCAAGAAAACTGCCTGCTACGGTCACTTCGGCAGGAATGATCCGGATTTCACCTGGGAGAAGGTTGACAGGGCAGAGGAATGGCGGAAGGCGGCGGGATTGTAAGGGAGAGGCAACACGCGAGATGGAACGTATGGGATGGCGCAGAAGTGGGTGGGCGCTGAATTCCAAAAGAGGAGATGAGGGTGGATTACGATATCAAAAACATCGACATGGCGGGCAAGGGAGAGTTGAGGGTCGACTGGGCAAGCCAGAGCATGCCCGTTTTGGATGGTATTAGGGAGAGGTTTGAGCGGGATAAGCCATTGGAGGGAGTGAGGATATCGGCATGTCTTCATATTACCACAGAGACGGCCAATTTAGCCAGGGCCTTGAAGGGAGGCGGGGCGGAGGTGGCGCTGTGCGCCTCGAACCCCCTGAGTACCCAAGACGATGTGGCCGCATATCTCGTAGCGGATGAGGAGATCCCGGTATTTGCCATAAAGGGGGAGGATAGCCAAACTTATTACGAGCATATACAGAGGGCTTTAGATCACGGTCCCACCGTTACCATGGATGATGGAGCGGATCTGGTTTCGTCCCTCCATTTCATTGCCTTGGGCAAGTGGAAAGAGCTCTCCCCAGCGGTGAGAAAGTGGGCGGAGGGGTTAACTTCAACGGCGAGAAAGGAGATGGTACGACGTGTCGTCGGGGGGACCGAGGAGACGACCACTGGGGTGATCCGGCTTCGCAGCATGGAAACCGGTGGGGTTTTGCAATTTCCCATCATTGCCGTCAACGATGCGGATTCGAAACATTTTTTCGATAATCGGTATGGCACGGGCCAATCCACCATAGATGGCATTATTCGGGCCACCAATCGCCTCATTGCCGGGAGCGTATTTGTGGTTTGTGGATATGGATGGTGTGGAAAAGGGTTGGCCATGCGGGCCAGGGGAATGGGGGCCCACGTTGTGGTGACGGAGGTGGATCCGTTAAAGGCCTTAGAGGCGATCATGGAGGGATATCAGGTAATGCCCATCTCGGAGGCAGCGGGAGTGGGTGATATTTTCTGTACCGTTTCCGGGGATGTGAAGGTTATCGGGAAGGATCATTTCCGCAAGATGAAGGAGGGCGCCATCGTGGCCAATTCGGGCCACTTTAACGTGGAGCTGGATTTGGAGGGATTGGAGGAGATTACCGTCTCCAAAGGGCAAGTCCGGGAGCATGTCGAGGAGCATGTCTTGAAGGGGGGGCGGCGGATCTATATCTTAGGGCAGGGCAGACTGATTAATTTGGCTTCTGCAGAAGGCCACCCGTCAAGTGTAATGGATATGAGTTTTGCCAACCAGGCCCTAGTTGCGGAGTATCTGGCTTTACGCGGCCATACGTTGGAAAAGAGGGTTTATCGGGTTCCCGTTGAGATAGATAGGGCCGTTGCTAAGATGAAATTGGAGGCCATGGGGGTCCGGATCGACCAACTGACCGAAGAACAGCAGAGGTATCTGGTGTCATGGGAGCAGGGGACCTAAGGCGTTGACCACGGTCCTATGGAGCCATCCATTGGTGGCGATAATGCCGTAATTGTTTTCGAATCTCTTTCCGCACGTAAAATCCAATGCTCGGTCCAGGGCATCGGTAACCTTACCCCCCGCTTCTTCGACGAGAATGGATCCAGCGGCATGGTCCCAGATTTTCTCCCGATAATCGGGAGTCTGAGGTGACGGTATACGCATATAGATGGAGGCTTCTCCCCTGGCCAAGATAGCATATTTCGCCTGGCTGTCCATCATGAGGGGCGGCCGGGAGATACCGAGTTTCTTGGCAAGCTCGAGGTGAAGGCGATGATCGGAGTGGGCTGACTCCACACTTTCCGTAAAGAGTGCTTGCGGGGGTGAATTGACGTTGGATACGTGGATCTTCCTGCACGAATCTCCAGTTATATCAAGTTCGACTGCTCCTTGGCCTCTTGCAGCTACGAATAGCCCCCCTCGACTCTTCCCTCCTCCATGGGTATTGAGGATGATGTTGGGGCATATCAGGGCTCCAACTCTCACAGTACCATTTTCTATGAGCGCCAAGGCAATGGCATACTGATCACCCCTGAGAAATCCCTTGGTTCCATCGATAGGATCTAAGGCCCAATATCGATGGGAAACGGAGCCCGATCCTAAGTCGATCCGTTGACAGACCTCCCCTGAAGAGACACGGGGTGACGATGCGTTCACGTAATTGGTGACCTGGGCGAGGATTTCGCCATGCTCTGGTTTCGAGAGCTCCTTCGAATCTTCCTCGGCCACAATGGGATCGTCGGGAAAAGCGTCATTGAGAATCTTGCAGATAACCACCTGGGAGCCATAATCGGCAACGGTTACCGGAGTCCTGTCTTCCTTCTGGATGGACCGCTTGTCGATCAAATCGTTTTGGATGCTCCTCGTGAGGCGGGAGGCGGCAATCACTGCGCGAATAGCCGTTTCCCTTTCTTGTTGATAAGGAATGCTCAGGGAAAATCCTCCTCAGAAAAACGCATATCATAGGAGGTGATCTCAGGTCAAGGGTGAGGTTAAGGTTAAGGCTAAGGTTAAGGAAAAGTGAGTGCTGCGGTCTTGCAGTTCTGCGGTGCTGCAGTCGGAGCGGTAAGATGCCCGAGGTTCAGCTTAAGGCTAAGACTGAGATATGAACTAAATCAACCAAATGGACGGAATAAACCAGACAAACCAAACAAACATAAAAAAACGAGATAGATAAGCAGGCTGAGGTTAAGGTTGAGGCTGAGAATGGAGAGTAAGCAGTATGGAGTATGGAGTAGGCGGTAGGCAGCAGGCAATGGGCAGGGTAAGGGAAAAGTGTGTGCTGGGTTTTCCCAGCCTGCTTAACCTCGTCCACAAATTACGCTGGTGGACAATGGTGTTTTTTCGGAAGTCCAGTACATTTTATTTTGACATTTCCCGAAATATGCCTATAATAATCGAATCGTTTCCATACGCGAACCCAATGCGAGTTGAGGGAGGGGCTTTTGGAGGAAACTCCTATCGGTTAAAAAGGGTTATGATCAGCTCTAAAATTGGCCATAAACTCGATCCCTATATTTACAAAGTAGGCAAACACCTGCTGGGAAAGGGCGTCAACCCAAATTTTTTGACTTTCTCCGGGTTTATCCTCAATGCAGGTGCGGCTTTCCTGCTGGCCATCGGATACCCGAAGGTGGGAGGTTTTGCCATCCTGGGGGCGGGGCTCTGTGATCTATTGGATGGGGCGATGGCAAGGAATCAGGGGAGGGCAACCCCTTTTGGCGCCTTCTTCGACTCGGTAATGGACCGATATTCCGACCTGATTGTGCTCCTTGGGCTTCTCTTCTTCTACGCGCATCGAGGTTCAACCAGTATGGTGATTTTAACCTCGGTGGTCCTCCTCGGCACGGCCCTGGTCCCCTATGTCCGAGCCAGGGCAGAAGGAGTGATCGAAAAATGTGCCGTCGGCCTCTTGGAGAGGGCAGAGAGGATAGTGCTTCTGGCGGTGGGAGCACTCTTCAACCTGATGGTACCTATTCTCTGGATTCTAGCCGTTTTCACTCATTTCACCGTTGTTCAGCGCATCCACTATACGTGGAAACAGCTCAAGGAGAAGACGGACCTTAACCGTGAAGACGGGGCACCGTAGAGGTTGGGTCATCCTATTGTTTCCCCGGCATCTTTTCAATTTCCTCTATCAGGGCTTGGATGAGCTCCTCTTCGAGGCATTTCCTCAGGACCTTTCCCTCACGAAAGAGTAATCCCCCCCGCCTTCCAGCGGCAATTCCCACGTCGGCTTCGCGCGCCTCCCCAGGGCCATTTACCACGCAGCCCATGACGGCGACCCGAATGGGGTTGCGCAGGTACTTCAGCCTCCTCTCCACTTCCTCGGCCATGGGAATCAGATCGATCTCGCATCTTCCACAGGTGGGACAAGAGATGATGTCTGGTCCCCTCTGGCGGAGGCCCAGGGCCCTCAATATGCCATAACCGACCCGTACCTCCTCCACGGGATCCCCCGTCAACGAAACTCTGAGAGTATCCCCGATGCCCTCATGGAGGAGGAGGCCGATGCCGATGGAGGATTTGATGGTGCCGGGAATGACTGTCCCTGCCTCCGTCACCCCCAGATGTAAGGGGTAGTCCACCTCGCGGGAAATGCGGCGATAGGCCTCGATGGTCCTTGTCACATCAGATGCTTTCAGGGAAACCTTTATTTCATGGAAATCCAAGTCCTCCATGAAACGGATGGAGCGAAGGGCACTTTCCACCATGGCCTCAGGGGTAGCCCCTTCATATTTGGTCAGGAGATCCCTCTCCAGAGAGCCAGCGTTGATCCCGATACGGATGGGGACGCCCCGATCCTTGGCCATACCGACGATATCCTCTATTCTCCTTTGCCCTCGGATAGTACCTGGGTTAATTCTTATGCCATCCACTCCCCTTTCCATGGCTTTGATGGCCAATCGATGATCGAAGTGGATATCGGCCACCAGGGGCAGTGCAACTCTTTCCCGAATCTCGCCGAATCGTTCGCAGGCCACCTTATCGGGGATAGCCATCCTCACGATTTCACATCCGGTGGCCTCCAAACGTTGGATCTGGGCCACGGTCTTATCCACATCCCGGGTGTCGGTCTTCGTCATAGACTGCACCGAGATGGGGGCATCACCTCCTACCTTAACCCCACCTATTGAAATCTGCCTTGTCTTCTTTCTTTTCATATCGGCAAAAAAGTCCGAAGGGAAATGGAGTCATCGGCCTTTGGTTACTAAATCCCCGGCATAGCCATGGGAGAGGCGGAAGAACCGGCGAGCCCTTTTGATCGCCTCCTCCTTCTCAACTGGGGGGATATTTGGATCATCAAGGCTGAAACTCTCCACTCTCTCCTTCATATAAGCCCGGTAGCATTTGCAAAAATCGAGCACTTCGAGGACATCCTGATCCCCGGAACTCTGAATATATGAATCAATGAGATGCTTTGAAAAATCCCTCCTCTTCCGATAATCCAGATCCATGGCCAAAGAGCCGATATCCGATCCCCTCTGTTCCCTCCTTCAACAGGGGATAGACAGTGCTGCTCTTCTCATCTGTGATGTCAGACCATATAATTCTTCTTTTGGGAATCCTTTTGTAACTCTATAGACTTCTGAACATAATTAATAAGGCTTCTGCCAAACCTTCAACTCTTTGTAATTTTTAATCATTTCACTTGAATCCTTGAATCCTTGAACCCTTCTATGACCACCAACTTTTTTGGAGATGAGCCAGAATTTATTTCTCCATACAATTTTAGGACAATATGGATGATACTGAAGAAGGGTGTTAGAGAAGGAGGCCTTCGATTTCTCCGTACCCCTTAATCCTTATAAAGATGACAAGGGCTAAGACCAGGAGAAGGCCAAGGGTTATCCAATAGTCCCTGGCCTTAAATCGAGCTTCAAGGAGAAAGGTTCGTTTTTCCATGGCACGGAAGCCCTTGGACTCCAGGGCCATGGATAGTTGGTTGGTATAGCGAAGGGTGGTTAAGAAAATCGGAACGAGCAGGGGGATATATTTCTTCATCCTGGAAAGGAGCCCTCCCCCCTGCAGGTCGAGTCCTCTCGATTTCTGGGCCTGTGCTACCATCCTTGCGGTCCCCATAATGGTGGGGGCTAAGCGCAATGCCGTGCAGAAGGCGAAGCTGAACGAGTAGGGAAGGCCCAATTTGACTAACCCGATGGCCACTTCCTCGTTCTTGGTAGTGGAAAGGAAGATTATCCCCGCAACGATCATACTATCGATCTTTATGCCTGTCGAGATTCCATAAAGAAGGGGTTCTACCTGGAATTTCCAGAAAAGAGGCGTTACCCCCTTTGCCTGGATAGACCATAAGAGAGCCGCGAGAATCCCAATGGCCACCAAGAGGCCGATGATTCTTCGGATATTTCTCAGGGATCCCGAGAGGACACCGTGGGCAAAGATGGGCATGGCCACGATCAACGCGAAAATTGGATGTTGCTGTATGGTGGCGACGATGAAGCTGCTTATGAGGAGGAACAGCTTCGTCCTCGGATCGAGCCTATGGATGGGGGTCTTTTTATCAAGATAGAGGTAGAAGTTCATGGCACAAGACATTTCCTGCATTCTTCGAGGGAAAGGAAGGCAAAATCCCCCAATGCCCTGCCAAACTCGACCATTTGTTGCGGCTTCAGGGAGGCCTCCCTCAGGCCATCAAGATCTGAAAGGATTTGCCTTGTTTTTCCATCCCTTATCATTTTTCCATCCTTCATGACGATCACCCTATGGGCATAGTGGGATACGACCCACATGGTATGGGTGACCATGACGATGGTGTGTCCCCGTTTGTTCAATTCTTGGACGAGTTCCATCATCTTAATGCTCTCTTGGTAATCCATGCCCGTTGTCGGCTCGTCTAAGACGATTACTTTCGGTGCGGAGGCCAAAACGGATGCGACGGCGAGCCTCTGTCTCTCCGCCTTGGTTAAGGAAAAGGGGTCCGCTTCCGTCGAATCGAGGAGGTCAACCGCAGCCAGGGCTCTGTCAACCCTTTCAGCGATGCCTTTCTCTGGAAAGCCGAAATTTCTGGGACCGAAGGAGACTTCGTCGATGACCTTTTCCGCAAAGATTTGGTGGTCCGGATTTTGGAAGACGAATCCAATCTTTCCGGCTAATTGGAGGATATCCGTCTGCCTCACATCGACCCCTTCTATCCGAACTTCCCCTTTCGTCGGGACCAATAACCCATTGAAATGCTTGATGAGGGTTGTCTTTCCGGACCCGTTTTGGCCCACGATGGCCACAAATTCTCCCTCCCTGATTTGGAGATCGATTCCCTTGAGAGCTGCCAGTCCCCCCTCATATACATATTCGAGTCCCCTTACCTCAATGAGCACCCTGCCGTATCGACTTGCCCTGAGGCTATCCCTCTCTATCAGGGACAGGTACCTTGCCTCATCGATTCCCCATCCCTCTTTTCGGAAACTTTCCAGACCTTCCCGAAGGGTGAGGGGAAGGTATTTGGATCGACAGCGGACGAAGAGTTCGGTGATGGGAATGGGCCTGATTCCCGTTTCCCTTAGGAGGTCCACCTCTCTCAAGATCGTTTTCGGGGGCGCCATCGCAATGATCTTTCCCCCCTTGAGGAGGATAATCCGGTCGGCACCCAAGACCTCTTCGATATTGTGTTCGACCATGATCATGGTGATGGATTTCGATTCCTTAAGCCTTCTAGCGATGGCGAAGATATCATCCTTGCCCATGGGATCCAATTCGGATGTCGGCTCATCGAGGCAGAGAAGATTCGATTCCATGGCGAGCACGGAGGCAATGACCAACCTCTGTTTTTCTCCCCCTGATAGGGTTGCGGGCTCCCTCTCATCGAACCCTTCCAGGCCCACGGACCGCAATGATTCCCTTACTCTTCGGAGGATTTCCCCTGGAGAAAGGGCCAAATTCTCCGGGCCGAAGGCAACCTCCAATGCAACGTTGGTGGAAAAGAGCTGAGTTTCAAAATCCTGGAACACCATTCCCACCTTGGTGGCGAAATCCCTCGTCTCATGTTCCTTCGTATTCCATCCATCCACGATCACCTCCCCCTCCAGTTTTCCATCGATGAGATGGGGGATAAGGCCGTTTAGGGTAGAGATCAAGGTAGTTTTACCGGCTCCGCTTGGACCCATAATGGCAAGGAGCTCGCCCTTTTCGACGTCAAAATTGAACGAATTGAGGACCTTCTTGTCCGTACCTTTATATTGGAAAGAGAGGTTTCTTACCTGGAGGGCCTTGGCCATGGCTATGTCTCATCCGAATTGAAGGGGTTAACTCAGAAGACATCCGAGGAAAAAGAGGAGGAGGAACGGGAGGACTCCCAATACGACGCCACTCCCCGTCGTTCCCTTGGCAAAGTGGAATAGTTGCCCGTGATAAAGCCCTGTCGAGAGGAGAAATCCCATAATAAGACCCCCCAAGGCACCGACCCAGATGCAGAGGGCCCCGACCCTCGGCATGATGGCCCTGGAGACCATTTCGTTATCTATGATTTCCCTCCAATACAGTCCCCATTTCACTGCCCTGGGGTAGAGCAGCAGGAGGAGGAAGGGACCAATGGCAATGGAAAAGAGGAGGTTGTTGGTCATGATTACGGCCCCAATGGAGGCGAACGGGAGGAGTTTCAAGAGTTCCAGGCCCCATGCTATAATGAACGCTACGGTGACGCTGGATAGGACTGCCACCAGGATGTACTCGAAGACCTGTCTCTTCGTTCGAATGTTAAGATCGGCCTTCGAAGAGAGCCATCCCATATTTCCCCAAACTTTGTATCCGACAAATCCGAAGAAGAAGTTGCCGACGGCGCCGGGGAGGCTTCCAATGCCCAGGGTTCCGAAGAAATCGGCGATGACATTTCCGATACAAGAGCCCCAGGCCCCCGCCGGGCCGAAAAGAAGCCCGAAAACCACGGGAATTGCGCCAGCTGGTCTGAGTTCCGCGAATCCAGGAACGATTTGTATGCCCTTGAAGGGAATGGCGGTTCCCGCATAGACGGCTGCGGTGACGGCCACGAGCACCACCATCTTCGTATATTTCCACATGGATATGACGTCCTTCATTGATGGGTTCTCCCTGTCAACTCCACGGCTCTTATAGGCCATCGGAATCGGTTATTGTCCTCACGGCGCTCCTTTATTTCATCATTGGGATCAACCACGACCCACCCTATTCCGTCCTGGAGATCCGCGGGTGGGCTAAACTCGATGAATTTCTTGGACATGGGTGGTGTTCGTTCGATGGTCACCGTCCACTTCTCCCTTTCGGGAAAGAGGGCCTCAACCGTCACGTGTTTTACGTTCATCTTCCCCTCATTGACGACGATAATTTCAACTCTTCCCCTATTCCATTTCACATCCTCTATCCACAAATCATTTTGAAAGAACTTGACATCTTCGATGGGATAGATTTGGACGGATAGCTTGTCGATCCTTGCGGAGTCGATATTGCCCCCCTTTTTAGAATTTTTTTCATAGCCGTGGATGTGAATGGGTTGTCCATCGGCAGATGCCATGAGCTGCAATTCCTGGGAATAGAGATAAAGTCCATTGAGTACCCATTCGGATGGGCCTTCGGTCCTGAATACCTTTTGCCTTTGTTCTTTAGCAGGGGCCCCATGAATGGTGCTTATCCCTTCCTTTGGAATATGGGATGAAACATGGAACTGGACGTCAAAGAGAGTTCCCCGCATCTTTAAGGCCGCCACCTTTATTTTCTCCGCCTGGATGCGATCTGCAAGGATTTTGTGGATCTCCCCTTCGGTCTCATCCCACTGGATGATCTCGTTCGGGTTACATGCGGCGATAGCGGCAAAGGGAAATTCCCTATCCCAGATCTCCGCTGCCTTGTTGGGATATTTGGGATTGATCCAGAGAAAGCGAGAGAGTCCAACGGTCCCCGTAGCCATCATTTCACCGATGGAGTAGCTTTGATTGGTATTTCCCAAGCCGATGACGACGTAGTTCTTGGGGTACGGTTCCAAATCCAGGAGTATCTGCTGGTCTTTTATGTACTCCCAGAGATCTCCCCTCGTGAGATCATAGGAGGAGTTGTAGACGAAGAGCTTGCTTTTCTGCTCGGCCGAAAAGGCTACACCCTCCGTGGTGAGGACCATTATCAAGAACGAGATGGAGAGAACTTTCTTCATGGATGCCCCTTTCCCGGTTAACATTAAGTCATTTATATAGTTGCTCGGATTCTTCTGTCAAGGTCAAATCGCCAGTCGGTGAATGAAAAAATTTCCAAAATTGGGGAATCCACCCTTGACATTTGAGGTTTCATTGATATATTTGCTAAATAGTTAATTATTTCACTTGAAGGAATCTCGAACTCGGGCTGAAGGGCGTAGGTTTTTCCTTAAAGAAAAAATCGAGTTCCCTTCCGACATGCGCGATTGATCTCATAGAGGAACTCGGTTTTTTTTTGCGTTTTGGGACATTCCACAAAAAGAGAAGGGAGGAGATAACCATGGTTTGTCAAACGGTAAAGGCAGGGGCAGAGTGCGTTTTCATGAGCAAGAAAGGATGTAACTACAACGGAGGCACATGTCACCCCATCGTCGACAGCTGTAATGGTTGCGACCGGGTGGTCGAATATCCCACCGGCCTCTATTGTAAGGCCTATAGCGAACCCGCCCTCAAATGGGTCACTGGATCCTGTACGCTCGCGACTCACGTCAAAAAAAATAACGGCACTGGGGAGACCAAGAAAATTAATCCCCTCAAAGCATCCAAGAGAAATAGCCGGAACAGGTAAGGAGATTTACTGAACACCTTGCGGATGAGAGGGCCCCCACGAGGGCCTTTTTCATTTGAGCGTCTAAGGCTGAGATCTCTGAAAAACCCGAAAAAGGGGCTCTGCGCCCGAGGATTTACCCTCTATTAGAATCAGAATGTCCACCGCAGCACAGCAGCACAGCACAACCGCAGCACCATCTTTTGACCGCACAACCGCAGCACCGGCATTTGAGCCCGCGGAGCACCTTCCCCCCCTTGACACTTACCTATGCCCCGTGCTAAAGAGTGTATAATCCCGCAGGTTGGGCCGGCGTAGCTCAGCGGTAGAGCAACTGATTCGTAATCAGTTGGTCGGAGGTTCAATTCCTCTCGCCGGCTCCAGTGATTCCAAGGGGTTAGCCCTCCTTTTCGGAGGGCTTTTTTATTAAATAGAATCTCATATTTCGCCACGGCTGGTGGAGGGTACGGGGTGACAGTGAAAGAGAAATGCAACGTAAGGAACAATGTCCCCAATGTCTTCAATGCCTCTATAAATTTGGTTCTTGGGAGAAGAAAGCGCATTCTCTTCAGACATCATTTTTACAAGCTTTTGGTGTAGTTTCAAATTGGTTGATTTATCAACCAAGTATGAAAAGAGGTGGTAGATCAAAGGACATACAAAATCAGGAAAAGGATTTGCAATTTACGCTGGATCGGCTATAAAAAAACACTGAATACGTCTAGCTTGCTAGCGGGTAAAGATTTGAATCGCCTAATCAATAAAGGCAGAGGCTGGGAAGACTGATTAAGCAAGATGATATCGATCATCGAG
>JAQYWG010000090.1 GCA_030145085.1 Thermodesulfobacteriota bacterium
GGCTACTGTGATCGAGTTGCCTCCCAGGTCATCTCCATCGATGAGCAATGGAGGCAGGAGATGATCGCCAGGTTTGAAAGAGCCATCGAGACACTCATCACCGGAGGGTTGGCAGGTTATCAACCTTGAATGCACCCGCTCAATTCCCTTTCGACGGCATCAACCGCCCGTGAACTTTCCGTAATCTTCCCAAATTTGATTGAAAATGAGATATTTCAGTAGGAAATTCTGGAAGGGCTAAAGATCTTGATATATTTGATTATATCATATTATTATAGATATTTTAAATAAACTGTTTAACTCCAAGTCACCAATAGCAGGTTAAGAGGATCAAATGTCAAAGGATCTTATCCGGCTGACGGAACATGCCAAGGCGGCTGGCTGAGCCGCGAAGATCGGTCCAGGGGACCTGGACCAGATCCTTCACGAACTTCCCCTGTCCAGCCATCCGGATCTACTGGTGGGCATTGAACATCTGGACGATGCGGGGGTATACCGTTTGACCGATGATATCGCCCTCGTTCAGACCATCGATTTCTTCACACCCATCGTGGACGACCCCTTTAGCTTCGGGCAGATTGCTGCCGCCAACGCCCTGAGCGATGTCTATGCCATGGGGGGTAAGCCCCTGACGGCGATGAACATGGTCGCCTTCCCCATTAAGAATTTAGATCGGGCCATCCTCGCTGAAATCCTGAAGGGTGGATATTCAAAGGTCCAGGAATCTGGCGCACTCTTAGTTGGGGGGCACAGCATCGAAGATAGTGACACCAAGTACGGCCTCTCCGTTACTGGGGTTGTACACCCCAACAAAATAGTAACCAACGCCCGTGCCCGACCGGGGGATCGACTCGTCTTGACCAAGCCCCTGGGAACGGGAATCATTGCAACCGCCCTGAAGGGAAAGATGGCTTCCCGGGAGGCAATGACGAAAATCACCGAAAGCATGACGACGCTGAATCGCGTGGCCTCTGAGGTGATGGTGGAAGTTGGGGCTAACGCCTGCACGGATATCACGGGGTTCGGCTTCCTCGGCCATGCTTCGGAGATGGCCACGGCCAGCGATGTGGGCATTGTTATCCAATCACAATCCGTCCCCATCTTCCCGCAGGCCGAAGAGTATGCATCCATGGGCATGGTACCCGGCGGGACCGGAAGGAACCGGGATTTCGCCGCGTGCAAGGTCGAGATCTCAGGATATGTTCCCGATACAAAGATGGACATCCTCTACGATGCCCAGACTTCGGGGGGACTTTTGATCTCCGTTGAGGGAGAAATGGTTGAAATGCTTTTGGAGCAACTCCATTCCAAAGGCGTGCAGTGGGCAACCGTTATAGGAGAAGTACTCGAGGGTCCAAAGGGGAGGGTTGTGTTGCAGTGATTACTCCCTTATATACGTTTTTGATTCTAAGTCCATCCTCTCCGCATGTAACACAGAATTGACACTTCCTTGCTCATTCCCTCCCTTGCCCTCGAATCATTTTTATTTTCTTACGTACTATTTTTCAAAACCCGCCCCATTTTTTCTATTTCGGTGAGAAAATGAGAGATATTTCGAGAAAATCTACGATTTAATGAGATTTTTATATTTTTGAATACCTTTGGGGAAAAATCAAACAAAGGGGGATAAAGGGCAATAAACGTAATCTGCAACAATCATTAGAGCAGAGGTTTGGATTTTGTCATTTTTTATGGTAATAAAAAGAGTAACCGAAAAGCCAAACCATCCGCGAGGATGGGGCGGAAAGCCACGGGTCTAGCGGGGGGAGATTTCCGGGTTTCCGAAATTCACCATCATATGTTTCCCTAGACCGCCGGGTTGCCGAAGCGAATGGGTGACTCGGCTTTTTTGTCTAATGATCGGGTGGCAAACATGCTAACTTCCGAAAAAACCCTCTCCTTTCGAAGACGGTTCCTTCTCTCTATTTGCATGATGTACATTTCCTCCGGCCTATTGCTGGCCTCCCTCCACTGGAAGGGCATCATCGAGGTTCCCCGAATTGAACCCTGTGAGCAGTTTCGAAGTGAGGAAGAGATCTTTACCATCCTCCGGCGCTCGGGGAGTGGACTCTCCCGCGCGGAGCAGCGGAAGCTTGCCTGGCTCATCCTCCGGGAGAGCCGTAAATACGGACAGGATTATCGGTTGACCCTCGCCATCATCAAAACGGAGAGCTCCTTCAGGTCCAGATGTACTTCCTCAAAAGGCGCCAAAGGGCTGATGCAGATCAGGCCCTATGTGGGTCAGGCCATAGCCAGGGATATCGATATCAGGTGGGAGGGAGATGAGACGCTCTTCAATCCCCATCTCAACGTAAAGATGGGCCTCCACTACCTTTCCCGGCTCCTCCTCCGCTTCGGCGATCTCAAGGTCGCCTTGACGGCCTACAATTTTGGCCCCAGTTTTGTTCGCAAGCGCTTGAAAACCAAGGGAAGACTACCATCAAGATACACCAGAAAGGTCCTAAAGGCCTACCGGGAATTCTCCCAACCCTCAAGGGGAACGTAACCCTTGCTCCCTCCCCGAAAAACGCTGGCAACCCTTCCATAGATGTGATAGGCTACGGTATGACTTCACCATAACCGAGTATCTCCTGTGGAGTCCATCAATGCCATACACACCTCGCTCTATCGAACTGCATGAAAAGGGGGAACTGGCGAGGAGGATTGACTCCCTCAACGAAATTCTCACCGAATGCAGCCTCTGTCCGCGGCGTTGCGGAATCAACCGCATCCAGGGGGAGTTGGGCTATTGTAGGGCGGGAAGTAAGTTGATGGTCTCAAGCGTATCCCCCCATTTCGGGGAAGAAGCCCCTCTGGTTGGATATCGCGGTTCGGGAACCGTCTTTCTCACCCACTGCAATCTCCGCTGCGTCTTCTGCCAGAATGATGACATTAGCCACGGGGGCAGGGGAGAGATGACATCCCTCTCCCAAATGGCGAGCTACATGATAAGGCTCAAAGAATTGGGATGCCACAACATCAATTTCGTCACTCCCACCCACTACACGCCCCAAATCGTGGCTTCCCTTCCCGAGGCCATCGGGCTCAGTCTGGGCCTTCCCTTGGTCTACAATTGCTCTGGATAC
This sequence comes from Thermodesulfobacteriota bacterium, assembly GCA_030145085.1. GTDB lineage: Bacteria > Desulfobacterota > BSN033 > WVXP01. Next base: position 3,087 of record JAQYWG010000090.1, read on the forward strand.
GAATCCCTCGAGGTGATCAAGCTCCTGGACGGGATTATCGACATCTATATGCCCGACGCGAAGTACGCAGGAGAAGAACCGGCGAAACGATTCTCCAATGCCCCGGACTACCCCTACGTCCTGAGGGAAGTACTCAAGGAGATGCACCGTCAGGTGGGGGATCTCCAAATGGACCAAAACGGAATCGCCCAAAAGGGCCTCTTAATCAGACACCTGGTCATGCCCGGGGATTTGGCCGGCACCGAGGATCTGATGAAGTTCATCGCGGGGGAAATTTCCCGGGACTCTTACGTCAACATCATGCAACAGTATCGCCCCCAACACAAGAGCTTCGATTACCCCGAACTTCGCCGGCGTATCACATACGGGGAGTATTTGGATGCCGTTAAGGTGGCAAGGCGCTTCGGCCTCCACAGGGGTTTTTGATTGAAAATCGAGGAACTTTGGCGAGAGGTTGAAAGGCTGGGGAGGGAACTCGAGGCCCTTCGCCACGAGCTCATGGCCCTCCGGAAAAATTTACCGGCCGACATCCCCATAAAAAATGTCCTCAAGGAGAGAGGGCTTAAGGTATTCCGCCAAAATCCCGCCGAAAAACTGCTTCTCCCCTCGGAAATCTCCCCCGGGATGAAGACCCGCTTCTACGAATTGTTGAAACGGTACTCATTCAGGCTCTTCCTGAGGGACATGACGAAGAAAGGCGAAGGGTTCCAAATCGGGGATTTGGTACGGTACGTCTCCCCGGAAGTCGCCGACCAATATATCCAGTTTCTCTTGTCCGCCGGCAGCATAGAAGAAAAGGGCAAAGGAGCATTCAGGATTCGAAACAGCTCCGTTGTCAGCTTCGGGCCCACCCTCGAATGGTTCGTGGCCGAGATGTTTAAGAGGGAGTTTGCCTCTCCGGCGATATACGGGGTTCATTTTAAGAACACCAAGTCGGGGGGAGACTTCGACGTCATCGCCAGGTGGGGGAGAAGGTTGGTCTACGTGGAGGTGAAGTCCTCCCCCCCCAAAGGAATCGAGCTCAATGAGGTCAGCGCCTTCTTTTCCCGCATTGATGATCTGATCCCGGATATAGCACTATTCTTTAACGATACCCAGTTGAGGATGAAGGACAAGCTCGTAGTCCTCTTTCAGGAGGAGCTTGAGAAGCGTTACGGGCCCGAGGCCGATCAAACCCATCCCGTGATGAGGCTTGTAGACGAGCTCTTTCACATCCATCACCGTAACTTTATCGTCAACAGCAGGAAGGATGTGGTCCTCAACTTCGGAACATGCCTGAATCATTTCCTTCGAGAGAGAGTATAGACCGGGAAGACCCCAAATCCAATAAAAGGCCTCAATTGTCTTCCGGCCCATCAGCTCATCCAATGGTGCAGGAAAGCCTGAATACATCCCTACCATGAGCACTGCTATATGTGACCACTTAAATATTTGTGTATTTGAATTTGAAATTTCGTAATTAGAATTTGTGGATCTTCTCCCATTTAGTTGGTGGAATTGAAGGATTCCAGGGGTCAAGGATTCAAGGGGTCAAGTGAAATGCTTAAAAATTATAAGGAGTTAAAAGTTTGGCAGAAGGCTTATCAGCTTTGTATTAAAATCTATAAGATTACCAAAGGCTTTCCGAAGGAGGAGAGATATGGATTAACTTCCCAGATGAGGAGGGCTGCTGTATCAGTTCCATCAAATATAGCAGAGGGGTATGGAAGGAAGACAACCCAGGAGTATATGCAGGCATTATACATAGCTTATGGTTCCAACTGCGAGTTGGAGACTCAGATCTTGTTATCGGGTGATTTAGAGAATCTTCAGAGAGATATAGGAGATATTGAGAGGATGCTCAAGGCACTCATTACATCTTTAGGAACCAAACCCTTGAACCCTTGAACCCTTGAATCCTCAAATCCTTGGACCCTTTTTAGCAACTTTTTTGGAGAAAAACCTTCATTTAAAACTTGACAACCCATGCCACATTGTGGTATATAATGGTTTATATTTGTATTGAAGGGTGGTGACAAAATGGAGATGGACATGCAGGACCCGGGTGATATGTGGGCTGGCGTTGAAATGCTGGTTACACTCGGGAGCAATCGAGGCTGGGGAGGCAAGACGGATTTCGGGTGACCAGGGTTCACTTCCCGTTGCCCGCCGATAATTTCCCGATTTCTTCAGCAAGCCCTTTCCCACCTCCCGAAACTCTAAAATGAAGCGTTACTTGAATTTTCTGGAACAAGCGAGCTATATTAAATCGTTTGATTTTATTTAGAAACCGGTCCATGCCAGTCGAGCAGGAAGCACAAGAGAAGAGGCGCATTCCCTTTGACTGGCGAATAAATACCGACTCCATGAAAGGCAGGTGATGGTTATGGTATGGATCATGGCTTTCCCCCACCGGGGGACATCAAGGCATCTATTGAACACGTACTGGGATGATCAATCCCATAACCAAGGTACCCTGTTGATGTGGGGCCTTGCCTTTCAGGAGGAGATGTATGAAAACAGTCGAAGAAATCAATGAGAAGATAAAAAAGGGGAAAGCCCTGGTACTCACCGCCGAGGAGATCATCGATTTTGTGGACCAAAAAGGGACCAAGAAGGCGGCAGAAGCGGTGGATGTAGTTACAACGGGAACCTTTGGCCCGATGTGTTCATCCGGAGCTTATTTTAACGTGGGTCACTCAAAGCCCAGAATCAAGATCGGCGGCGGGAAGGCCTACCTGAACGACGTGCCGGTTTACACCGGTTTTGCGGCTGTGGATATCCTACTAGGGGCCACGGCCGTTCCCGACGATGACCCCAGAAACGCGGTCTTCCCCGGTAAGTTTGCCTATGGGGGTGGCCATGTCATAGAGGAATTGCTGTCCGGCAAAGAGGTACGCCTGACCGCAACGGCCTACGGAACCGACTGCTATCCGAGAAAGAAGCTTGAGACCCGCATCACCCTCGATGATATGAACGAAGCGGTCCTGTTCAACCCCAGAAACTGTTATCAGAACTATAACGTGGCCGTAAATTTGTCGGACCGCCCTCTCTACACGTATATGGGGGTTCTCCAGCCTCGGCTGGGAAACGCCAACTACTCCAGCGCAGGCCAGCTCAGCCCTCTTCTCTGTGATCCCTTTTACCGGACAACAGGGGTGGGGACGAGAATATTTCTCGGCGGAGGTACGGGGTACGTTGCCTGGCAGGGAACACAGCACAGCCCATGTGTCCCGAGAACGGATCTCGGTGTTCCCAAGGTATCTGCCGGAACCATTGCCGTGATTGGCGATCTGAAGCAGATGGACCCCAGGTGGCTTCGGGGGACGTCCTTCAGGGGATATGGAGTAACCCTCACCGTGGGTATTGGCGTTCCCATTCCTATTCTGGATGAGGAGACTGTTGTCCAAGCAGCTGTCCGGGACGAGGATATCGTGGCCCAGGTGGTGGACTACAGCGAAACGTATCCCCAGCGAGAGTCAGGAAGTTTGGCAGAGGTCAGCTATGCCCAGTTGAAAACGGGCGAAATCTCCCTCGATGAAAAGAAAGTCCCCACGGCGAGCTTTTCCAGCTATGCCATGGCCAGGGAGATCGCTGGCATTTTGAAGGATTGGATCCAGAAGGGGCAGTTTCTTCTGACCGAATGTGTCCAGCGGCTTCCCTCATCGGATTCTGGGATTGTCTTCAAGGGACTTCAGGAAAAACCCATAAGGTTCAAGAAAGCAGTATAAGACATCAATGGAGTTCGGGTTCTTGGGCTACTGAACGAGGGAGTTCTGGCCCAAGGTTACCCGAGCTCCCTGAAAAGGGAGGAGCCTTTATGACAACGACAAAAGTGGTACTCAGGTTTCCACCTGATCTGACCGATCAACCCGTCACCTACAATCTGATTAAAGAATATGATCTCATGGTCAATATTCTTCGAGGTCACATCATACCGAAGGAAGAAGGGATGTTAGTGCTTGAGGTGACCGGCAAGAAAAAACAGCTCCAGAGGGGGATGGACTATCTAGCGAAAATAGGCGTGGAGACCCAGAAGCTATCGAAAGATATAAGATGGCTCAAGGACCTCTGTACCCACTGTACGGCCTGCACGTCTCTCTGTCCCACCCATGCCCTCTCAGTGGAACGGGATACCATGCTGGTGAGCTTTGAAAAGGCTGACTGCATTGCCTGCGAGATGTGCGTTACCGTGTGTCCTTATAGTGCCATGGAGGTCCAGGTCTAAGTTTCCCCGCGAGGGGGGCTTTGATATAATAATTCGAGAGAAAAGGTGGCAGCGATCTCGGTTGCCTCGCCTGAGGAGATTGCATTTACCAACTGAGCCTTGCTTTTTCCGTGGAGGCTCTCCGAAGGGTGAATCTTACCCATGATGAGGAATCGAAAGAGAGTTGTCGTCGCCATGAGTGGAGGCGTCGACAGCAGCCTCACTGCCTATCTTTTGAAGGAGGCAGGCTACGAGGTGATCGGAGCCACGATGCGCATTTGGGATTCGGAGAAGGATTTCCCCTCCGATAGGCAAAGGGATTTTTACGGGTGCTGCGGCGTTTCTGACGTGGAGGATGCCCGTAGGGTTGCCCAAAAACTGGGGGTCCCCTTCTATGTCCTCAACCTAAAAGAGCAATTCGAGAAGGAGGTAATCGCCTACTTCTGTCGGGAATACCTTAACGCCCGGACCCCTAATCCATGCATCCTCTGTAATGAGAAGGTGAAGTTTGGGGCACTCCTCGGGAAAGCCCGGGAACTGGAGGCCACCTTCATCGCCACCGGACACTATGCCACGGTGGAGTATGACCAAGCGAAGAGAAGGTACCTCCTGAAGAGGGGCAAGGATCTGAAAAAGGACCAATCCTATGTCCTCTTCTCCCTCTCCCAAAACCAGTTAGGCCATGCCCTCTTTCCGTTGGGGTATTCCCGAAAGGAGGATGTGAGGAAAAAAGCCATGGACATTGGTTTAAAGGTCCACAATAAGCCCGAAAGTCAGGAGATCTGTTTTATCCCGGGGGTGGACTATCGTCCATTTCTAAGGCGGAGAGTGTCCTGTGGAATAGAGGCCGGAGACATCGTTAATACCCAGGGCCGAATTTTGGGGAGGCACAAAGGCCTCCCTTTTTATACCATCGGACAGCGAAAGGGCCTCGGCCTTTCGGCCGGCAAGCCCCTCTATGTGGTGGGATTCGACAGGGAAAGAAACCTCATTTTCGTCGGCGAAAAACAGGAGGTGTACGGCAGGGGGTTGATTGCGGGTCGAGTAAATTGGATCGCCATAGAAGAACTCCGTCAACCCATTAAGGTGAAGGCCAAGATACGGTATGCCCACAGGGAGGCAGATGCCACCGTTGAGCCATCAGGACATGGCACGGTGAAAGTAGAATTTATTCAACCCCAGGAGGCTATTACACCCGGCCAAGCAGTGGTCTTTTATGATGGAGATGCGGTCATGGGTGGGGGATGGATTGAAAGGGCGATTGGGGGTGGGGAGACATAATGGGTCCTCAACCGATAAGCCAGAAGATGGAAAGGCTAAAGGAGATAATCCGGGAGATGGATTCCCTCCTTGTTGCCTTTTCCGGCGGCGTTGACAGTACTTTTCTCCTCAAGGTGGCCCGGGAGACCCTCGGTCGAGGGGGAGTTGTTGCCGTGACGGCAAGGTCTCCCGTTTATCCGAAGAGGGAATACGCCGCGGCCCGGAAGCTTGCTGAGGAAATAGATGCCCAACACATCTTCGTCGACTCCCATGAGCTGGATCTTCCCGAATTTGCCGCCAATCCGGTCAATAGATGCTACCATTGTAAGAGGGAATTATTCTCCCAGTTAAAGGAGATCGCTCGGAAATGGGACGTCTCCTCCATCGCCGAGGGATCGACCCTGGACGATGAAAAGGATTTTCGTCCCGGGATGACGGCCATACAGGAGATGTCGATTCGTAGTCCCTTGAGGGAGGCGGGTTTGACTAAGGCGGAAATTCGTGCCCAATCAAGGAAGCTCGGGCTTCCCACCTGGAGCAAGCCCTCTTTGGCCTGCCTGGCCTCGAGGCTCCCCTACGGGGACCCGATCACCCGCGAAGCTGTTTCACAAATCGAAAGGGCGGAGCAATTCCTCATTCGGCTGGGTTTTAGCCAGGTTCGGGTGAGGCGTCACGGGAAGACGGCGCGGATTGAAATCCCGTCTGAAGAAATCGAATCCCTGCTTGACCCCCGAACCAGAAGCCGAGTGGTAAAAAGGCTCAAGGAAATCGGCTTCACCTACGTCACGCTGGACCTGCAGGGGTATCGGTCGGGAAGCATGAACGAGGTGCTTTAAGTCCCTCAGTGTGAGCATGAGCTATCTCTCAGGCGATTACCGGGACCGCCTTCAATGGAACGGCCTAGATGTTGGCGGGCAATGGCAGGCCTGGGGGAACCCGGTTATATCCTCTCATGGGCTCATGTCGCCTTATGGGAAGGCGATCCTTCAGGGAAGTAAGGCGGTAAAAAGGAATGCCCTCCGAACAAAACTTTGAATCAGGAAATAGTTTCAGGTATAATCAAGCCATTTCTCCCTTGGGTCAAAAAATATGAGGGCCGGGAGGGCTTTATGGAAAGGAGAAGCTGCGGTACCCGGATTTGCACGATAGGGTTTATCCTCCTCCTCTTACTTCTCCCTTTGAACCTCGAAGGTGTGTCCGCCAAGGAGGGTAATCGAATCTGTGTTAGTTGTCATGAAAAGACCAACAGGAGCCTCGTCGTATCATGGAGGGAAAGCCGAATGGGCCAAACCGGGGTGACATGTATTGACTGCCACGGGAGCCACCATAAATCTGCCGATGATGCGGTCAGAGCGAGCCTCATGGTGGGTCGCCTCTGTGAAAAATGCCATCCCAGTGAAATGGCCCAGTTCAAAACGGGCAAGCATGCCCAGGCATGGACCTCAGTTTATAAATTCAAGAAAGTACTAGAACTCCCTCCGGAGATGATCGACGCAGAAGAAGGGTGTGGAGGCTGCCATGCTATCGGCCGGGAGGACGGCCAGTGCGATTCGTGCCATACACGCCACAGTTTTTCCAAAGAAGAGGCCAGAAAGCCCGAGGCGTGTCTCCCCTGCCATGGGGGGATCAATCATCCCCAATGGGAAATCTGGAGGTCCTCAAAGCATGGCGTTGTCTATCGTGTGGATCCGAAAAAAAAGAGGGGTCCTACCTGCCAGACGTGCCATTTTCATCGGGGGAATCACGGGGTCAAAACCGCCTGGAGCCTCTTGGCCCTCCGTCTCCCCGGGGAGGACAGGGAATGGATTGGATACCGAAAGACGATTTTACAGTGGCTGGGCCTTATCGATCGAGAGGGTCATCCCACGGATCTATTGAACGAACTTCAGATGAAAGGAATCATTCAAGTCCAACCCGAGGAATGGGCTAAATTCAG
>JAQYWG010000091.1 GCA_030145085.1 Thermodesulfobacteriota bacterium
CATGTCGAACGGCCCTTCGACTTTACTCAGGGCCATGAGCCTGTCGAATGGCAGATGGACTTTTTACGAAGCCGTCAATTTTCGTTGTTGGTTTCCAGTAAGTACGTCTAGAGACACATCACCGGATGGGGAATCATCCTTGACCGTTCCAACGAACTCCATCCCTATACCACCTGCTCACCTTAGGAAACGAAATCCCGTTCATATTCATTAAACGAATCATAGTCTATCAGTTCATACAGTTCTTTCCTGGTGAACATTCGATCGATAAGCTCCTTCTGGGTACCCTTTTCCTTTAAGGTCGTTAAATACTCCCAAACCGCCTTGAGGGCAATTCGCAAAGCCGTAACGGGGAATATGACTATCTTGTAACCCAATTCTTCAAACTGGTGTGTGCTGAGGTAAGGAGATTTTCCGAATTCGGTCATGTTGGCAAGCAAGGGACCCTTTACTGCCTTCGCATATCCACGAAACTCCTCTTCGTTCTCAAGCGCCTCGGGGAAAATGACATCGGCTCCCGCCTCAAGACATGCTCGTCCCCTTCTCACCGCCTCGTCAAACCCCAGCACTGCACGAGCGTCCACCCGGGCAATGATGACAAAATCAGAATCGTTTCTAGCCGCACGGGCCGCCCGAATCTTGCCTACCATCTCCTCTGTGCTGACCACTTCCTTTCCCTCCAGGTGCCCGCATCGCTTAGGGGCCACCTGGTCTTCGATGTGGATCCCTGCCACACCAGCTCTCTCAAACTCCCAAACCGTTCGCATCACATTAACCGCATTACCGTAGCCAGTATCCGCATCGCTGATAATCGGAACTGAAGTCGCCTCCGCGATGTACCGGGCATTCATGGCCATTTCGGTCAGCGTAATGAGCCCGTTATCGGGCAGGCCCGTAAGGCTGTTTACCGTGCCTCCCCCGGTCATGTACACCGCGTCGAAGCCCACTTTCTCGATCATCCGGGCAGTCAGCGCATCGTATGCCCCTGGCACCACCAAAATCCCATCGCGCGAAAGCAGTTCCCGTAGCCTTCTATTCTTGGTTTCTTCCATTGACCTCCCCCTTTGTTAGCATTTTTCACCCATGACTTTCAAAGAAGTAATTTCACAAAAGGCTCACTTTGAAAAGGAATGACCCCCCACAAGTTATCCATTATTCTATCTGGAAATCTCCATGCTTTCGAATATGGTAAAAAAGCCCGCCATCGTTGAGAATGCGGACCATGAAAGGGGGTAAAGGCGAAAAAGGAATCTCGGCCCCTCGAGACGTGTTGCGCACAATCCCTGCTTCGAGGTCCACTTCAAGCTCATCCCCTTCCTGGATTTGGTCCGTGTCGCAAATAACCAGAGGCAATCCCACATTAATGGCATTTCGGAAGAAGATACGGGCAAAGGATTTGGCCAATACAGCACCAAGACCGGCCAGCTTTATGATGGTGGGGGCGTGCTCTCGGCTGGATCCTAGGCCAAAGTTCCGCCCGCCCACCACGAAGTCGCCCGGCGCAAAAAGAGCAGGAAAATCCTCCCGTGCGCCCTCTAGAACATGCTTAGCCAGCTCGGGCAAATTACCCCTCAGGTGAAAGTACTTACCAGGCTGTACGTGGTCCGTGCTGATCCCGTCACCAAATTTCCATGCTTTTCCCCTAAGAATCATGCTACACCCCTTTCTCATGGATTGTGAAAGGCTAGAAAGGCCTGAGATTGACTTCCTATTACAACACCTTCCGAGGATCGGTAATTTTTCCGTGTAACGCTGTTGCCGCTGCCGTTGCTGGAGAGGCCAAGTACACAAAGCTAGAAGGATCTCCCATACGGCCATGAAAATTTCTATTTGTAGTTGATAAACACCGTTCGTTCTCACCCAGGATTCCCAGGTGTATCCCAGCACAAGGGCCGCAACCCGGAGAATTCACAGCAGCGCCAGCCTGCACGAGTGCCTTGATTATCCCTTCCTCAAGGCACTCCAAATAGACCCGCCGTGATGCTGGTATAACCACCAACCGAGTATGAGGATGTCGTTTCTTTCCATTCAGTATACTGGCTACAAGGCGAAGGTCTCCCGCTCTACCGTTGGTGCAGGAGCCCACGAAGACCTGATCAATGGAAGTACCCTCCACCTCCTCTATGGATTTGACGTTGTCCACCTGGTGGGGATGGGAAACAACCGGTGTTAGTGTAGTAGCCTCAATCTCGAACGTCTTCTCGTACACTGCGTCCGGATCGGGACGAACTTCCCGGTAAGCCTTCTCACGGCCGTGAGTCCGAAGAAACTCCCTTGTCTTCTCATCAGATGCCACAATCCCGAACTTCGCCCCAGCCTCCACGGCCATGTTGCAAAGGGTGAGTCGTCCTTCCATGTCCATAGTTTCAATGGTTGAGCCACAAAACTCCATAGCATGATAGGTAGCCCCGTCAGCCGTTATCTGACCAATTATGTATAGGATGAGGTCCTTTGGATAAACACCGCGGGGCATCTCCCCCCCTACCTGGAATTTCAATGTCTCAGGCACCCGCATCCATGTCTTCCCCTGGGCGATCGCAACCCCTAAGTCAGTGGAGCCCATACCCGTTGCTAAAGCTCCAAACGCCCCCCCCGTACAGGTGTGGGAATCACCTCCCACAACAATCCAGCCGGGCTCGATATAACTTTCTGCTGCCACCTGGTGAAGAATACCATCCCCTACATCATGTACCTTTGCCCCCACCTGTTCTGCAAACTGACGAACTTTTTTGTGCCAGTTGGCCATCTCCATCCGGGGCGCAGGCACGCAATGATCGAACATAAACACGGTCCGCTCCGGGTATTGGGCCCGGTCCATCTTGAACTCCCGCAGCAGGTCAATGGTCAGGGGGGAAGAGGTGTCGGGCATATACATAAAATCAAGGTTCACCACCACATAATCGCCGGCAGATACATCCTTTCCGCTGTGCTCAGAAAGGATTTTCTCCGCTATAGTCTTTCCCATAATGATCCTCCTTCCCATATATTAGTGCCCAAATACATGAAGTTAAAAGGATTAACCACTAGAGGGTTGCTATCATCAACCCCATTGTCCGCCTGCGATTTCATGAGGCAAAATATTCTTTTCGATGTCCCTAATATGCAATTGGAACATTGCGGTATAGATTAGGCCATTCAGATAAACAACGTCCCCAATATTCAACGCCCTGACATCCTCTTCCTTTAAGGGAATAACTAATACCCTTGGTTCCACAACCTCATCTCCTATTTACCTGTAATCCTAACTGGGAAGATCGCTGTACGTGATTTTCCCGTCAGGCGTATCTGTTAATACCCTCCCTTGCCTTCGATATGAGGCGAATTCTCGTTCGACCCCCTATTAATTCGGCCCTTTCCAAATTCAAAATGTTGTCAGTTAATTTTTGGGCTTATCTAAATGCGAAAGATGCCTTGCCTGAGATCGTGAGTATCAGAGAATCTCACCTTTGTCAACGTTAGAATGAAAATTGTAAGTAATTTTTCAAGTCTTTTCTTTTTTTATAAAGGATGTCAGTTTAATAAAACGTATCTTGCTATTCAGCCAAGCGTCAATTTTCTATTCATTTCCTTTCGCTAGAGATCAAGATTTCTCATTTTTCCAGGTCGGTATCTTGACGAACCTTATTTCGGATCCTATGGTCTTCAAACTTTTCATCGGCGTTCAAACGATAATCTTATCAAGTCTGGAGAACAACTCTCAGTCCGTGAAGCAGACTATTGATTATAGACCCGTATCATAGTAATGTTATTCTATTCCAAAAAGTTCGGATTCTCATTCAGAAAATTGTTCCAAAGAGCTTATGAAACAAGCAGTAATGATCTGGTCGACAGGAGGACCTGGCAGCTCTGAATTTTTCGACTTTATCTCCTTTGGATAATTCTAAAAGCCTATTGCCTTATCAATTTTTATGATAAAATATAAGTTTATATCAAGTTTGATAACCTCGTAAAAAGTCAAAAATGGGACGGCAAAGTAAAAAGTTCCAAATGCAAGGCTTGCGAATCTTGAGGAATGAGGCGTACTTACAGTACGTCGCAATGACGAAAGATGAAGTGTAACGCAGCCCATCGGCTTTGCTCAGGGCCATGAGCCTTTCGAACGGCAGTTGGACTTTTTACGAAGCCGTCATTATTTAACGTTTGTTGGTATAATAATAGTGCCGTCGGGCAGTAATGGCGCAAGGAGGTAAGGAAGAGATGACCCCCAGAGTATCCGCAACCGTTTCCTTGACGAAGGATGAGATTGTCCACCTCTATTCCGGAGGGGTCTTAAACCTGAAGATCAAGGGGAGAGAAGCGGAAGCATCAATCGAGCTCTCCAGTTCGGATGCCCCTCCGACACGGGCCACTCGAATCCGCTTTAAAACCATCACGGCGGAATAGTGCGAAATCATCCTTTTTCCAAAATGCAGGGGAAATACTGGAGGCTACGCATGGTAATACAAATACCCGAAATGGCTACCTAAGCCCGTAATCTCCCTTGAAGTTCCTTTTCCAGGGCCCGAAGAATTCGGTTCCTGAGGCGGTTGACATCCTCGGGGGTAAGGGTCCTGTCCAGGGCCCGGTATGTTAATGAATAGGCCAGGCTCTTTTTGCCCGGTGAAACCTGAGGCCCCTGATAAAGGTCGAACAGTTCGGCTCCGACGAGAAATTTCCCTCCGGCCCGATGGATGACCTCTTGGACTCGTTGTGCCGGGATATCCTCATCGACGACAATGGCTAAATCTTCGCTGAGGGCTGGAAACCGAGAGATAGGGGCCAACTCACCCGCGAGGCAAGCATCTTCAAGGAGCATCTCTAAATCCAGCTCCGCCAAACAGACGGGTTGCTGAGGGTACTGGGAAAGGTCAAAGGCTTCAATGACCTTGGGATGGACTTCGCCCAACATTCCCGTCTCCCCCTTCCCCGTTATCAACCGTGCTGTGCGACCGGGATGGAACGTGGCACTCTTTGCCGGTTCTAAATGCCACTTCCTGATCCCCAACCTGCCCAACAGCACCTCGATTACGCCCTTGAGATCGAAGAAATCCATGGAGCTCGCCTCCTTCTCCAACCAAGATAGGGCTTCCCTGGGACCAGTCATGGCAATCCCCAACCGGCGTAACTCGCGGGGCAAGATCTCACCCTCTACCGGATGGTAGACCCGCCCTACTTCAAAAATGGCCACCCGGTCTGTATATCGCAGGTTATCCCTCATCGTCTCCAGCAAGCAATTCATGAGCGTACGCCGCATGAACTCCCTCTCGCTGGACAGGGGATTGGCCAATCTGACGTAGTCGGCTTCCCTCGGAGGGACGTCTTCCGGATACAACTTCCCAACTGCATCGAGGTTTGTGATGGAATAGGTGATCACCTCCTGTAATCCACACCCAGCCATCACATCCCGCACGGACTCCTCTTTCTCCAGCGATTCGTTTCGCCCCTGGGAAGGCAGTTCATCTCCCATCAATGTGGTGGGAATTCGATCGTAACCATAAATCCGAGCCACCTCTTCCACGAGGTCGGCAGGCAGGCTGATGTCCAGGCGGTGATCGGGGACGGTAGCCGAAATCACATCTCCCCTCTTTTCACATCTAAAATCGAGGCTTTCGAGAATCTCCATGATCCCTTCATCGCCGATCCCTATTCCTGCTATCCGCTCCACCTCACGAGTGGAAATCTCCACGATCTTTTTTTCCTGCCTAACGGGATAAACATCAGCTACTCCCTTGGCAATGGTCCCCCCTCCGAGTTGCCTCATCAGCTCTGTGGCTCTCTTTGCGGCGGGGACGGTCAGGGAGGCAGGAACACCTCGGCCGAATCTCGCCGATGCCTCGCTGGACAGCTTGAGCGCCTGTGATGTGTGGCGGTTGTTGATATGGTTGAAGCTTGCGGCCTCCAAAAGAATGTTCTTCGTCCTCTCCGTTACTTCGCTCTCAAATCCCCCCATCACCCCGGCAATAGCAACTGGTCCGCCGCCATCAGTGATGAGCAACATATCCTCGGTCAAGGGCCGCTGTATTCCATCCAGAGTGGTCATCGCCTCTCCCGGCTTTGCACGCCGGACGATAATAACCGGGGGACCGTCATCGGATACACCCGCATGGCCCTTCCGATTGCGGAGCATGTCGTAATCGAAGGCGTGCAAGGGTTGCCCCCACTCCAGCATGACATAATTGGTGATGTCCACGATGTTATTAATGGGCCTCATTCCCGATAGTAGCAGGCGTCCCTGCATCCATCTGGGCGAGGGACCTATCTTGACATCCCTAATAAGGGTGGCCGAGTACCGAAAACAGAGGTCCGGGTCGGCAATTTCGATCTCGACCTGACCTTGGATGGGCTCGCCGAGGGCTTCCATCTCGGGGATATCCGCGCGCAGCCTCTGTCGGGTGAGGGAGGCCACTTCCCGGGCAACCCCAGTCATAGAGAAGCATCGGGCCAAGTTGGGCGTTAAGTCGATATCCAAGACAATATCCCCCATATACTCAACAAGGGGAGTTCCAACGGGTGCATCCTCATCGAGAAGGAGGATACCCGTATGCTCATCGGATAACCCCAGTTCCTTTTCGGAACAGACCATCCCCTCGGAGGAGATTCCACGAATTTTGCTGGGCTTGAGCGTACTGTACCTCAATTCCTGGGAATAGCCGTCTATGAGCCGAGCGCCTGCGATGGCGAAGGCCACCTTCTGCCCCTTTTGACCAACCCTGAGGTTGGGCGCGCCGGTCACAACGCTCATGGGCTCGCCTGCCCCGTAATCGACCGTGACCACGGTCAAACGGTCGGCATTGGGATGTTCTTCGATCCTCAAGACTTGGCCCACGAAGATCTTCTCACGATCCCATTGCGATCCGATATGCTCGACCGACGCAACCTCCAAACCGGCTAAAGTCATGCGTTCGGCCAACTCTTCAATGTCCATTGTTATATCTACGTAATCTCTCAACCAGCTGATGGGTACTTTCATCCTTTAACTCGCCCTCCGGGCTCAATAAGTGGTGCAGTCAGAAAATGGTGCTGCAGTGTTGCAGTCCTGCAGTGCTGCGTTAAAATAGAAGTTTTCTAAGACAACGGGCCAGCAATTACAGCAAGTTCTCAAAACTGGCGCAGGAAACGCAAGTCGTTACCGAAAAAGTAGCGGATATCGTCGATACGATGTCTCAGCATCGCAATCCGCTCAGGCCCCATGCCAAAGGCATACCCGCTGAATTCCCTCGGATCATAACCGCCATTTTCCAAAACAACTGGATGCACCATACCCGCCCCCAGGATCTCCAACCACCCCGTTTGTTTGCATACCGAACACCCTTTGCCTCCGCACAAAATGCAGTCGATATCCACCTCCACGCTGGGTTCGGTGAAGGGAAAATAACTGCAACGAAAACGGACCTTCCGATCGGCCCCGAACATTTGACGCCCAAACTCGATCATGGTCCCCTTCAAATCGGCAAGGGTAATCCGCCTCCCCACGGCGAGCCCCTCCACCTGGAAAAACATAAAATCCGACCGTGAGGAAACCTGCTCATACCGGTAGCATTTCCCCGGAAGGATAACCCGTATGGGATTGGGGCAAAATTGCCGCATTGCCCTGATCTGCCCCGGTGAGGTATGGGTTCGCAGAAGAACCCCTTCCCGCTTGGTGTAAAAGGTATCCCACATATCCCTGGCGGGATGTCCTGCGGGCATATTGAGCAGTTCGAAATTATTGAGCTCAGTTTCGACCTCGGGCGCTTCGAAGACCTGGAACCCCATCTTCGCGAAGATGTCATAAATGGTCCGCAGGGTCTGAGTGCTGATATGGAGCCGGCCCACATCGATTCGCCTACCAGGAAGAGTAACGTCAACCCGCTCCCGCAGGATGGCATCCCGCTGGAGGGTCTTCAATGCCTCAATCCTCTCTCCATAGGCACTTTCCAAAGCGGATCTTACTTCATTGGCCCGCTTGCCTGCCAAGGGACGCTTGTCTCCGGGGAGTTTGCCAATCTCTTGAAAGACCTCCGCAAGCTCGCTTTTCTTCCCAAGGTACCTCACTCGCCACTCATCCAGCTCTGCTAAATCCCGTGAATCCTCCAAGGCACCTTTGGCCTTCTTCAACAAACTGTCTAATCGGTCGAGCATGAATCGAATCCCTTCTCTATTTTGAAGTCCTACGATTTTACCGAAACGCGAGGAAGAAAGAAAGTGGGTATTGCAAGTTCCCTATTACGTCGAAGTTCATCACGGGGGTTCCCCCTTGGAGGACATGTTTGGGGTTTTTACACGACAAAGATCCCATCAGTTCGAGCCCCGCAGTGCCCACATTTTCCGTTTTTCACATGGTATTGGCTGATATAGTATCCGGTTCTGCCGATCAGGACTTTCCCGCATTGATAACAGTAGGTATTCTCCCACTCTCCGGCAGGTACATTGCCCACGTAGACGTACCGGAGCCCCATGTCGAGCCCGATCTTTCGGGCTTTTACCAGCGTTTCAACAGGTGTACGGGGTTGATCGTTGAGCTTGTAAGTCGGGTAGTATTGGCTGATATGCCAGGGAACATCCGCACCCAATTCCAAGATAAATCTGGCGATCCCCTTTATTTCCTCTTCTGAGTCATTGTATGTGGGGATTACCAGAGTCGTAATCTCGATCCAGATGCCCAATTCTCGGTAGAGCCTGATGGAATCCAAGACGGGCTGAAGCCTGGCCCCACAAATTTTTTTGTAGAAATCATCGGAGAGGGTTTTCAGATCGATATTGGCCCCATCCAAATAGGGCTTGATAGTCCGGAGTGCCTCAGGGGTGATGTAGCCATTGGTAACGAAAACATTTTTCATGCCCTCGAGGTTGGCCAATTTGGCCGTATCCAACGCATACTCGAGAAAGATCGTGGGCTCGGTATACGTATAGGCGATGCTATCGCATCGGCTCTGCTTCGCGAGAAAGATCATTCGCTCAGGGGGTAAATCTTCCCCCAATATCTCCCCGTTGCTTCCCACCTGGGAGATATTGAAATTTTGACAGTGAAGGCACTTAAAGTTGCACCCTACCGTTGCCACGGAGAATATGTTGGTCCCGGGCATAAAATGGAAAAGAGGCTTTTTCTCGATGGGGTCGATGGCTGTGGAAATGGCCTTCCCGTAGACGAGGCTATAGAGGATCCCATCCCTATTTTCCCTCACCCCACAGATACCCCTCTTGCGGTCCCCAATGGTACACCGGTGGAAACAGAGATGGCATTGGACAACGGGCGGTTCCTTTTTTTCATAGAACATGGCCTCTTTCATCGACCACCCCTTCTATGCCCCGTCCCAGTGGAGTTTTTCCTTTTGTGAATACCAGTGAACCGGGTCGATATAGTATTCGTGCATATCCTGGAAGATAAGGAGGTGCCCTCTCTCCTCATAGGCCAACTGCTGATAGAACTTCCTCTCGATAAGGGCCTTCGCCCTATCGGCCAAATCCTGATAGAACGTGATCCCCTTCTCCTCATATTCTCTGGCTATGGTAACGGCCTCAATATCATCCGTTTCAGCCTTGACGTTCTGATCCAACTCCTCCCTGGCCTCTTCAAAGATATTTTTCAAGGGACTCTTTGGGGTGAAAAGGGCAGCCCGATCCGGCCAATCACCCGTCTTGGTCAGGGAGTCATAGACTTCTCGTATCCTCTCGATATGTTCCAGTTCCGCATCGGCAATGGATTGAAACATGAGTTGTCCATATCTCTGCTTGGTCTTTTTGCTGGCATCTAAGAAGAATTTCCGCCCATCCGCCTCGAATTTGGTGGCCGCTCTTAAAGCGTCCAATCCCGATTGTTTCTCCATATTCCTCCCCTTTGCCGTTATCTTTTTAGATTCTGCTTGGAATTATAGAATGAGCCCGGCCTAAAAGTCAAAAAATGGGGGAAAAAGTTTAGTCAACCTTCAATCCTTTCCACCGTCCTCTCCCAAAACGGAGAGCCATAAATGTTCCTTGAAAAGTCATGGAGGTAACCATTACGACCCATACCCCCGTTGCCCCATAGCCCAGGATGAGGGCAACCAAGAAGGCCAATGGGAGCCGGATAAACCACATCCCAATAATGATTACCCACATGGCCCCCCTGGTATCACCGGCTCCCTGGAGGCTGCCTCCCAGAATCAGGCTCAACGCCATGAAGGGCACGGATATCATATTAATCCTCAGGTAGCGGGTTGTCTCCTCGAGGACTGCCGCCTCCTTCGCTAAAAGGGAGGCAAAAGAGTGCGCTCGGATAAAGATCACAAAAGCGATGAGGCTCAAGAGCACCATTCCCACCAGAGCGATATCCCATCCCACCTTTGAGGCCCTGTC
>JAQYWG010000092.1 GCA_030145085.1 Thermodesulfobacteriota bacterium
GGGACCTTCAGCCAGATAGTACCCGTCAGCAGGACGCCCGTGGCCTCGGTAAAACCGATGCCGGTGGCAAAGGCGCCAAAGGCTCCGTTAGTGGTGGTATGAGAGTCAACTCCCACCACCAGCATTCCCGGCTCCACATGACCCTTCTCGGAGAGCACCTGGTGGCAGATCCCTACATTCATGTCGTACAGAATGGCCTGTTCGGAGAAGCATTCGCGAACACGGCGCTGTGCGTTGGCGCTCTCTACCTTGGACGGTGGCACCTCGTGGTCGAATACCACCACTACCTTCTCCCTGTCCATTCGGATCCGCGGATTGCCCAGCTCTTGAAGGTTATCCACCACTCGGGGCCCCTGGCGTTCGGTGATCATAATGCGGTCAACCGCCGCATCCACGATTTCCCCTGGTGCCACCTCTTTTTTGCCCGAAGCTCTGGCCAGGATTTTTTCTAGCGCGTTCAAAGAACCCCCTGGATCAAGGAAGGATAAGGGGTGTACTCCTTTGGTATTTCTAATGCATGCCGATCAGTAGCACATCCTTTGGCTGGATGTGGATAGAGACATTGGCGCCGCAGTCCGCATCCACGACGAAAGGTCTACGGCACCGCAGCTCTTTGTCCTCAACGCGAACCACCATGTCGAAGAACCCCCCGAGAAAGTTCTTCCGCTCCAGCCGAGCCGGCCACGTGTTGACGTCCCGGTGGGGTTTGCTGGTATGAATCTGAATGTTCTCGGGTCGCATTGAGACCTTTCATACGAACCTGAGACCGAGGACCACGACCCGAAGCTGTGAAAATTGTTTCCAAACAACGTTGGGGGTCCTACGACCTATTGAGAAATGGAAAAGTCTTACGATCTGCACCGGAATATCAGGAAAGGGTCCTCAATTCAAACTGCGAATGAAAACCTGTCTTTAATACCAAGGTATGTTAGTTTGCGGGGAAAGTTCTGTCAAGGAATATTTCCCCCAGGAGTTCCCGAGAACGTGGATGACATATGACGTATTCCATCAAATGATCGTCGTACAACTTCAGGGCACCTATTCTTCAAACGTAACCTCGGGGAACGGGACACCGAGTTCCTCGGCTATCTCCGGGGGTTGAAACCATGCGCCTGAAAGGCCGCGGTTCGGGGCGCTTTGTCGACGGTATGGTTTCCTACTCCACCGGCATTCGGTGGAAAAATGATGAAAATGCGTTTTTTTGATGATGTGAGCATAGGGGGAAAGGCATTGTTTGTTAAGGGAAAAAGCCTGGCAATATAGTGTGGTTCAAAATTCACTTAAGTCAACCTAAATCTGGGTTCATTAGATCTAACCCCTAGCTTTCCTGCATTGACAAGCGCTCCTGCCTGTAATAGTCTTATCACAAAAGATTTCTTTTTGAATGGTTTCCATACTCTGACCGGTACCTTAGCGTTCGACTTCGAGCTTCGTAATAAAGAGGGGAAAGGATATGGCATATCCTGAAAGCATGATGGAATCGTTCAAACGGTTAGAGGCGACTCGAGGAAAGAGGGTTGAGCAGAAGATTCCATTCCTGAGCCTATCAGAAGGGGAAGCCCTCCTCAAACAATAGTACCAGTTTTCATCAAGGCTAGGACTGTAGTCTTGGCCACTGGAGGGATTGGTTGAATCCATATCCACAATTTCCCATCATAAAGAAGCGGTCAAAGGGGCGATTGAGAAAAAAGGATTTGCCTCCAGGGATGGATTGGAGGGGATTATTAACACGATCATGAGGGGTCTGCGATGGAACACTGGGTAAAAGAGGTAGTGGAGTGTGATGTTCTGGTGGTGGGGGGCGGTGGAGCGGCTGCGTTTTCAGCCATCAGTGCACAAGAGGATAAGGCCAGGGTAGTCATGGCAGATAAGGGCCAACTGGGGAAAAGTGGATGCACACCCAACGCTCATGGAGGCATGGCCGTTGCTCATCTCCATCCTGAGGATAGTTGGAGGGTTCATTTTGAGGATACTTTGTACGGCGGAGGGTTCCTCAATGATCAGCGGCTTGTGGAAATACTTTGCAAGGAGTCTCTGAGATTTATTCCAAAACTTGAAACCTTTGGAGCTATTTTTGACAGAGACCAAAATGGGAATTACAGGCTGAGAACTTTCGGAGGTCATTCCAAACCCAGGTCCGTCTATAGCGGTGATGCCACTGGGCATGAATTGATGACCTCTCTCAAAAGGGAAGTGATGCGCAGAAACATCCCTATTCTCAACGAGATGATGATCTTATGTGTCCTCGTGGATGAGGGTCGAGTGACAGGGGCAGTGGGGTTGGACAAGGCCAGTTCAAACCTCTGCCTTTTTAGGACCCCGGCCATCATTTTGGCTACGGGCGGCGGGGTAGGATGCTGGCCCGCCGCTGCCGAGCGACAAATGGGAGATGGTTATTGCATGGCCCTTCGTGCGGGAGCGGAACTGGTGGACATGGAGTTTACGCAGTATCACCCTACTCATACGTGGTGGCCTTATGGGGTGCGGGGAAGCGTAAGTGAGAGTGTGAGATCAGAGGGAGGTCAGCTCACCAATTCTCGTGGGGAACGGTTTATGAAAAGGTATTCTCCTGAGCGAATGGAGTTGAGCACTCGCGACTTTATTTCCATTTGCGAATACCGGGAGATTACAGAAGGCCGGGGTTCAAAAAGCCAAGGGATCTACCTCAGTGTAACCCACCTTCCTCCTGAAGTGATCGAGAACAGGCTGAGGACCGTCTTTAACAAATACCTGGTCTATGGGTATGATATCCGCAAGGAACCTATGGAGATTCGTTTTCGTCCCCATTATTCCAACGGGGGTGTCCTTGTCAATGAGCGAATGGAGTCGAGAGTTTCAGGACTCTTTGCGGTCGGGGAGACAGCCGGGGGCGTTCATGGCGGAAATCGCTTGGGTACCAATTCCCTTATCGATCTCGTAGTCTTTGGGGAGATTGCCGGGAGGGAGGCAGCGGACAAGGCGCTCAAACAAGGGCATACAGGCAAAATCGACCGGGATGCGGTTAGGGAAGAAGGTGAAAGGATTGAACGGCTTGTCAATGGGAATCCTAGAGAAGGGATTCGCGCAATGTCTATTCGGCGGCCTCATACAGAGATGATGGATCTCTACATGGGTGTTTTCCGAAATGAATCGGGGATGAAGAAGATGGTGGAGGAGGTAGAAAAGCTGAAAGAGGATGACCTGCCCCGGCTCTATGTGGCCGATCAAAGCAAGCGTTACAATTATGAATTGATTGACGCCTTGGAAACCTTTGTTCGGGTTGATATAGAGGAGGTGTCCACAAGGGGTGCCCTGATGAGGAAGGAGAGTCGGGCCACTCACTATCGGGAGGACTACCCCAAGATGGATAATCAGCAGTGGCTGAAGAATCTTGTCTTCTCTATGGAGAACGGGGAGCTTAAGCATCGGTTCAAGCCTGTGGATAAGTCCGTTCTGGACCCTGAAAATATCCCGGAGTTTTTTGATTCCGATTTCCCATGGCACGAAAGTGAGATCTAAATTGCGTCAGGAGGATTAAATTGACAGCCTATATCCTACCCATTGAGAAGCCTGAGAAGATGGTTCAGATTCACGTACCCCGATATAATCCAGAGGTCGATGCGACTCCCGAAATGTTAACCTATACGGTTCCCTTTGTTCCTACCATGACGGTCATGCAGGCCCTGGAGTATCTTTGGGATCAAGGAGAGTACATTGCATTTCGCTCGAATTGCCGCGAGTTCACCTGTGGTTCATGCGCTATTTTGATCAACGGAGAGCCTCGCCTGGCGTGTATGACGGTGTTACAGGATGGGATGAAGCTTGAGCCCCTCTCCCTCTTTCCCACACTCAGGGATCTGGTAGTGGATCAGACAAAGCTGCTCAAGAAGTATGCAAACTTGAGGCTTTGGCCTGATAATCCCCGCGTCTGCTTTGATGATTTCCAGGTTTCACCTCAGACGATTAGGCGTTATGGTGATATCTACTCTCGATGTGTGGAATGTTATTGCTGCTTGGAGGCCTGTCCCTCCGTAGCCGTAGACTGGGAGAGCTATGCAGGCCCGATGTTGATGATTCAATTAGCCAGGGTGGGTGAACATCCCTTGGATCAGGAGGATCGGCTAAAAATGGCCGTAGCCAATGGTCTCTACCTTTGCACTACCTGCAAGAAGTGCGAAGAGGTATGCCCACTTGACATTAGCTGCCCGAGGGATGTTACTGAGAACTTTCGCGCCCAAGTCGTAGACAGAGGCATTGGTCTTCTGAAGGGGCATCAGGAAGTGATTGCCCGAATCAAGGAGAACGGGAAGTATACCACAGCTAAGGGAAAATCATTCCTGGAAACGGTCCGGGAGAAGGAGGAGATGGGAAACCCTGTAGACCGGGTGGCTTTCTTCGTGGGGTGTCTAGCAGACCTGCACCTCCAGGACTCTGCCAGCGCGATGGTTGATGTTTTAAAGAGGAATAGGGTTGAGGTCGTCACGCCGAAAGAACAGATCTGCTGTGGTTCCCCACTCATTCGAATTGGAGAAGTAGGGTTGGCCGAGGAAGTGGTTTTGAAAAACGTCGACATTTTAGAACGTTCGGGTGTGGAGCGCGTAGTAACCATTTGCGCCCACTGTGCCTTCACCATGAGGGAGGACTGGACGAAGATCCTCGCAGCGAAGAGGGGAAGGTCCCCCAAATTTGAAGTCTTCGACATTTCGGAATATCTTGCTAGGAAAATCCAGATCAATACCGAGGATCTCAAGCCCTTGACGATGTCCGTCACCTATCACGACCCTTGTTACCTCAACCGTGGGTTGGATGTCTCAAAGGAGCCAAGGGAACTCCTGAAGAAGATTCCTGGGGTGAGGTTAATCGAGATGGAGAAATCTGACCGGTGTTGTGGGGGGGGAGGGGAGGTGAAAGACGGTGCCCCACAATTTGCCAAAGCTATTACGTCCGTCAAGATAAAATCTATCCAGAAGACCTCCGCAGAGGCCGTTGTGACGGCATGTCCTCATTGTGTAGAACAGATCGCAGAAGTTTCGGCGGATTCCGGGGCGTCTTATCAGTGTTTCAATATTGTAGAGCTCTTAAGTCGAAGTTACCAAGGGTAGTGTTTTTGAAGATCTTTTGGAATAAGCCATAGGTTGTTGGTATTCGGGAAACGAACAATGACGGCTGCGTAAAAAGTCCATCTGCCGTTCGACAGGCCGTTCGACAAGCTCACGGTCCTGAGCAAGGTCGAAGGACTCACGACCCTGAGTAAAGCCGAAGGGCTGCGTTCCGCTTCATCCCCTGCCCTGTTACATTGAAGGCAGCCATATCAAGAGAGATGGGATCGAGAAACTGCTTGAAAACAGTAACATCAAACAAAGAAAATATGTAACAGGGTAAATCACTGCAGCGTACTTCTCTGTACGCCTCATTCCCCAGGATTTGCGCGCCTTGCATCTGGATCTTTTTTCTTTGCCGTCTGATTGAGATTTTTTACGAAATCATCAACAATAGCTCAACCTCATTTCTGGTCCATTGCTATGAGTTTGGAGATGGGGGTGAGATTTTTACCATTTAGCCCCTGTCCATAATTCCTTCATCTCCACTACCTTTTGAGCGCGACTGCCAGCAGGAATTTTCCACTTGTTCTCACCTATGGGACAACTGGCTATACAGACCCCACACCGTAATTCAGCTGCGCTCCATGGCATAATCTGTTCCTGGTAATGGAGGCACTTAGTCTTGTCAATTAGACCCTCTTCACTGATAGCTAGAACTGGGCAATTCTTCACACAGGCCAGTTGACATTCTGTCCTCGTCTTTAGGCAAAGGTTCTCCTCGAAAGGAGGATCAGCTTCGAGAGCTGCTTCCGTGACTATGCTAACCAGTCGTATCCTGGAACCAAATTGAGGGGTGGTCAATAGGTTGTTCAAAGCCATTTCTCCCAGGCCTGCTTGAACCGCTGCATGGCGGTGGGAGAGTATTCCGAAAATCTCTTTATTGACCCGGGGATACGCAGCAGGAATGGGGAGGGTACGATATCCCTGAGACTCGAGGTAACGGGATACCTTGAAGGCCATGCTGTTGAGCATGGAATTGAGAATGAAAAACTGGTTAGTGTATTCATAACGGGTATAGGGGAGGTCGTAGACGGAATCCAGGACATGAACAGCAGCAACAACGACGCTTTTAGCCGTAGGGAGAATATCCGCGGGGCGACGGCCCTCCGGAGCATCCTTGAGGCTCTCAGGGGAAGTTACTCCCACCAAGTCCATTTCACCCTCTAACACTCGCTTCTTCACCTCTTGTGTGAGATCCATAATTCTAATCCTTTCCAACGTCTAGCTAGTCTGTGGTTGTATCTCTTGTCTTTTCATAATTTCAATCAATTATTATCAAGACTGAAACCAACTCTCTGTTTTTTCCCTATATATGATTTCAGAACTCAGGAAATGATCGTGAACACAGAGCTAAAGTGACACAGTTATTCCAGTCTCCACTAGAAATTCTCCGCTTCAATGATTGATATCAAAAATCCTTTTGCTCACCTTTCGGAGCCGCTACGCCCAGTCGCTTGGATACCTCAAATCGGATGGCAAGAAAGGTTAATACAATACAGGAGATGAGAAGCCCTATGGAGAGGGGACTGTGAAAGAGGGCCTGAACCCAATCTCCTTGATTGATAAGCAGTGCTCTACGGAGATTGGCCTCCATCATCGGAGTGATGAGAAACGTAATAACCAGTGGGGCATCGGGAATTCTGAGGACCCGCATTCCATAACCCACTAATCCGAAGGCCAGCATCACCATGACATCATAGGGGTTTCCGCGGAAGGAGTAACTTCCGATGATAGCCATCATGAAGATCAGGGGAATCAAAATTTGTCGTGGAAGTTGCCCCAGCCGAGCATAGAATCCGGCGAAAACACGCCCGACGCCTAAATTTACGAAATTTCCGGCAAGCAAGATGATGAAAAGCGAGTATACCACGGCAGGAAACAATTCAAACATGCGAGGGGATGGAGTGGCACCCTGGAGCATTAGGGCCCCTCCGATAAGGGCCGCGGTAGAACTTCCGGGAATTCCAAAGGCCAGCAAGGGAATGAGGGTAGGCCCGACTGTGGCGTTATTGCCCGCCTCGGCGGCGGCCACACCCTCCAGCACCCCGCTCCCGATTTGTTTCTTGGGTGAAAACTGCTTGGCTACGCTATAGGAAAGAAAGGCTCCCACTGTGGCCCCCAATCCGGGTAACATTCCCGCGAATGATCCCACGAAAAGGCCGATCAACATTTCCTTCCATGTACGGATGTATTCCTTGAAAGTCAAACCAGGGCCGCTCTTCATGAGGGCGGTCGCAATACTCTCCCTGACCTTCTTGGCCACCTTTCTCTCCCTCAGAAGCTCGATGGCCCCTTCCAGCATTCGGGCAATGGCGAATACGCCGATCATCATGGGAATAAGATGGATACCGTCCTGCAGCCACCAGAGGCCGAAGGTCATTCGAGATACCATACCTACGGGGTCAGTTCCAATCGTCCCAATGAAAATCCCCAGGGCGGCACCTAACATTCCTTTTGCTGGGTGTGCGCCACTCAAGGCCCCCAGCAAGGTACAGGCAAGAACGACGAGCCAGAATCGTTCGGTGGGTCCGAATTTGAGTGATATCAGAGCTAAGGCCGGAGCAACCCCAATCGTGATGAGGTCGCTCAGGGTATCAGCGGTAATCGAAGCGTATAAGGCCATTAAGGTCGCCTTTCGCCCCTGACCCATCCGCATCAACTTATGTCCATCGTAGATGGTAGCGGCTGCCTCTGGGGTTCCTGGAGTTGCAAAGCTTATGGCGGAGATTGATCCTCCATAGACAGCGCCTTTATACAACCCAATGAGGAGACCTAAGGCTGAGGCAGTGCTCATTGTAAAGGTGAGGGGAATCATGAGAGCGACGCCGGTTGCTGCGGTTAAACCAGGCATTGCACCCACACCTACCCCGATGACCACGCCCACCACCAGCCAATAGAGGACGTTCCAGGACAATACCATGTGAAAGGCCTCAATGATGGCTTCCGGCTGAAACATATATTTCTACCCTAACTAGAAAAACAATATTCCTGCTAACTTACCAGGGGGCAACTCTATGCCCATGGCCCTAAAAATGCCATAAACTATCACGGTCATGAATGCCGCTACCAGCACAGTGTTTCGCCAGGATTTCGAGCCCAAGGCATACATAGCAAAAAGAAGGAAGAAAGGCGTTACGATTAGAAATCCAATTTCTCTCATCAGCGCAAAATACACCCAACTTACTACCACTGCTAAAACAGCGCTGAGAAGAGATTTAAACGTAAGCGTTTCCAAGTCGGGAAGAACCTCTTTCCGGCGGCTATCAAAAATTAGAATAAGGGAAAAAATAATTGAGAGAACTATAGCCACAGCGGGGAAAAAACCCAGTGAAAAGCCATCGCGCAGTTTTCTATGCGCCCAGGGGTTAAGATAGATATAGATAAGCAAGGCGGTGAAGAACGATGTCAGGATAACCCCAACACCTTGGTTGCACTTTAACCACTTGCCCATTACGTTGCTCTCTTTCAAGCTCCGATCTCTAGCTCGATGACCTTCTGTTTCATGGCAGGAGGCCCGGGAAGCTCCGTCAACCTGGGCTCCCCGGGTGCAAATGGCTCATTTCAGAAGTTTCACGGTCTTTTTGACAGCCTTCACCATATCTTGGTAAGCAGCATCGGCCTCCGCCCGAGGTAGGTATGTGATTTCTTCTCCCACTTTCTTGAACAGGGCTTTGATAGCTTTATCCTTAAGGAGGCTGCCCATCTTCTGGGAAATTGAATCCACGATCTTGTCGGGAGTGTCGGGATGAACCCCGACCCACCGTGGAAAGAACATCCCCTTATAACCCAAGTCCTTGGCACCGGGGACCCCTTTGAATTCTTTCGCTTTCGGCGAAAGGGGTATGTCACTTGTGTTCACCACGGCCACCCCTTTTTGGGGAATCAGCGTTCCAATGGTGGAGGCAGTTGCTGCCAGAGTATCGACATGCCCGCCCAGAAAATCGGCTACGGCACCTCCCGTACTGGGATAGGGAACAAGATTTACCTGTATCCCTGCCTGATCGAACATATTTGCCGCTCCAATGAGGTTGGACATGGTTCCAGCGACGGTAATTTTGCCGGGATTCTTTTTGGCATATGCCTTAAACTTCTCCCAGGTCGACCACTCTGTTCCCGGTTTACTCGTTACTATCGACCTGAAGCCGGCTACATAGCAGGCGATCTTAATTTGGTCGGGGCTCAGAGCAGGCTTTTCCTCCATTAACAGAGCAATTATCGGGGTTGAACTGCTCTGCAATATGGTATACCCATCAGCCGGTTTCTTCAGTACATCTTTCCAGCCGACGATCCCCGAGGCACCAGGGATATTTACTACATGCCAGGGCTGACCAAAATGGTCAATTGCCGTACTGGAGAGAATCCGTGCTAATCGGTCGGTTCCTCCCCCCGCCGAAAAGGGGACTACATAGGTAATCATCTTCTCTGGGTATTCCCCATAGGCTCTTTCAATGCCAGAAATCCCCAAGAGTAGACCGAGTACCATAACAGGAACCAAAATTTTTAAACAGTACTTCATTTTTTTCCTCCTTTCCTTTTCTGAAAGCGTGCTTGTCAACAATCTCTTCTTTGACGTATCACCCCCCCCTTTGTTTGTGGATTGTATAGTCCTTTACCATGGCTTACTCCTTTTGTAAAGGAAAATTTTAAGGCCTAAGGATATTACAGGCCCTGGTTGCAAACTTAGGTTATAGAGTCACAAATGATCCCTTCCGCATGATACCCACAAGCCTCATCGCCCACTGTCTTTGCCTCCTCTATTCAGAGAAGACTCTCACCCTCCGTAGACTTCTTCTAAATAAGCATTGAGCTTGACATTATAGTTTAACGTATGAAAAAATAAGGTGCTCTTGGATCAACGGAGATTCTTCTTGGCATATATTGAAGAGATCAAGTTGATACCGATTTTGTTGAACAGCCGGAGGCATATTTAGAAAGCAAGAGCTCGTCGATACGTGCAAGATGCGTGTTCCGTACTCGGCTTACAGATTAACTGACAAAGTCGTTAACCCGATAATAGAAGCATTTCTCCATTTAGAGGAAGTAGATGATACAGTGGCTGCCTTCATCCTTCCCCTAACACCGGAAGGTGATGTTCATTGAGCGGCGTATTGGTAAGTACGCCTCATTCCTATAGATTCGCGCGCCTTGCATCTGGAGCTTTTTACCGTGCCGTCTGATTTATGACT
>JAQYWG010000093.1 GCA_030145085.1 Thermodesulfobacteriota bacterium
AGGGAGCAGTGATCAATTTGACCAAGACGATGGCAAAGGAACTGGCGCCCTGCATCAATGTCAATACGGTCGCCCCAGGACACACGAATACCGAGATGACCAAGTCACTACCCGAAGAAGTGAAGCGAAATATGATCGAGGGGTCTTACCTCAAGCGATTGGCGGAACCGGAAGACATCGCGAAGGCGATTCTCTTTTTATCCTCCAATGATGCCGATTTCATCACAGGTCAGCTTCTTTTGGTGGACGGAGGATTCAGCCTAAAGTGAACCCGATGGCTTTCCCATAGATTGCCTTACTTCCCCTTCGTGATCGAGTTTCTCGCCTTTCGGAGGCATTCCATAGCATCTTTTGCGTAGTAATCAGCGCCAATTTCATCCGCAAAGGACTGGGTAACAACGGCGCCTCCCACAAAGATTTTTACCTCCTCCCGGATCCCATTATTCTTGAGGAGCTCAATCACGCTCTTCATGCTCGGCATGGTGGTCGTCAAAAGCGATGACATGCCGACAAAATCCGCCTTGATTTCCGCTGCCTTCTGAAGAAATTTTTCATCAGGCACATCGACTCCCAGGTCATAGACTTCAAAGCCGGCACTTGTGAGCATCATGGAGACGAGATTCTTTCCGATGTCGTGGAGATCCCCTTTCACAGTCCCAACGAGAAATCTCCCCAAACTCCTTTCCCGAGAAGCCTTCATTCGAGGTCCCAGAAGCTCCATGGCCCCTTTCATGATGTATGCGGCAAGACTGAGTTCACTCAAGAAGTACTCTTTCCTTTCGTACTTTTCACCGATCTTGTCCATACCTGGAGAAAGTCCATTCTGCACAACTTCAAAGGGGGCAATCTTCTCATTCAGGGCTCTTTTCACGTCTTCGACAGTGCCCTGGATATCCAGAGCCTCCAGCTTAAGGGCAATACTCTTTAAGCTCTCGCGATCCATCTCCTTGTCACCCTCCTAAAACGGGATATCTTCCATACCTCTTGGCTGCCCTCACCATGGCCTCTACATTTTCCTTGGGTGTCTCCATGGATGGCCCACCGCCCAATGATAAGATATATCCCCCTCCAGGGCCTCCGATCTGGATGCAGCTCTTACAATCCTCTTCCACCTTCTCGGGTGTCCCGCGGAGCATCACACTGACCGGGTCCACATTACCCATGAGACAAACCTTTTGCCCGATCCCCTGCTTTACCGTTCGGATATCCGTGGCTGGACTGAAGTTGAATACCTGAAAATCGCACTGTGCCAATAAATCCAGGATATGAGTCGAGTCGGCATCATTGTGATAAACTTTGAGAAGGCCATCAAATTCGGAAAAAATCCGTTTGTAGGCGGGAAGACCGAATTTCTCAAAGAGGCCTGGAGAGAGAAATGAGGCGTTATCATCCGGTACGTAGATTCCAATGGGGTTATCGATCACTTCTAATTGTACCCTGAGCCAGCGGATGGTTGTCTCCGTGCACACGTCGATCAGCTTCCGGGCGACATCCGGCCTCACCGTCAGATCAACCAGAAATTCCGTGTGACCTCGCATGTATGAGGCGACCTGAAACGGACCCCTCGCCACG
Source organism: Thermodesulfobacteriota bacterium (assembly GCA_030145085.1). GTDB lineage: Bacteria > Desulfobacterota > BSN033 > WVXP01. Next base: position 1,573 of record JAQYWG010000093.1, read on the forward strand.
GCATATAGGTATTTGGTATTCTTGGGTGCATGCTTCTGCATATATTGGATGGATTCAAGCACAAAGGGCATAAGCCCATCTGTTTTGGGGTCAGGGGGTTCAAGCCCCATAATGTCTTCAGGGTTTTCAAGTAACTCTCCCCTTACATAGGGGACATAGTTTTCCGGCCAGAAGATCCTTGAGCCAAAGGCAGAGGGTTCCACCACAATACCGTAATCAGCCCATAGTCCAGGGAAGAAGACAATCTCAGGGAAAAGCCTCATGGTGTGAAGGCTTGCGTCTAACATCAACTTGGGATCGTGAAAAAACTGGAAGACCTTGATCCCATAAAAATGGGAGAAGAAACGGGCCGACGTTAGAAGTGAGACAGGCACCTCATCCGGTTCCTCCATACGGGCAGCCGAGAGAAATCTGTCCAGGGGATCCATAAAAACTCCTTTCAGAGGCTGGTTCAGCTCTGGATAATCCCCATCTTTACGAGGATATCGCGCAGTTGAGCCTTTTTCTCGTTGTCCAGCGGCTTTATTGGACTCCTACACCGCCCACCTGGTAACCCCATCATGGTCAAGGCCTCTTTCACAACGACCGGGAATGTTCCTAAACCAAAGGCGGTCCTTAAAGGCGCCAGTTCCCGCTGATACTCCTTAGCCTTATTAAAATCACCTTCTCTGACGGCCCGATAGATTCCCACAATCAGTTTTGGAGCCACGTTTGCCGTAGCGGCGATGGCGCCTGTCGCACCGTAGGTAAGGGCCCCATAAATCAAGCTATCCCTGCCCATAATAACTTTAAAATGCGGAGGACAGAGCCGGATCATCTCCGCCACCAGGGTGAGATCGCCGGAACTGTCTTTGATCCCTGCAAAATTCGGCACCTCCTCCGCGAGCCGAGCAAGGGTAGCCGGCGTTAAAGCGACACCACCCGTTCGACCAGGATTGTTATAGCAGAGGACGGGAATCTTCACCGATTGGCAGATTTCCTTGATATGATGATAGAGCTCTTCCTGATTTGGGCTGATGAAAAACGGGGTGATGACGGAGACACAGTCAGCCCCGGCCTCTTCTGCGTATTGTGACAGCTCGATGGACTCCCTTGTGGTGATGGCGCCTGTATTGGGCATGACAAAAACTCGACCCCGAGTCTCTTCCACAGCAATGTCGATCAGTCGTTTCTTCTCCTCATTCGTTAGGGAGAAGAATTCCCCCTGACTTCCGACAGGAAACAGGCCATGGACACCGCTATCAATTAAATAATTGATGATTTTCCTGAAACCCCCTTCGTCCACATCTTCGTTCTTATCAAAAGGTGTTACGACCGCTGGAATGATCCCTTCGATTTCTTTTCCCATGGGTTTACCTTACCTCCTTTTCCTAGTCTTGTTCTAAGTAAATATTTGCGTAAAGTAGGGAATACATGAAAATTCGAAATCCTAATTTCTAAACCATAGACAAATACAAAGCACTAATGATCAAATGACCAAAACACTGCTTGACTGCAACACCGCAGCACTGTCATTCCATATTCTTGATCTTATCGAAGTTGCCATCCCAAGCCGCCTCCAGAATGGGCTTCATGTATTTCTCCACGAGGTCGGCATTGAGTGGGACAGGCATATTCCTGAGTTTCATATCTAACTGGGGGTCCTTGGCCGCCTTCAGGCAGCGTTCAATGTGGGCCTGGGTCACGCCCTGCACATCCCGGAGGCATGTCGGAAAACTCAGAAATTCGCTGAACTTTACCATGCCGCGAGCTACCGCAAGGCCCAGCTCGCGGCCTGACATTTTTTCCACATCTTTTTCGATGTATCCGTACTCCTTGTATATCCTGCCCAAGACTCTCAATTGTTCCTCAACGGCGGGGGCGAAGAACACGGTGTAGTATGGGTTCATCAAAGCGCAAGCCCGGCCGTGGCTGAGAACGTCTACAAGGGAGAAGCTCGTTAGATGAGCCCCTGAGGTACCCCCGATCATGATAGCATATCCGCCCAGGTCGGTGCCCAGCCCCAACATGGTCCTTGCCTCAGTGTCCTTAGGATTCTTCACAACGGCCGTCAGGCCCTTGATGATCAGCTCCAGGGCCAGTTCCGCTACCTCCTGGGTCCTGGCACGCACATCGCCAGCGGAACCGAAGTACACCTCCAGACAGTGGGCTATTCCATCCAGCCCACCGTCCAGAGTCAGGCTCATGGGTTGCGTGACAGTGAGGTCATAATCGAAGATGCAACGCGGGGGGACTATGGCCTCGTCCACGATGAGCTTCTTCTGACCTATAACCGGGTCTGTGATGTTAGAATACTTGGTCAGGTGGGCCCCTGAACTGGCGGCCAGCATAATGGCCACCACCGGCATAATAACCCGTCCAGTCTCCTGGCATACCTTTGTCACCTGCCCCACCCCGAAGAAGGGGTCGATTTCGGGTTGGACGTCACCGAGCGTTGCAAGGGTAGCAGCGGCCTTCCCCGCATCGATGCCGGAACCGCCATCGGCAACCACCAATACCTCCGGGTGTTTGTGCATGATGTGGCTGTGGATTCGATATACGTCCATGAATGGAGCGTTGGATGCGGCTGACCGGGCCACGTCCACTACTTCAACACCGGCTTTATCCAGCGATTTTAAGATCCTCTCCTTGATAGGTTGAAACCACTCGAATTGGATGGGACCAACCACCATGGCCTTCTTGCCCATTTGCGCGGTGAGGTTCCCTGCTGCCTCGTCCAGGACACCGCCACCAAAGGCGTAGGTATCTCCCTTGAATTCCCTTAGTATGGCTTCAGCCCGTTCTTTGAGGTTTCCCATCACTATCCTCCCGACAGAGAAATAACATTATCGACCGTGTCAATCACTCTTACTCCTGTTTCAGGATGATGTCAATGATATTGGGTCGAAGGTTTTCTGAATCTCTGGAAAAAACCGTTTTCCTTGGGCCTCATGGCCAGGGGCAGACCGAAGGGCTCAGCCGAACGGAAACGAAAGGCCAGCCCTTCAGGGGCTGTAATGGACAGGTATTCCCCGCTGATGGGAGAGATGATTCCAAGCCTCAAGCGAGGAGCTCTTTCTCGATTTCGAGCTTATGGTCCCCCAGACTTTGGAAAAAAGTGCCCAGATCCGTATCAAGGACCGGAATTCCCGTTTTGGCCCGTTTTGTTTCCTCCATAGCCTCCATTTCACCAGGAAAGTAGACCCGTTCAACCCCACTCATGGGTGGACACGTGATACAATCCTCAATCAGCCGGTCGACTTTCTCCGTGAAAATATCCCTTCCCGCAAAACAACCCGGGTCCAGAACCATCATGAAAAATGAAGCCCCGTATGGGGTAGTCAGATCGTCCAGCGGAGGAACCTCTTTTCCACAATAGGAGTCCGCAAGAGCCCCGGTGAGAATGTCGACGATCAAACCCAGCCCATACCCCTTGTGATCAGCCATGGGGAGCAAAAACCCCTGCAAAGCCTCCTTCGGATCATTAGTTGGATTCCCCGTTTCGTCGAGCGCCCACCCGTCAGGGATCCTCTCGCCCTTTTTCAAGGCCTGGCTGATCTTCCCCACCGATGAAGCACTGGTAGCGATATCGACCACCAGTGGCGGGTATTTCCCGGCTGGAACGACAAAACTCATTGGATTGGTTCCATGGATGCCCTGACGTCCCCCGTAGGGCGTAACCCTCGGAGTTGCATTACAGAAAGTAATCCCTATGAGGCCCTCCTTGACTGCCTTGCATCCATAGAACGAGGCCGCGCCGAAATGGTTACAATTATAGGTGGACACACCTCCCATCCCTTTTTGGCGGCAGAGTTTTATGGCCTCTTCCATACTCTGGAAAGCCGTTACAGGACCCAGTCCTCTGCATCCATCGATCAGCATAGTTGAAGCTTGTCGTTTAACGATCCGAACATCGGCCTTGGGATCAATGACCCCTCCCCTGATTTCCCTCGCCATTCTCGGAAGAAGGGGAAAGAGGCCATGGGAATCGATACCCCGGAGGCTCCCAAAGAGAAAAGCATCAACGCAGATCTGAGCCTTATCCCGCGGAACATCGAGCTGGCTGAGAACTTTGAGCCCAAATTCCCTCAATTTCCCCGGTGCAATGGTAAGTCTCGTCACCTTTCTCCCCCCGACAACATCAATCCCGGTCCCCTAACTCTCAGGGTAACTGGGGATCATGGCCTTCCTTGAGGAAATTCCCGTGCGCAGGTCGACTTGCCTATTCCTCGATTCCCGCAAGCCTTTTGGCACACCGCTTTTTATGATTGATGTCGGATTCCCTGAAGATGGTTAGTCGGTGCGCCGCCGGGGATCCACCCCCATGAATATCGGAGATGGTGTCCGCGCTCTCGAGGGCCATCTTCTCGACGAGCCGAAACATCTTGATGCGGTTCATGGTGGGCACATCGGCTACCCCTTTGAGATACTTCTGGATGAGGGGCCCGATCTCGGGATTCTTCAAATCCTTATCCGAAGGCAGGTCGGCCACGTATCCGCCCGCCACATCCACCAGAAGCCTTCCCGCTTCGGCCATCTCCTTGCCCTCGTGGATCTTGGACGCATTGGCAAGGACAGGATCGATAAAGTACGTTCCGGAGGGTTCCTTTTTCCCCTCGTAGGATGCCGCAAGGCTGCAACCGTAAAGGGTTTCCGCCCGGTGAATCATGTCAACGATCTTCTCCCTGATATGGCCTACCTTGTTCGTCCCATTGTATTCCGCCATGATCTGGGCCGCACCGGTCATGGCATCGATCTTGCCTGCTTTACAACCACCATGGGATTGGCGATGAAGTGCCGAGAAACGGCCCACGATCTCACCGGCGAATTCCACCTCTCCACACATGAATACTCGTTCCCAGGGCACAAAGACATCGTTGAATATGAGGGTTGGGCAGTACTTGCTGTAGCGAATATTACCGCAATCCACCCCTTCCAATTCCCGAGTATCCAGGGAACTTCTCCCCACGATATGAATGAGTCCCTTGGTATCGGCGGGAATTGCAAATGCCACTGCGTAATCCTCATCACCCTCCCGGAGGGCCCGGGTGGGGAGAACAATGACTTCATGGGAGCTGAGCGACCCCGTTTGATGGGCCTTAGCCCCTCGTACAATGATGCCCTCTTTATTCTTATCAACTACCCGCAGATAGAGATCCTTGTCCTCCTGTTCGTGGGGACCCAGGCTTCTGTCTCCCTTGACGTCGGTGACACTGGCATTTCCCGTCAAGTCATCCTTCTGCATGTGCTTCAAGAAGGCGATGAATCGATCGTAGTAATGGGTCCCATGCTTCTTATCAATGTTGTACGTCACAATGGATAGCGCCACAAGGCAATCCAAACCCGTGCAGCGCTGAAAGCAGGTCCCCGTATATCCTCCGAGAATCCGATTGAGTTTTACCCGCATCACCAGATCCTCGATGGAGCCCGGAGGAAGGGTAAACCGATTGACTTGCTCCCCCGTGAAGGGCGAAACCGTTGTGACCATATCCCGATACTCATCCATCTCCGCAAGCTCATAAGTTGCCCCTGTCGCGTTGATACCGGCGGATATTCGAGGATTGTCTACCGGATTTTCGATTTTTTCCCCGAACATATAAACCACCGGTTTGAGTTTCTTGAGGCTCTTGACGTATTCCTGCTTCGTCTTTATGGTCATCGTTTCCTCCTACTTTGGAGCATGTTCCAGTCCTCGGTAAAACGCCTTGATGTTAATGTCGACCTTGGACTTGGGTACGGAAATATGGATTGCCTTTTCCACCGCATCGGGAGACACGACTTGAGTCGTCCCGATAAGAGCTCCCAAGACTACCAGATTGGTCACAATGCTGTTGCCTATCTCCTTACTGGCAATGCTCGTGGCTGGAACCTGGATGAGTTCATATCCGTTCCGGGGAGGATCCTTAACCATGTCTGAATCCACGATCAAAATTCCCCCGGGTTTTAACTGAGAGAGATGCCGAACTATTGCCTGCGGGGCTTGAGCTATGAGTATATCGGGATGTACCACCCGAGGATACATAATCTCCTCATCGGAAATGATGACCCAGGTGATCGCCGCTCCCCCCCGGAGCTCCGAGCTGTAGGATTGAGTTTGGAGGGCCTTCTTATTATCGAACACCACAGCCGCCGTGCCCAAAAGCGTGCCCGCCATGAGACTCCCCTGACCCCCCACTCCAGCGATGATTAAATCCGTTCTCATCCTTCCCCCCTTATCCTCTCCTTCAAACGGGCTATCTCGTCGCACAATTCCGGTTTCGCCGTATCGATAAACTCCCCCGTAACGATCTTATCTTCAATCTCCTGGGGGCTCATCTCAACCGCCTTCTTGACCGAGATGGAGCTCTTCCGGTACATCTCCAGCATTTCTACCGCGCCACCAGCACCCGTCTTGGCTCCGAATTGAACGGGGCACTGGGAGATGGCCTCGATAAAGGCAAATCCCTTCTTCTGAATCGCCTTTTTGATGCTTTTCGTCATTTGACGGGGTTGATAGGCAGTCCACCGGGCGACATAGGATGCTCCAGCTGCCTGAACCATACGGGAAATATCAAAGGTGTTTTCCAGACTTCCATAAGGCGTTGTGATCGTCCGGGCCTCCCTCGGTGTTGTCGGGGCAACCTGCCCACCCGTCATCCCGTAGATCCCATTGTTGGCGCAGATGACCACCATCTCGATATTCCTCCGGGCAGCGTGAATGAGGTGATTGCCCCCGATGGCCGTCAGGTCCCCATCACCGCTAACCACCATGACCTTCTTTTCAGGCAGGCTCAACTTAATGCCCGTGGCAAAGGCAATGGGCCGACCATGGGTTGTATGGAGCACATCGGCGTTGAAATTGGGACTGATAATCCACGCCGCACAGCCGATGCCGGAGACGAAGACGAAATCGTCCATCGTCATTCCTAACTCATCGATGGCTTGCAAGATAGACGTTAAAACAGTCCCGTCGCCACAACCCGGACAGAATGTTGTCGCCTCCACGGAGGGACGAAGGTATTTCCTCAGAGGGTGTTCGACGGAGCTCATCGGAGCATCTCCTCAATCTTTTGGGCCACGTAGTCCAGACTATGAACCTGTCCCAGAATCTCGGGGGCCAGAAATTCCACCTCAGCTCTCCCCGCCGCTTCAGCTCTCACATAGGGGTAGTACTGACCGGAATTGTTCTCCAACACGAGAATTTTCTTAACCTTATGGGAAAGATCCTGGACTTCTCTATCGGGAAACGGCCACGGGGTAATCACCCTGAAGTATCCCACATCCAATCCCTTCGATCGGGCTACGCGAACGGCCTCCTTTGCGCACCGGGACACAGCGCCGTATGCCACTAATGCCAGCTCGCACGAATCGTAATCGGACTCCACTTGAACGATCTCATCCCGGTGTTTGAGGACCTTGTTCCTCAATCGTTGGATAAAATTATCCAGGGCCGTGGGGTCAATCAAATTTCTATTGCCGTACTCGTCATGACAGGAACTGGTAACATGGCTCTTGAACCCCCTGCCGAATATAGGCATGGGAGCCACCTCCTCATCCAAGAACACTTTGATCGTGCTCAGATCCGCTCCTTTTTTTGGTATTCTTCGATACGTGGTCTCGATTTCATCGGCCTCGGGGATGGCGACTTCCTCCCTCATATGACCTATGAAAGCGTCCGCCATGACGAATACTGGGGTACGGTATCTTTCAGCAAGGTTAAAGGCTCGTACCGTATAATCGAACATCTCCTGGGGACTTGAGGGGCAGAGAGCAATGATCTCGTAGTCTCCATGGGAACCCCGGCGAGGCTGGATCATATCTCCCTGGAGTCCCATAGACGGGGCCCCCGTGGTAGGCCCTCCCCGCTGGACATTGACCAGGACACAGGGAGTCTCAATTCCCACGGCAAATCCGATGTTCTCAAGCATCAGGCTGATCCCGGGGCCCGAGGTGGGAATGAATACCTTCTTCCCCGTCCAGGATGCTCCAATTGCCGCGCAAATGGCGCTGATCTCATCCTCGGCCTGGAAGAAATATCCCCCTACCTCTAGCATACGTTTCGCCAGGGTATGAGCGATTTCTGAAGCAGGAGTGATGGGATACCCCGCAGCAAATTCGCACCCGCCAGCTATAGCCCCCTCTGCACATGCCACGTTCCCCATCATGAAGTATTTTCCCGTTCGTACCCTTTTATTTTCCATGGGCTGATAGACCTGTTTCACTGAGCGGCTTTCTTCGACTTACGCATCTCAACGACAATAGCCATATCTGGGCAGTAAACCATGCAGTTCCCGCATTGGGTGCATGCAGCTTCGTCGACCACCTCCGGGGGGGAAAAGCCTTTCCGATTCAACACATCGGATATGCCCAAAACATCTTTGGGGCAGACGAATCTGCAAATACCACAATCGTTAACCCCCTTGCACGCCTCCCTCAATATGTAGATTTTCGGCAACTTTCTGTCCCCTTCACAGAGCCTTCAAACGAAAGAATTATATATTACGGCAGAGTCTCTTTGCAATAGTCAATCTCTATACACCATCGAATCTCGGAGTTTTTTACCTCTGTTTCTGAAGATTCCCTCTCAAAGCGTCACCCCGATTCGATTGATTCCAAGTTCACAATAACCCAGCCT
>JAQYWG010000094.1 GCA_030145085.1 Thermodesulfobacteriota bacterium
TGGGGTGTCTCCACGATTTGGCAATCCCCTGAGAGAAGGCCAGTAAAATTTGGGAGAGGACACATCCAAACGGGAAAGAATACGGAAAGGAGAGAATCAATATTTCAAGATGTAATCTTGGATAGGCTGAGAAGCGAAAAGCATTGATTTGCGTTTGAATTAATCAGAGGAATGGCGCAAGTTGGTCTACGGATAATCCATAGGGAGAGGAAGAGACAGGTTTGCATTAAAACTCAATGGAGAACTCCGTTATCCGTTAACGTACTCTTCTTTAAAAGGCCGCTTTTTCCCCAGGCATTTTAGGGAAATATCGTAAAGATAGATAAGGCCGGCATGGAAGGAAGGGACGCTTAACCCTTCCCTATTTTCTCGACGATCTTGTAGATGCAATGTAAGGCGTCGTCAAGCTTGGACACATCCGTTCCACCCGCTTGGGCCATGTCCGGCTGGCCTCCCCCGGTCCCCCCCACCTCCTTGGCCACCCGTTTAATCATCGTATCGGCATTGAATCGGGAGAGGAGATCATCGGTCACCATTATGAGCAAAAAGATCTTCCCTCCTCGTTTTGACCCCAACAAGACAATGCCTGACCCGATGCGATCCCTCAGCGTGTCCCCGATGTTTCTTAAGGACTTCGGGTCGTCTACCTCTACCTGAACTGCAAGTACTTTAACCCCTTTAATAAGCCTCACCTGATCCATGAGGTCCATGGACTTGCCGCTGGCCAGCTTCCCCCTCAACGACTCGATCTCCCCTTCCAATTTCCTCTGATGGTCCAACAGCTTTTGTACCTTTGAGGCCACCTCCTTGGAAGGGGCCTTTACCATGGAAGCAACCCGTTTCAGCACCTCCTCCTCCTGCCGCATATAGCGGATTGCATCCTCCCCGGTGAGGGCTTCGATCCTTCTCACCCCCGCTGCGACTCCCGTTTCCGATATAATCTTGAACAGACCGACATCCCCTGTCCGGGAAGTGTGGGTACCCCCGCAGAGCTCCTTGCTGAAATCGGAAATTCTCACCACTCGAGCCTTATCGCCGTACTTCTCGCCGAACAGTGCCGTGGCCCCCCCCTGAATGGCTTCCCGAGTTTCCTCCTCCTTGATATCGACCCCTATGTTCTGCCGGATTCTCTGGTTGACCAAGTCCTCAACCCGAAGCAGCTCTTCCTCGGTGAGGGAAGAAAAATGGGTAAAATCGAACCGGAGCCGATGGGGCTCCACCAGCGATCCGGCCTGCTTCACATGATCGCCTAAGGTTTCCCTCAATGCGGAATGAAGGAGATGGGTGGCAGTGTGGTTTAGGGCAGTCTTCCTCCTCCTCCCCTCATCAACGGAAAGGAGGACTTCGTCCCCCACCCTGAGAGTGCCCTCCTTGACCAAACCCCTATGGACGATCAACCCGGGCAAGGGACTTCGGGCATCGTTAATCTCTATGACAAGACTATTCCTCACCATCTTTCCCTTATCCCCAACCTGGCCTCCTGTCTCCCCATAAAAAGGGGTTCCCCCCACAACAATCTCCACCAAATCCCCCCTTTTGGCCTCTTCTACGAAATGATCCCCTTGGATAATCTTGACCACCGTTGACGTACATTGAAGCTCATGGTATCCCGAAAATTCGGTCTCGATTCCCTCCGAGGAAATCCTTCCGTAGATCTCCTTAAGGCCTTCGTCCCCCATGCCTTTCCAGGATTCCCTTGCCCTGCGCCTCTGTTCCTCCATGGCCCCTTCGAATCCGTCTAAATCGATGCGAAATCCCTCCTCTTGAACGATATCCTCCGTCAGGTCTACCGGAAACCCATAGGTATCGTAGAGCATGAAAACGACATTCCCCGGAACAATCTTTCTTCCCACCTGGGTCAACCTGGCCGTCTCTTCCCTGAGGAGGCTCAAGCCTCGATCCAAAGTCTCGGAGAAACCCGTTTCCTCTAATTCTATCACCCGCCTGATATAGTTCCGGTGCTCCACCAGTTCCGGGTATGCCTTCCGCATGAGTTCTACTCCAACACCGAATACTTCCCCGAGAAAGGACCCTTTAATTCCCAACATCCTGCCGTGGCGAATGGCCCTTCGCAAAATCCTCCTCAATACATAGCCCCTTCCCACCTTATCCGGTAAAACCCCATCCCCAATGAGAAAGGCAGCAGCCCTAGCATGATCGGCGATCACTCGAATGGAAATATCATCTATCTCATTCTTTCCGTATTTCCTCGAGCTGATCTCCTCGATCCGGGCGATGATATCGCGAAAGAGATCCGTGTCGTAATTACTGGTGACCCCCTGGAGGACGGCTGTAATCCGCTCCAACCCCATTCCCGTATCGATGCAGGGCTTGGGCAATGGAGTCATTTGTCCATTCTCCTCCCGACTAAATTGCATAAAGACCAAGTTCCAAAGCTCTAAGAACCGATCGCACTCACAGGCAACCCCGCAATCGGACCTACCGCATCCAACCCCCTCCCCTTGATCGATGATAACCTCCGAGCAGGGACCGCAAGGCCCCGTCTCTCCCATGGCCCAAAAATTGTCCTTCTCGCCCAGCCGAACAATCCGCTCCGACGGGATTCCCACCTTTCGATGCCAGATGTCAAAAGCCTCTTCATCCTCCTCGTAGACGGAAACCCAGAGTTTTTCCTTGGGGAGACCCATATGATGGGTAAGCAAATCCCACCCGAATTCAATGGCACCCTCTTTGAAATAGTCCCCGAAGGAGAAATTCCCCAACATCTCGAAAAAGGTATGATGGCGGGCCGTCTTTCCTACATTTTCCAGGTCGTTGTGTTTTCCCCCCGCCCTTACACACTTCTGCGATGAGGTGGCTCTGGTATAATCCCTCTTCTCCTCCCTCAGGAAAACCCTCTTGAATTGGACCATTCCTGCATTGGTAAAGAGGAGGCTGGGATCCTCTTTGGGCACCAATGGCGAGCTCGGAACGATCCGGTGATCCCGATTCTCGAAATAGCTCAGAAAAGCGGTTCTGATTTCGTTACTATCCATCTCCGTAACGTCCCCATCCTAGAAGCGTTCGAGCGGGGGGGGCTTGGTTCTTCCGCTCTCCTTCTCCTCCTCCTCTGGCTTTTGAGCCTTCTCAAAATCGTCCCATGGGGTATCGCCCGTAGCAAGAATTCCCTTTACCCTCAGGGCAAAATCATCCGGGTTGGTGCTCTGTCTCAAGGCCTCGTCATAGCTAATAAGGCGCTCCTTTAACAAGGCCATTAATGATTGATCAAATGTCTGCATTCCATAGGTGGTATACCCCTTGGCTATGGCGTCTTGGAGTTCAGCAGTCTTTTCCTTTTCAATAATACACTCCCTCACCCTGGCCGTTGACACCAAAATCTCCACGGCGGGAACTCGCCCCACCCCGTCCGCCTTGGGAACCAATCTCTGAGAGATAACCCCCTTGATAACTCCCGCCAACTGCATGCGGACTTGCCTCTGGTGATAGGGCGGAAAGGTCGATATGACACGGGTTACGGTTTCCTTGGCATCGATGGTATGGAGGGTGCTCATCACGAGATGCCCCGTTTCCGCTGCGGTCAACGCAGTCTCGATGGTCTCGAAATCCCTCATCTCTCCTACCAGGATGACGTCCGGGTCTTGCCTCAGGGCGCTCCTGAGGGCATTGGCAAAGGTTCCCGTGTCCGAACCCACCTCCCTCTGATCCACGATCGACTTCCGATCGTCATGGACGAACTCGATAGGATCCTCTACGGTAATGATGTGACACGTCCTCCGGGAGTTGATAATGTCGATCATCGATGCCAAGGTGGTCGACTTCCCGCTCCCCGTGGTACCCGTGACCATGATGAGGCCCCTATTCTCCATGGCGACCTTCTCCAGCACCTCCGGCAAGTTGAGTTCCCGAATGTTCTTAATCTGATAAGGGACAATCCTCAAGGCAATGCGGATTTTGCCCCTCTGTTGAAAGATATTGACTCGGAAGCGGCCCAGACCGTGAATCTCATATCCCATGTCAACTTCCTTTTCCCTCAGAAACCGCTCCTTCTGCCACTCGTTCATAATCCCCAGGGCCATCTGGTTTACCTCATTGTAATTATACGGCTTGGCCCCCTGTAAGGGTTTGAGGGACCCGTCAATCCTGATGATTGCAGGCTGTCCAATCTTTATATGGACATCCGATGCTCCCTGCGTCAGGGCTTCCAATAGGATTTCATTCAGTTCCACTTTTGATTTCCTCCTCTCCCGACCGCCCCTTTAGATGAAACCGCCCTATTATTTCCTCCTCGATCTGGAGGTAAACCTCTGGGTTTGCCTCCAAGAAGGCCTTTGCATTCTCCCGTCCCTGGCCGATCCGCTGATCCCTATAGGAATACCATGTCCCGCTCTTCTCGACAGTGTTGTGGTCCACGGCCAGATCCAAGACATCGCCCTCCCTCGATATTCCCTTTCCATAGATGATATCAAACTCCGCTTCTTTGAAGGGGGGCGCAACCTTATTCTTCACCACCCTCACCCGGGTTCTGCTGCCGATGACTTCCTGCCCCTGTTTGATCGACGCTATCCTCCGAATATCCAACCTCACGGAGGAGTAAAATTTCAATGCATTTCCCCCCGTCGTCGTCTCCGGATTGCCGAAGAGCACGCCGATTTTCATCCTGATCTGATTGATGAAGACGACGATGGTCTTTGACTTGCTTATCGTGGCCGCTAGTTTCCGGAGCGCTTGGGACATCAGCCTGGCCTGGAGCCCCATATGGGCATCCCCCATCTCGCCTTCAATCTCGGCCCGGGGAACCAGGGCAGCAACGGAATCGATCACTATCATGTCCACGGCACCACTCCGAACGAGTATTTCGGTAATCTCCAAGGCCTGCTCTCCCGTATCCGGTTGCGAGATGAGCAAATCATCCGTCTTCACCCCCAACGCACGGGCATAGCTGACATCCAAGGCGTGTTCTGCATCGACGAAGGAGGCAACTCCTCCCATCCTCTGTGCCTCTGCAACGGCGTGGAGTGCCAGGGTGGTCTTTCCCGACGACTCAGGGCCGAAAATTTCCACGACCCTCCCGCGGGGAAGCCCTCCCAGCCCCAGTGCAATATCCAAGGCGAGCGATCCAGTAGGGATAACCGGCACATCGAATAAGAGGGCATCGCCACCTAACCTCATGATGGCCCCCTTTCCATACTGCCTCTCGATCTGAGTCACTGCCAAGTCAATGGCCCTCTCCTTATCCCCCTCCCTTACCATGCCTTCATCCTCCCCCCAATTTGAGAACCCCCAGTTCGGTATAAATAGGACCGGTGGGCCTCAAATCGCTCTTGAATAATACAAGCCTCTCCACCCGGAACTCCCCCAAATTGATATGGAGAAAGTCCTCCATTCTCTTGAGGAGCTCGGATTTCCCTCTTCCCGACCTCACTCGCCCCAACGTCAAGTGAGGTTTGAACTCTCTTCCTTCCCCTGGATATCCAATTTCTTGAAGGCATTCTTCAATCGCCCTCTGGAGGGGTTTTACCACCCCGCCACTATCCTCGACCCCCAACCATACAACCCTGGGATTCTTGCGCCTGGGAAAAGCGCCCAATCCTTTAACGGTGAGGGTAAAAGGCTTCACCTCCGATACCGCCTTTCCTACGGCACCCATGATCTCATCACACGCCTCTTCATCGATATTCCCGAAAAACTTCAAGGTAAGGTGAATCCGGCTGGGCTCAACCCATCTTACGTCGGCATGAAATTGTTTGAGATCGCGTTGGACTCGTTCTATACCCTTGGCGATTGCGGAGGGAAGTTCTATGGCTAAGAAAGACCGTATCTTCGACATATTGAGGAAAAAAGACCCGGTTGATTTCCGCCTCCATGGGAGAATCTACTTCCAATGTTCATCTTCTCGAATATCAAAATCTTAGCATCTTTCTGCCAAATGTCAAATGAAATAGGGGATTCAACTTGAAGGTCGGAAAATCCATCGCATAACCACCGGGATCCCTTCCCTGTGATCGCGTCGTGCTATAAGAGGCCTTCAACCGTTCGCTCCTTCATACTATCTCTCCCAAATCAACTTATAGAGCTCAACAAAGATCAGGGCCGAGCAACTGACTCCAAGGGCTACAATCCAGTCGAAGTATCCAAGGGGTACAGTGTGAAAAAGAAAGCCGAGATAGGGAACGTATAGGACCAAAACCATCAGAAATAGAGAGGAAAGCACCGCCCACACCAACCATTTGTTTGAAAACCAGCCGAGTTTAAAAATCGAGTGCCTCTCCGATCGAGAGTTGAAGGCGTTAAACATCTCAAAGAGAATGATGGTAACCAAGACCATGGTCCGAGCCTTCACCAATCCCTCCGACTTCCAATACCAGCAAAAGACCGGGAGAAGGCCAACGAACATATTTACTGCGAGGGCTCCGATATACCATTGGACTTTCTTTGTAAAGACGCTCTCCTTGGGATTTCGGGGAGGACGTTCCATGAGGTCAGGATCGGAAGGATCTACGCCCAGGGCCAAGGCCGGCAATCCATCGGTGGTCAGGTTCACCCACAGGATCTGGAGGGCGATGAGGGGAAGCGGAAGTCCAAGCAATCCTGTCAAACCCAGGATGAGAATCTCCCCCACGTTGCAGCGGAGCAGAAATACCAAGTATTTCTTGATATTCTCATAGATCCCCCTTCCTTCCTCTATTGCCCGGACAATGGTGGCGAAATTGTCATCGGTGAGGGTCATATCAGAGGCTTCCTTGGTGACGTCGGTGCCGGTAATGCCCATGGCCACGCCGATATCCGCCTGTTTCAGGGCCGGGGCATCGTTGACGCCGTCCCCCGTCATGGCCACTACCTCACCTCTCTTCTGCCAGGCGTTCACAATTCTCAATTTATGCTCAGGGGAAACCCTTGCGTAGACCACGATATCCTCAACAACCCCCTCGAATTCCTCGTCGCTGAGCCGATCCAATTCAACCCCGCTCAGGGCCATGGTCTTCCCGGCCTGGAGCGCTTCATTGTCCAATTGGCCCAATTCCCTCGCCACCGCCATAGCCGTCAGTTTGTGATCCCCCGTGATCATGACGGGTCGAATCCCTGCAGCGACACAGGAGGCCATGGCATCCCTTACCTCCTCCCTCGGTGGATCGATCATCCCCATCAACCCCAAGAAGGTCAGGCCCTTTTCTGTGTTTTCCGCGGTGTATTCCCCCATCGGTTCATGGAGGTCACGATAAGCCGCTCCGAGAACACGGAGGGCGTCGGAGGCAAACTCCTCATTCGCCGCAAGTATTGCCTTCTTCTCCTCCTCCGATAGTGGCTCCACCCGACCATCCCGCACCATGTGAGTCGATTGGGATAAAATCGTCTCCGGGGCCCCTTTGACCCAGGCAACCAGTTCTTCTCTTTCCCCTCGGCATATTACCGTCATCCTCTTTCGGTCGGATTCGAAGGGAATCTCGTCAATACGGGAATGGGTAGCCCTTAATTGTTCGGCATCAATTCGCCCCTTCTGGGCAACAACTAACAGCGCCCCCTCCGTGGGATCACCCCGGATGGACCAACCCTCATTGGATCTCACCAGTTTCGAATCGTTGCACAGGGCAATCGCCTTTAACAACAACTCCAAACCCGTCTCCCCTTTGGGATCACTGGGATTTCCATCTCGAAGAAACTCCCCCCGTGGTTCGAACCCAACTCCGGTGACTTCGATCACACTCCCATGTGTATAGATTTTTCGTACCGTCATCTCATTTTTTGTCAAGGTACCGGTCTTATCGGAGCAGATGACCGAGGTACAGCCCAGGGTTTCCACAGCGGGAAGACGCCTGACAATGGCATTGTTCCTTGCCATTCGTTGAACGCCGATGGCCAAAGAACCCGTCACTACAGCGGGCAATGCCTCCGGAACAGCGGCCACGGCGAGACTCACCGACCAGATAAACATCTCCAGAAGATCGGCTCCCCTCAGGAAAATCTCAAGGACGAAGACGACGGCCACAACGGTAAGGCATAAGATCCCCAGCCATTTTCCGATATGATCCAACCGCTCCTCGAGGGGTGTCTTTTTCTCCTCGACCCCTTGGATCATCCCAGCGATTCTTCCGAATTCGGTTCCCATCCCCGTGGCGGCTACGACCGTTTTGCCTCGTCCATAGGTCACCACCGTGGCGGAAAAGACCATGTTGGTGCGATCACCCACGGCCACCTCCCCTTGATGAATGGGTTCGGTTGTTTTTTGGACAGGGACAGACTCGCCGGTGAGGGAGGATTCATCTGTGGTGAGATTGGCAGCCTCTATGACCCGGGCATCCGCGGGCACCCGGTCCCCCGTGGCCAAAAGGATAATGTCGCCAGGGATAACCTCTGTGGCCGGAATCTCTTCTTCCTTTCCATCCCGTAGCACTTTCGCTGTTGGTGCCGCCATTTTCTTCAGTGCCTGAATGGCCTTTTCGGAACGATACTCTTGGATGAAACCGAGGCCTGCGCAAGCGACTACGATGGCGAAAATCACCCCTGCATCGAAAACCTCGCCGATAGCTGCAGAAACTACCACCGCCGCAATCAGGATGAGGATAAGGAAATTCTTGAACTGCTCCAGAAAGATTTTGAATGGGGTGGTTTTTTCCTCTTCCGTTAAAACGTTGGGGCCGTATTTCTCCAACCTTGTCTTGGCCTCACCCTGGTCAAGGCCACCCAGGTTCGAACTCAGGGCCCGAAGAACCTCCTCTTCACGTAACGCATACCAATCCCCTCTCTCCATTGATCCTCCTTGCCTCAATTCTGTTGTGGGGAAAGATCCTGCTTATATACTATATTTCAGCCTTGGAAGCAACATGCAAATAGCAGGGCCGGCACCCCCCCCGGCGGGAATACTATTTCGCTCATTCCTTCTGCCGGTCAGCGAAAACGGTCATTGAAGAAGTGAAGATATGGAGGAGTTTACTGTGGGGGATGTAGATGAAAAAGATGAGGCTGGGTATCACATGGAAGTACCAGAGGAAGTCAGCGTTCAGTTTCATATCCCTGAGGAATTGGGATAAGAAATACCCCCCAAAGGAGATCCAGTTATTGGCACTGGCAGGGGTGAAATTAGCCATATAGACCTTGACCTCCGCCACCTCGGGATGAGCTATGCGGTAGCCCTCAATAAAAAACCCGGAGAGCTCCAGGAAAAGGATTAAGAGGAGGCTGGTGATATCCTCCTCCTCCGTTCTGAGTTGATCGGGACGGAGGAAAAAGCGCCGAAAGATGGCCATCATGCATCCCACCAGGATGAGAAAGCTAAAGAACTCCAGAAAGAAATCGAGGAAAGGGCGTACCGATCCGGTTTCGAACTCATGGGCGAAGGAAAAGAGGGGAATATATCTGCTCAGTTCAAGCAAATAGAAAGTGGTAAACCCCTTGAGCATGTCCACGATAAAACAGGCCACGAAGCCGAATACCAGAAGCGTGTGGGCAAGCCACCGAAAGAAGGACTGCCCGAAGAGCTTTCGATGGAAGATAACATCGCTTATGAGGACCTTGATGTACCACCCTGGCCTATCCCGGAACCCCCTCCATCCTCTCTTGAGAAGGATTTTGAGCTTCTCCCATTTGGTCGCATCTTCCGCTCCCTCAATGGTTCCCTCCAGCCAAATGCTCGTGCGCAAACCCATCCCCCACAAAAAGAGGATTGCCGTCGGGAAGAACATCAAATAGAAAATAAGGTGCTTATCCATAGTGGAGATATATATCAAGACTTTTTATGCGATCTCTGAAAACGGGGAAAAATCTATCTGCCCCTTTAACAGCATGGTAATGAATTCAGTTCATGGTGCTGAGGACGAACTCCGTTACATCCATCGCCCTGATGGGAATCTTCTTTCTTCGCGCTGTGGTCATGATGGTACGCACGCACTGCTGGCAGGCGGTAATCACCGTATCGGCTCCAGTCGCTTGGATTTCTTTAATCTTCTCCTGGGCCAGGGCTGCCGAGAGTTCTGGATCCACCATCTCCAGGTTACCCCCTCCCCCACAACACTTACACTGCTCCCTGTTTGATTCCATCTCCACCAGTTCAACCCCGGGGATGGCCCTAAGAATCTCTCTGGGGGCTTCATAAACTCCGCTGGCCCTCCCCA
>JAQYWG010000095.1 GCA_030145085.1 Thermodesulfobacteriota bacterium
GTGGAATTCGGTGAGATGGGAAGGGCTGATGAATTGTTGAGCCAGTGCTGAAAGGAACGGAGCTCTTAAGTTCCCAAAGGCCTCTTCCAGGCCTCCTTCAAATCTCGGATATCCGCTCGAATGATCTCTCGCCCACTGAGGCCGGTCGTCTTGAATACTGAAGCCAAAGTAACTTCCCCCACAAGGCCATAAGCTATCCCCTCAAAGGCTTTTTCGAAGGCTTTCTTTTTGTCCGGTGATATGGTGACGATAAATCGAGACTGGGTCTCTGAGAAGAGAAGCAGGTCATCCCGATCCACCCCAGCCGCGGGCACCTTCCCCAGATCGATCTCCATCCCCAACATTCCTGCAAAGGCAGTCTCGGCTAGTGCGACTCCGAGCCCACCATCTGAGCAATCGTGGCACGAGGCGATGAGCCCCTCTTCAGTGGCCTTATTCAGCCTTCGATATAACTCTTTGGCCTTCTCGGCATCTACCTTGGGGACATTATTTCCAATGTACCCCCTCATTGCATAGTATTCGGATCCACCCAGTTCGTTCAGGGTCTCCCCAAGGATGTAGACGAGATCGCCCGGTCTTTTGGCGTCCATGGTGACCGCCTTTCGGGCGTCATCGATTTTCCCCATGGCGGAAAAGAGCACCGTTGGAGGGATGGAGATTTTGGTTTTTCCAATGAGATAGTCGTTTTTCATGCTGTCTTTGCCCGAGATGCAGGGCACGCCGAAGGCGGTGGTGAAGTCGTAGAGGGCCTTATTGGCCCGGACGAGCTGAGCCAGTTTATATTCCCCGTCGGGAGTCTTCTCCGACTGGATCGGATCAGGCCAGCAGAAATTGTCGAGCCCCACCATTCGATCAATCCTCCCCCCAACGGCCACGTTATTGCGGATGGCCTCGTCGATGGCGCAGGCCATCATGTGGTATGTATCGATATCGCTGTACCTGGGGCATATGCCGTTGGAGACGACGACTCCTTCATAGGAATCCAAGATCGGCCTGATCACCGCGGCATCGCTGGGCCCATCGTTTTCCTTCCCAACCAAGGGCTTAACCACGCTTCCTGCCTGTACCTCATGATCGTATTGGCGGATGATGGATTCCTTGCTGCAAATGTTGAACCTGGAGAGCATCCCTTGCAGGGTTTCTGTGAGGTCTTCGTCCATTGGCAATTGGGGCTCTTGGAAGCCTTTGGATTTCCACGTGGCTTTGAGCCTCATCTTGGGAAGTCCCGCGTGCAAAAAATCCATATCCAGATACCCAACGGTCCTTCCCCCGTAGAGCACATGGAGTTTGCCAGTGTCGGTGAACGTTCCCAAAACCGTGGCTTCTACATCCATCTTCTCGGCCAATTGGAGAAAGGGTTCGATCTCTGAGGAGGCAACAGCCAGGGTCATTCTTTCCTGGGCCTCGGACAGTAAGATTTCCCATGGGTTGAGTCCGGCGTACTTCAATGGTGCCTTTTCAAGCTCGAGCCGGCAACCGATGTGCCGGGCCATCTCCCCCACGGAGGATGAAAGTCCACCAGCCCCGTTATCGGTAATGGAATGGTATAACCCCAAATCCCTGGCTTTCAGGAGAAATTCGGTCATTTTTTTTTGGGTTATGGGGTCTCCAATTTGAACGGCCGTGGTTGGGGATTCCTCGTGGAGCTCCTCGGAGGAGAAGGTGGCTCCGTGGATCCCGTCCTTTCCAATTCGTCCCCCGGTCATGACGATCAGATCGCCAGGCAACGGGCTTTTGATATGGCTGGGTTCACCTCGAATCTTGCTGGGCATGATTCCGCCTGTTCCACAATAGACTAACGGCTTGCCCGCGTATCGATCGTCGAAGACCACACACCCATTAATCGTTGGAATACCGCTTTTATTGCCTCCGTGCTCAACTCCCTCTCTCACCCCTTCATAGACCCTTTTGGGGTGAAAGAGCCTTGGAGGGAGGGGTTTGGAGTAATGGGGGGGTGCGAAGCAGAAGGTATCGACGTTGAAGATGAGCTTGGCTCCTTTTCCTGTTCCAAAGGGATCCCGGTTAACGCCGACGATACCGGTCAAAGCTCCCCCGTATGGATCGAGGGCACAAGGGGTATTGTGGGTTTCCACCTTGAAAACAAGGCTGTAGGAGTCATTGAATTTGATTACCCCCGCGTTGTCGTCGAAGACGGATAAACAGAGATCTTCCCCTCCCTTTTTCCCCCTGATCGTTTCCGTAGCCCCCTTAATGTAGGTATTGAAGAGGCTGTCGATGACCTCCGCTTCACCCCTCTCGTCAGTATATTCGATCAGTCCATTGAAGATCTTGTGTTTGCAGTGTTCCGACCACGTTTGGGCTAAGGCCTCCAGCTCTACGTCTGTGATTTTTCCGCCGAGACCGAATTCTCCCCGTTCTCGGATGACCGAATCCTTTTTAAAGTACGCCTGAATGGCCTTGAACTCGGGCAGGCTCAGCGCCAATACCCTATCGTGGCTGAGCTTGAGCAAGGCTCGGTCAGTTATTTGGAGACCGATCTCCTCCACCTGGATTTTTTGGTCTATTTTAACCCTGGGGACGGTAGGTTCGAGTCCCCTACGCCCATTCCACAGGTGGCGGGGAATGATCTCAAAACGTTGGACCAACGGGTTTACCAGGAGCCCGTTACAGATTTTTTCTACTCCCGGCCTTTCCAAATTCCCTTTGATGAGGTACTGAGTGGATGTATAAACCCTCTCTTGGTCTTTCAGTTGAACGCCCAATCTCAGTTCAATGGCCTCCCTGGCGGTTTTTCCCACATTGTCCGTCACACCGGGCCTAAAACCCACCTCGATAAGCCAATCGAAGGATTGGGCCAAAGGTCGATCGATGGCGTACATTTGAGTGATGGGGTCCGAAAAGGGCCCGTTGGCCACCATTTCCAATTGCTCGGGGGAAAGGTCGGCGTCGATGGTATAGACCGAGATGGTATTGACGGATTTGACCTCTAAGTTCAGGTCGTCTCGGATCCGCCTCTTGAGCTTTTCCCCAAGGGCATCGCGGATATGGCTTTTCAAGCCGATTTCAATGCGATGGGGCATCCCCTTCTCCTGCCACTGAGGTTATTCGAGAAATAGGGGTTATGATAAATACTTTCCCAGCGCCGTGAGACTACTCCATAGATGAGCCTCTTCGTGGGGTTCCACGGCAAGAATCGGACGGGGGTTAATGCGCCCAAGGAGATCGAAGAATTCAGCGAAATCCATTTTCCCATCGCCGAGGGGGAGATGGTCATCCCTGGCTCCATCGTTGTCGTGGAAGTGAACTTCGGCGAGAAATTCGCCCAGGAGATCGAACCATTGAGGTAAAGAGGCCTTGCTGAACACGAAATAGTGGCCCGTATCGAAACAGAAGCGGAAGTTGGGGGAATCGACGCCCTCGATCAGGCTCCTCAAGGTTTGGGGTTCCTGCTCGAAGACGTTCTCAACGGCTATGGTGGTGCCTATCTCCTCGGCTTTCCCCGCGACGGGCTTCCAGGCTTCAATGCTATTTTTCAACCATAGGCCTTGGTATTCCTCGAAGCGCCAAGGGTCGAACCCCGGGTGGAAGACGACGGTTTTGGGCCGGAAGAGAACGGCCAAATCCATGGTTTTCCATATCCTCTCGAGGGTAACCTCCTTCACCTTTGCATCCACTCCTCCGGGGCTGAGGTCCATATAGGGCCCGTGAAGGGTGACGTCGATCTTTTGTTCGGAGAGGACCCCGGCAAGGCGGTCTATATCCTCCCGGCAAGCGGTGTCGAGGGCGTTTCCGTCGAAGTAGATCTCCGGGTGCAACCGATTTTGGATGGCAAAATCGAGCCGAGCCAGTAACATTTCATAGGGAACGTTGATAAAGATCTGCCTTCTTCCCATATGGATACATCCCCCTATGCCACATCCTTACTTGTCCTCGAATTTGACGAGCTCTGCTAACTTATCCAGGTTCGTCCTCTCCCCCAGGGTTATCAGGGTATCGCCCCTTTTGATGACGGTATCAAAGGCCGGGTTGAAGATCATGTTTCCATCTTCCTTCTTGATGGCCACAACGATAAGGTCCAATTCGCTTCGGATCCCTGAGTCCCTCAGGCTGGGCCCGGGAAGTTTCGCCGTATCGTTGACCTTGATCTCCTCCAGTTGGAGCTGTATGCTTTCCCGTTCCATGGCGAGTTCCATCAATTCAACAACGGCAGGTCTCACTATGGCCATGGCCATCCGATGGGCCCCGATAAGGTAAGGGGAGACGACCTTATCGGCTCCCGCGGAAATCAATTTCTTCTCCGCCTTTTCCTCACTGGCCCGGCTGAGGATATAGAGGTTCGGGTTTAACCCCCTGGCCGTAAGGGTAATGTATAAGTTGTCCGCATCGGAGGCCACCGCAGTTATCAAGGCCTTTGCCCTTTGGACGCCGGCATCGATAAGGGTTTTTTCATCGGTAGCATCACCCCTGATGTAAACCAATCCCTCTTCCTCCATGCCCTGGATCACATGCTCATCCCTCTCGATAAGCACAAAGGAAAGACGCTCGCCCTTGAATTGACTGCAGATGTAACCGCCAATGCGGCCATAACCGCAGACGATATAGTGGTCCTTAAGCTTATGAATGGCCTTTTCCAATTTCTTCCTCCCCATGAGCTTTCTGATTTCTTCCTCTACGACGACCCCTGCTAGTCGGCTTACCAGATAGGCTACAATGCCCACGCTGCTGATAATCAGACCAATGGTAAAAACCCTTCCGGTTCCCGACAACTCCCTAACCTCACCATATCCCACCGTGGTTATGGTTATGACCGTCATGTAAAGGGAGTCGAGCAAGGGCCATTCTTCGACGAGGGTGTATCCAAAGGTCCCGGTAATGAGGATGATCAGCAGGAGTATAACAGCATAGCGAATTTGTTGCAGGAGAATCACGGTTCGATACCGGATAGAATTTATTAGCTATATATCACCCATTCGTTGAAAATTCAACACCGATAGGCTTTCCAACTTGGGAGGTATGTTATTGCAATATAGCATTGGGTATGGTATAAATTCGTCAACCTTGAGGGGGGGAAAGAGCACATGTTCGGCATAGGGATGCCTGAGCTCCTGGTCATTCTGGGCCTTGCCCTCATCATTTTGGGCCCCAAAAAGCTACCGGAGATAGCCCGGGGTTTGGGAAAGGCCATGCGAGAATTCCGGCGGGCCACGAATGATATCAGGGAACAATTCGATGAGGAAACCAGCGAGCTGAAAGAAGCTACGGAAAGCCTAAAGGAGGAGGTTAGCTTCGAAGAAGAGGGGGAATTTGAACCGGAAGGGGGGGATGAGCCCATTGGTGAATCAGGACAGGAATCAAAGGAAGAGGTGGCTCCCTCGCCGGATACCTCAGATGGTGTGGAGGTGACCGCGAAAAAGGGAGGGGAAAAAGGAGAAACGGTCCCCAATGGATGAAGCCAAGATGTCCTTCACCGCCCATCTGGGGGAGTTGAGGAACCGGTTAATCAAATGCTTAGTTGCGGTCGGCATCGGGTCCGTCGGCTCCTACTTCTTTAAAGAGAAGTTATTTCAGATTTTGGTACATCCCCTCCTGAAGGCGATGGGGGAGAAGGGTACCCTGATCTTTACCGGGGTTCCGGAACCCTTTTTCGTCTATTTAAAGGTTTCCCTGGTAGCAGGTATTTTTTTCAGCGCTCCCGTCATCCTTTATGAAATTTGGACCTTCGTCGCCCCGGGCCTTTACAGTCGTGAAAGGAGGTACGTTGTTCCCTTCGTATTCTTCTCGTCAATGCTCTTCTTGCTCGGGACCCTCTTCGGATACTCCGTCGTTTGTCCCTATGGTTTTAAATTCCTCCTGGGCTTTGCCTCCTATAACATCCAACCCATGTTGGCCATTAAGGAATACTTCTCCTTCAGCACGAAACTCTTGCTGGCCTTTGGATTCGTCTTCGAATTGCCCCTGTTCATCGTGTTTCTATCCAAAGCCGGGATCGTCAGCCCCAAAACCCTCTCCAAACAGAGGAAATATGCCATATTGGTGATTTTTGCTATAGCGGCAATCCTCACCCCTCCCGATGTCGCCACGCAGATCATGATGGCGGGTCCTCTCATTGTGCTGTTCGAAGTTGGCGTTATCATGGCGAGGATTTTCGGGAAAAAAGAGGAGATGCCGGAGGGACAAAAGGCGGAGGGATAGAATCGGCCACCTGATCGTAAATCATTCATCAAAGGATGAATGCTCCCTCGAGCATCGGACGAGGTGTGGAGGATCCACTCATAGGAGGAGACATCGAGATTTCGGGGACTGCAAGGGCCGTGAGTCGATTCTTCGACATATGGGCCCATAATCGCCACGTCCTTGGCAGTCCTGCTTCCATGGGCTTTGCGATTGAGGGATTCAAAGGAAAATGATGGTGAAGAAGAAAGGGCATAAATGGCGCATTATTATGGCAGCCCTCTTCTTGCTCTACGGGTGCGAGGGGGCCATATTGAGATCCAGCTCACCCAATGCGTATGCATCATTATCGGTGGAAAAGGAAAAGGAGATGGGGCGGAGGTTGGTTCTCCAGATAGAGAAAGAATTGGATATCATCCGGGATCCCACCGTTCAGCAGTATGTAGATAGGATAGGAAACCGAATCCTTTCTCAGATTGGTCATACTCCTTACGAATTTCACTTTTATGTCGTGAAGAGCCCCGATCCCAACGCCTTTGCCATTCCGGGGGGACATATTTTCATAGGCAGCGGGCTCATCATCATGGCCTCTTCGGAAGGTGAGGTGGCGGGTGTTGTGGGTCATGAGATTGGCCATATCAAGGCCAGACATATCGCCCAGAGGATTGAGAGGTCGAAGAAATTGAGTTTGGTAACCCTAGCGGGGATTTTGGCCGGGGTAATTATGGGTGGAAAGGCTACAGGGGCGATGGCGATAGGCTCTGTTGCTGCAGGCCAGGCTCTGGCATTGAAATATAGCCGCGAGGATGAAAGGGAGGCGGACCAATTGGGATTTCAGTACCTGACCAAAGCGGGCTATAGTGGGTGGGGGTTGGTGTCCTTTTTGAAGAAAATGCATCGGATGAGCTTTCAATCCTCCGGAACCCCTCCGAGTTACCTTTCGACTCATCCGGGTACCGAGGACCGAATCAGCTATCTCTTGGGGATGTTGCGGGGTTCCCCTGCAAGAGGCCTGAAGGGGAACGGAAAAGGCCTGAGACGCGTCCAGGCCATGCTTTTTGTGGAAGAGAGGCAAGCCCAAACTGCGGTAAATCATTTTCAATCCATTCTGAAGGGGAATCCAAATGATTTGGACGCCTTCTACGGCCTCGCCTTAGCCCACAAAAAAATGGGGAGGATCGATCTCGCCATCGAGCAGCTTGAGCGAGCAAGGCATTTATCTCCCAAGGATGGAGGGGTCCTACGGGAGTTGGGTACCTGTTATTTCTTACGTGGAAGGTTGGATGATGCGGTCTCCGTCCTGAGGGAATCGCTGGTTATACATCCCGAAGACGTTCTCAGTCTCTATTACATGGGACGGGCTTATCAGGAAAAGGGTAATTTAGAAGCTTCCCTGGATGCTTACCTGAGGGCAAAGGAGATTAATCCAGACATTGTCGACCTCTATTACAGCCTGGCAATGGTTTATGGCAAAAGGGGTGATGGCTGCAATTCTCACCGAAATTTCAGCACCTACTTTAGCAGGAGGGGGGAGGTCAAACCCGCCTTGATCCACCTGAGAAAGGCCTTAAAATACTGCGAAGAGGAAGAGGAGATCCAAAAGGAGATTCGGCGGCTAGAAAAGGCCCTAAAGGATGAAACGGGGGAATGGTGAATCGACCGATTAATTGAGATATTCCCTTGAGTTGGGAATTTTTGCTATATTTTTAAGAAAGAGGCCTTCGATGAAAAGAGAAATTTACCTTCTTCTCCTGTTTTTTATTATCATTTCGTTTTCCACCTCTTCTTGGGGATCGGCGGGGGAGGAATATGAGGAGAAGTTCCGTGCTCAAGGAAAGAGGCTCACCGTCGACTGGGGTCTATTCGATTCCATTGAACAAAGCGAGAGGCTCGAGAGGCAATTGAAGGTTTTATGGGAGATCTTCAGGAAACAGAGAAGGGAATTTCGGCTCACCAAGAAAATTCAAATCACAAGATCGGCCGATTTTCTCTCCCTTTCCGATGAGATCAAGAAGGATAATGACCTGTTGCGGATAACCCTTTCCCGCACCGGAAATTCCATCATTTCCCAGAAGAAAATCTTGAAAACCCAACGGAGTAGGCCTTTCTTCTATTTCACCAAGGAAATAGTAAAATACAAGCGAAGAAAGGTAGTGCGCGATTTGGGGAGGGAGGGTTACTACTACGAGGAAGATGGAGAGGTAAAGTATGCCGCAGTGGATACGGTTGAACTCTTACAAAAAAAGGAGGAGAACGAAAGATATTTTGAGGAGGAGAGGAGGAAGGAAAGGGAGAGGGAGTTATTGGGGGAGTGAGATACGGTTGTCATATTGTCCAAGGGGCATCAGGCCTTTTTGGATAGGAAGGGACCTTTCATTTGGGGAAAATCGTAAGATCTGCGAGGGAGGCCATGCTGGGGGGAAGACGCTTCTTTATCCTTCTGTTTTTTTCCCTTATCGCCCTTGGTTCACCCCACGGTTACAGCAAATCCATCGGTGAGATCTGCGCGGAAAAGGATATCGTCCCCTCTCAGGCCAGCATCGTCGTCATAAAGGCGAAACGAAAACTTTTTTTCTATTTAGATGAGAAGTTTGTAAAGACATATCCCGTGGTTTTTGGGAGAAACTACAGCAAACAGAAGTTTTATGAAGGGGATAAATGTACGCCCGAGGGTATCTTCCGAGTTGTGTCGAAATGGGTCCATGAAGAGTGGTCGAGGTTTATCCTGCTTAATTACCCGACATGGGACGACGTGAAAAGGCATCAAAAGGCCTGCTCTGAGGGGTTAATCCCCCTGAGGGAGGACAGATGTGTCGGCTTGGGAGGGGGGATAGGGATTCACGGAACCCACTCCGAGGCCCTTAATCGTGCAAAAATCGATTGGACGGACGGCTGCATCTCCCTTTTCAACCGAGATATAGAGGAGTTCTTCCCCTATCTTGAGAAAGGCGCCCTGGTTTTTATATTCCCTTAGTGGGGGATTATGGGGAATAGAGTCAACGGAAGGGTGGTTACGTCTTCCTTATTTCGTCGGCATGAGGAGATTTGTCCTATGACATTTAGATTTCAAGGAGGTACCCGTTTATTCCATCATGGGTGGTTTATTCTTGGGGATGAATTTTAAGACAAAGGAGGGTGACATGAGGTTGGATACTTTTGAGGATATTGTCCAAGAAGCCATTAGAAAAGAGGCCGATGCCGCGATGTTCTATCAAATGGCCAGTGAAAGAGCCAAGCCGGGCATGAATAAGATGTTCCAGGAACTAGCGGAGGAGGAACGGGGTCACAAGAGAATGCTGGAAGAATTGGATACGGCGAAGCTGAGGAGTTACGAATTCCGTGAAATGCCCGATTTGAAAATCAGCGAGTATTTAGAGAATATCCCTTATAGCAGGGATATGGATTATCAGGATATTCTCCGGTATGCAATGAAGAGCGAGGAGAAATCCCGTAACTTCTACCTTCGATCTGCAGAGAGGTGCGGGGATCCGGACCTGAAAAAGTTATTTCAGATGTTGGCCCAAGAGGAAGCCAAACACAAGCTAAAGTTTGAGAAGATGTACGAGGATGATGTGTTGGAATCCACTAAGTATTAGGGGTAATGGGATCATCGCATTGCAAATGAAGGGCAATGTTCGTGGAGATAGCAAAGCTCTCACCTTGGGGAAGATATTGCTGGAGTTTCCTCAGAAAAAAGCATGTAATTACTCTTACGTGCTAAAAAAAGTTACAAAAATTAGAATGAACAAATGCCAAAGCTCACAGTTCAAATGAATGTCAAATGACAAATGACAAATGGGGAAGCTTGATTGTTCGAGTCGTTGAGTTATCGACTGGTTTGACAAGCTAACTACTTAACTAT
>JAQYWG010000096.1 GCA_030145085.1 Thermodesulfobacteriota bacterium
CAAAACCTTATGGAGAGCCTCTTTCATTCCTTCCTCGTTTCGGTTCGGTCCAATATACCGATCCATAAGTTGCTTCAATTCCTTTCTGAGAACTAAAGGACGAATGCCTTCTCTTTTCTTTTTCAGAAAGCCATTCCATCTCTGAATTTCCTCTTTGATTTCTCCTGCGGTAAGAGAACCGCAACGTTTCCCTCGAGAATACTCAGAGGCGTATTTTCCCGCTCTCGTGCCGAAAACCTGAGTCTCTGATAGGGCATTTCCAGAAATTCGATTTGCTCCATGCACATTGCTGGCGTTTTCTCCCGCAGCAAATAGTCCTTGGACTGACGTTTCCGTCTTTTCGTTAATGCGAATGCCGCCAAGTGTGTAATGCACAGCAGGGCGCACTTCAATACGGTCCTTACGAATATCTATTCCTACCTTTCTCAGATTCTTATCCGGACCTTTAAGTAATTTTTTAACCAGTTCGTCAATTTCTTCATAACTTTTTGATGACCGGCTCGGATCAATGTAGATGGCATTATGTTCGGTCCCCCGCCCTTCCTGGATCTCGGTGAACATGAGCCGCATTAAAGTATCTCGGGCAGGAACAGGCCCTTCAGGTAAAAATTCTTTCCCCTCATTGTTCACCAATTTGAAATCACAATCTTGCCTTTCAAGAAACGTCTCACAATCAATGAATAGCCCTCTAACAGATTCTGGATGGGCAAGCACAGTCGGATAATACAGTACCATTTCCAAGTCAATGGCATCGGCCCCTGCCTGAAATCCAAGGGAAACACCATCTCCCGTTGAATCCGGTGCCGTATCCGTGTTTCCCCAGAGTTCTTCATAACCCCCGCAAGCCAGGACACTCGATTTCGCCTCGATGGCGTAGAAGCGCCCATCTCTCAGATTTAAACCGAATGCCCCGACGACCTCTCCCTGGTGCTTTAATAAATGGGAAACACAGAAATCTTCAAGAATTTTTACATGAGAGTGGCGCTGGAGCTCCTTTTTCAGCCCATAAATGAGTCCAAAGCCCCCACCTACGATAGAGAGGTTTCTCGGATATGTTTGCCCCGGGTGATGAAACTGGAAGAATTTTCCGTCTTGTTTCCTAAATTTGACACCGAATTTTTCCAGATCAAGGACTCTCGGGATGCTTTCGTCAACCAGCACCCTTGCCAAATTTTCATCAGCAAGGTATCTCCCCTGCACAATGATATCTTGATAATGAACATCTGGATTGTCCCTGGGGTCATGCGAACCAAAGGCCGCCTGTAACGATGGATAGGCTAGCGGGGTTATCCCTGATCTGGCTAGAGGCCCTTTACTCAGAAGACAGACATCTGCGCCTTGAGTGTTGGCTTCAATGGCGGCACGAACCCCAGCACCACCCCCGCCTATGATCAAAACCTCTGTTTTCAAAACCTCACAGTTCTCCATTATTTTTCCCCGAATTTCTATTCAGCAAAAGTACCATATTGAAACGATAAATCCCTGGGGGCAGTCCATTGCCCACCCTTGTTCCTGTTGGGTTAGTGTGGTCATCACTTCCAATAGCCAGAATGGGTATTGTGTTCCCGGAATGCAAACGCTTCCCCCTATCAACTCGTTTTGGACACAACTTCTCCCATTTTTCCCATTGGCGATGCAATAACTAAGATTACACAATCTTCATATCCTGTATTAACAAGGCCGTGCCTTGAGCCCGTTGGAATCCATATGGCATCGCCCGGCACAACATGTTTTGCTTCCTTATCCACACTCATTTCTCCCCCACCGTTCATGACAAAATAAATCTCTTCCATGGGGTCAATGTGAGGTTCAATCCTTCTCCCAGGTGCAAGTCTTGCAATAGCCAAGAATCCTATCTCTTTCAATATCCTTCGATCCAGTATCATCTGTGCTATGGCTCCACCGTGGGCCAGATAAGTGGTCTCCAGGACCTCTTCATCTTTCAGATTTCTGACAACCATAATTCCCCCGAATCAAGTAACTGCTTTAAGGTCATCTTTTTGAGCAATCTTAAATCGTGACCCCGACGGATTCTACGGATTAAATTTACCAAAAAAAGAGGAACATCCCTCACTTTTGTTTCCAAATCAATTTCTCCATTTCCATGAAAAATCAAGAAGGCAGAGTCGTTTCTGACCCTGTCTTCTCCTGTTACTTTTGCAATGACTCCAGCAGGTCTTATCTTCAAAAAGAGTATCTTTCAATACCTCAATGCCCGGACCCGATTGAATTGATCCTCACCTCATCTTGCGGATGCGTACCTCAATCCCTTTGGTATCTTTGAGCAAATCCACAAGTTTGGACGGATCGGTCTTGCTGTAGTGATATGGGTAGAGAATTTTCGGCTCAAAAGCTTTTGCGGCATCGGCTACCATCTCCGGTGTCATGGTATATGGCACGTTCATCGGCAAGAACGCAATGTCAATCTCCTTAAGTCCTTTCATTTCCGGAACGTTCTCCGTATCTCCCGCCACATAGACTCTCTTGTCGCCGAACGTGATTACGTAACCATTGCCGATGCCCTTTGGGTGAAAGGGCTTTCCCTTAGTGTGTATATGAACGATATTATACGCGGGCACTGCCTCTATCTTCAACCCTTCAACAGTTTCGACATCCCCATTCGTCATGATGATGCCGCCCGCGACTTTTTTTGCGCAGGTTTCGGTCAACACCACCGTGGTTTTTTCAGCGCGGACACTGTCCAGGGCCTTAGGGTCAAGGTGGTCCCTGTGGTGGTGAGTTAGGAGAATGATGTCGGCTTTTGGCAGCTTGGTATAATCGGCCAACTTGGTCCAAGGATCAACGTGTATTACCTTACCACCAAAGGTAAACATCAATGTGCCATGGCCTATGAACGTGATCTTCAGGTTTCCAGCAGAGGTTTTGACGATATCCGTTTCAAACTTCTCTTGAGCAGCCACGGTTAACGCCAAAACCGCGACCAAAATACTAACCAACATAAGTAATCTTTTCATATGAGATCTCCCATGGGGCTATGGTTTCGAGTCCTTCTATTATTCTCCCCCATTTTAACCCGCTAAATTCAAAAATCAATTCACGAAGCATCAAATTGAAGAACCAACGGAATACCAAACAAACCGGATAAACCGAACAAACGAAAGAAACGAAACAAACCGGATTAACGCTCATAACCATCTGAACGATCTAAACGATTCAAACCATCTAAATCGATTAAACGAGACAAACCAGATAAACCAAAAAACCCGGAGAGACTGAGGAAACTCAGCAAGATCCAGTCACATATCCCTTGACATCCCTTAGAGATTTGTTTTATTTAATGGACTGGGAATTCCTTTCTGGGATTGAGTATAAAAGCCTTGAGGCTTATCTCTATTATATGGTTGACCCCGATTTTTTGGATGAGGAAAAAACGATACTGAAAGGAGCAAGCCATGGCAGTGAAGTTTGGCCCCAGACGCGGACTGTATATCGACATCAGCCAGGAGATGGAGAAGAGAGAAGAACCCCTTGCAGCGGATGAATCGAGACACTTTGAAAGGCTCGATCTCATCTACCGTTCCCTATGTGCACTGCTTTTCAACTACGTTCCCACCTCGGGTCATCCGGGGGGATCCATATCCTCAGGCCGATTGGTGGACGGGATACTTTTCGACGCCATGGACTACGACGTAAGTAACCCCGACCGGGAAGACGCGGATATCATCTCCTATGCTGCAGGCCACAAGGCATTGGGACTTTACGCATTGTGGGCGTTGCGTAACGAGGTGATGCGCATTGGTGCACCCGAACTCCTGCCCGTGGACACCCGCTATCAGCTACGCCTCGAGGACCTTTTAGGCTTCCGTCGCAACCCGATCACAAAGACGCCGCTCTTTTTGAAATTAAAGGCGAAACCTCTCGACGGCCACCCCACGCCGACGACGCCCTTTGTGCGCCTTTCTACCGGTGCATCGGGCGTGGGCCTGGTATCCTCGCTCGGGCTCGCCTTTGGTGCGATGGACTACTACGGCAATGATGCACCGCGCATCCATATTGTGGAGGGTGAGGGTGCTTTGACAACGGGGCGCGCCAGCGAGGCCATGGCCGCAGCTGGTACGGCGTCCCTAAAAAACGCCATCCTCCATGTGGACTGGAACCAGGCATCTATAGACTCCAACCACGTCTGCCGCGATGAGGAGGGGCCCGGAGATTACGTCCAATGGAGTCCCATGGAGTTGGCCTATTTCCACGACTGGAACGTTATCACGGTTCCGGACGGCAGCAGCTTCCAGCAGATTTTTTCCGCGCAACGCAAAGCCGCCACCATCGACAACGGCCAACCCACAGCAATCGTCTACCGAACGACTAAAGGCTGGCAATACGGCATCGAGGGAAAAGCGTCCCACGGCGCGGGACACAAGCTCTGTGCCGATGGTTTCTATCAGGCCCTCGAGCCCTTTCTTGACATAACGGGTGGTAAACTGCCCCGTTGCGAAGCCGTTAATCAACGCTGCGAGTCCGGCAAGCTCACTGAGATCGTTGAAGAATGCTTCTGGGAAACCTTGATGGTGATTCGCACCGCGATGGAACGAAACCGTCTGGCCGTGGATGTTCTAGCCCATAGACTCCATGACGCACGCGACCGCCTCAACCGTCGAAACCGTAAACCACGGGATAAAGCTCCCAAAGTCAGTGCCATCTTCGATACTGCTACCAAGACCCGGGGCTCGATCCCGCCGGAAATTACCCTTGTTCCCGGGAAGGCAACTACCCTCCGCGCGGAATTGGGCCGTGTGCTCCAGTATTACAATAAGCTCAGCAATGGTGCGATATTTTCGGCGGCGGCCGATCTCCTCGGCTCGACGAGCATCATTACCGCCGGGCAGGGTTTTCCTGAAGGATACTACAATGCCCTCACGAACCCGGGGGCCCGGCTTCTATCGATCGGAGGTATCTGTGAGGACGCCATATCAGGCATCCTCAGTGGCATCTCAGCTTACGGGCATCACATCGGGGCCGGCTCATCCTACGGGGCCTTCATGGCGCCCCTGGGCCACATTTCCGCCCGCCTGCACGCAATCGGCAATCAGGCACGGCATGAGGTGACAAACGAACCTTATCGGCCTATTCTCCTCATCTGTGCCCACGCCGGGATCAAAACGGGGGAGGACGGACCGACCCATGCCGATCCACAGGCCCTTCAGCTTCTGCAAAATAATTTCCCTCCCGGTATGATGATTACCCTCACCCCATGGGATCCCCAGGAGATTTGGACCCTCATCTCGACCGCTCTGGCCAAACGCCCGGCGCTCATTGCGCCCTTTGTCACCCGCCCGAGTGAAACGATCATCGACCGCGAGGCATTAGGCCTCGCCCCGGCAACTGACGCCGCCTCCGGGGTCTATCTCCTGCGAGGTGCACGTGGAAAGGGGGATGGGACCGTAGTGCTTCAGGGGAGCGAAGTTGGCTACGCCTTTGTCGAAACAGCGTTATCACTAATTGAAAAGGAGGGTATCGACCTCAACGTCTATTACGTTGCGAGTGCGGAACTCTTCGATCTCTTGCCACGCTCGGAACAGGAACGGATATTTCCAGAAGCCCGTGCACAGGAGGCAATGGGCATCACTGGTTTTACGCTTCCGACAATGTACCGCTGGATCCGCTCCGACCGGGGCCGCCTCATGACGATTCATGCCTTCCAGAAAGGGCATTATCTCGGAAGTGGCCAGGCCCACATGGTCGTTGCGGAAGCCGGGCTTGATGGGGAGAGTCAATTCAGGGCGATTATCCGATTTGTCAAGGAGCGGTAGAAACAATCAGAATGCAGAACAAAAAACTGTTGACGCTGCAAAGGCGATTGGAGCTTCGGGCTCGCCTTCGGAGTAGCCGACCTTACCGTAGCCCATGAGGCTATCGCAGTCCAGGGCGGGGAGTTCATAACAACCTTCCCTCGCGCCCTTTCTGTGGGGGTCGCCCTGAGCGATGGCATCGTTGATCAGTTGCCTCGCCACAAAGAAGGAGCTGTAGCCCGGACTTATGATTACCTCTACTTCACCGCCAACCAATCCTTGGACCGGACCGCCCTGCGACTGAGCATCACCTTGAATCAACACGGATTTCAGACTCTCCTCATCCCCGCTTCGGACAGAGTGGACGAAGAGGATCTTCTGGGCATTTTTTCCCACAAGTTGGCGGCACGGCTGGCGGGGCTGGGTTGGACCGGCCCAAGCTGTCTTCTGATCACACCCAAGGTAGGGCCCCGCGTGCGCTGGGTCACCGTCCTGACTGACGCCCCTCTTGAATCGGGCAGGCCTCTCTCCGACCGGTGTGCCGATTGCCAGCTCTGCATCGAAGCCTGTCCGCCGCGGGCTTTTACGGGCCGCCCCTTCGATCCTCAGGAACCTCGCGAGGCCCGCTTTGACGTCCACCGCTGCGAGGAGTATCGAGACGATCTGCGAGATCAAGTCAACGGAGTCAGGACCTGTGGGATGTGCGTTTACGTCTGTCCCTTCGGTCGGAAGCAAGACCTGACCTGATGGAGCCATTGGCTCTCCCCTTGGCCATCCTCTCAGGGGAAAATTACGCCACATGGAACTCCCTAGCCAAGCCAAATGATATGGCCATTACAGCCACGTTCCTCTTACGATTCGTTCCCTCGAAGAGTTACTCCTTAACCTTCCCCCGGCTCTTGTAGAATTTCACAAGGCTCAGGACATCTTTTGCCACAAAACGACCTATCGGGCCTGAACTGTAGCATGCAACCTCTATCTTGTTATTCGGACGGATGAGGAAGCTTGTTGGATGAAGAAACCTTCTCTCCTTCTCATAATAAGCCCCGGTGATTCCGGATAGTGCCTCTACATCCAGGCCGTAGGCAACGGGGTAGGTAACGCCCAATTTGTCAACTGTTTCCCTTGCCTTTTCAATGGGATCTACCGAACCGGCAATGATCCTGATCTCTTCAGCTTCGAAATCCCTTGATAATGACTGGAAGTCAGCCAACTGCTGATTACAAAAAGGTCACCAATGCCCCCGATAAAAGAGTACGACTTTGTAGCCTCCCCCTGCCCCTCCTGGAATCTTGAGCGACTCTCCTGAGACCAATTGCAGCGTGACCTCAGGAAACATATCATTGGTATCCAATAGTGCTGAACCCGTTCTGCCCATAGATAGCTCCTTTCTTTCATTTCAAGATCGATCTCCCTTTGGGGCCCTCACCTCCATTCCTCGTTAGCTCCTATATTTCTAAAGTTCTAAAGCGGATTGAAGAATACCGTGAAGAAGGACATTCGCCCCTGCTTCGCAGTCCTCCCATCTGGTATTTTCTACCTCCACATGGCTCCGGCCGCCTATACTCGGAACAAATATCATTGCGGTGGGGGCAACCTGGCTCATGTAGCTGGCATCATGACCAGCACCGCTCACCATGGAATGGCACGGATATCCCAACTCCGCGGCTATATCCATAACCCTTCTCACGAGACGGTCTTCAAAAGGTGTATGCCCGACCCGCCAGGTCTCTTCCATTCGCATCGGACATCCCCATCTCGCAGCGATCCCTTCAAAATCTGCCTTCAAATCTTCCCAGGCCCTGAGTGCCAACTCGTCGTTCCAGGAACGGATATCCACGGTAAAGTGGACCTCGTCGGGAATAATGTTCCTTGAGTTGGGGGAATTATGAATCTCCCCCACCGTGGCCACCATGTTGCCCCCCATCTTGGCGGGCAGTCCGTTCACCTTGAGAATCATCTCCGCCGCGGCACAGAGGGCGTCATTCCTCTCTTCCATGGGAGTTGGTCCAACCTGGTTGGCCGTGCCCTCCACGTAAATATCGTACCAGTGGACGCAAACAATACCCTTAGGGGCACCGATGGGTTTTTTCTCCCTTTCGAGCACGGAACCCTGTTCTATATGGTATTCGTAATAGGCGTGGACAGGCCATTTTTTAGCCGGGAGTTTACCTTTGTATCCTATCCTTTCAAGCTCTTCACCGAATCCCTTCCCATGAATATCGACTCTCCCGTAAACCCACTCTTTACCCAATCTCCCCGTCCAAACGCCAGATCCGGCCATAGCCGGGGCGAACCGGGTACCCTCTTCGTTGGTCCAATCGACGATGATAATCGGCCTCTCGGGATCAGTGCCATTGTCATTGAGGGTTCGCAATACCTCCAGGGCACCCATAACCCCCAGGATACCGTCGAAACGTCCACCTTTTGGTTGGGAATCCATATGAGAAAGCCGACCATCACAGGGGGAAGGCCCTTGCCCTTGCCGGCTCTTTTACCGAAGATATTCCCCATTTCGTCAATCATCACCTCTAAATCTATCTCATTGAGCCACTTGATGAATAAATCTCTGGCTTGCCTGTCTTCATCCGAAAGAGCCAAGCGTTGAACACCTCCTCCAGGAGTGGCTCCTATCTTGGCCATCTCTTCCAAGGCAGCCCGGAGGCGCTTACCATTTATTCTAAGATTTTCTCTATTCATGCTCTTCCTCATACTTACAGGGCGGGGCTTCCAGAAAATGAAATCTCATTTTTAATTGTGCCCCTTGACCCCGCCTACAAGGCGGGGCTTACGGGGCACTCGCCGGTCAGATCAGGTCCGATCAAAGTAAATGCTTTTACCTGAACAGGAAAGAGGAATGCCGATGATGATCTGGGATTTCATCCACCCCAGTTTGCAGGCCGGGCCGCCTATGGTATACATTATTCGGTTATCCACATGAGAGCGGGCCGCTACCGAACAGGCCGAAGAGAGGGCGATACCCAGATCAATGGCCTGGAACAGGCATACAGGACCGGGAAAATCCTTTCCCTCCCTCTTCTCAACCCTGAGAAATCCTGAGCAGTCACCATGGCCGCAACCTCCGCAATCGAGGGGGCTTTCCACTTTCTTTGGGCGTAGATCCCGGAGCCCTACAAGCAAAGCGGCCTGTGATTTTCGGACGTTATTGGCATCTCGTTTGAAAATTTCGCTCATCGCACTCTTGGCACCATGCTCTTCCATGGCTCCCGCCAAAGCGTCCAGGTCCTCATCGAAGACGATGAGCGTTTCAATTGCGTCCACCCCTCTCGCCTTGGGAGCAGTACGCGCAGCCACTGCCATGGCTTTGGCCACTGCCAACAAACCTTCCAGTTCTGCTTTCTCATCCTTAATCTTGGGCATACGAGTTCCTCCTCATTCGTCAATATTGAAAAATTCCCTTTCCCTATGGGGGCTAAATCAGTTTTAGCCTATGCAATTCCAAAAAATCGGCTGAATTCCCGTTAATTCCATTACCCTACATTTGATCCCATAATGAAACGCAAAAAAAGAGAGATGCTGTAACATTAGTTAGGTGACCCCACTGGTTTTCCGCTACTGTAAGAACTTGCTTGCCAGCCGATAAGTCTTTTCCACACCCTTTTTGGAGAGATCCCATTTGTGTAGTTCAGCCCTTACCAACTCTTTATGTTTTCTGCTAATGTCGCGCAGCGCATTGCCAACCGACTTCCGCACATATTGGCTATCATCGTCTTTGAGCTGGCTCAAGAGCTGGACGGCGATATCTGGATGATCCCGGAAGTAAGGCCGGTTGGTCCAGACGCGGAGCCCTTCGGTAACCGCTCTACGAACATTTGGGTTTAGGTCTTCAATCCAATCCCTTATCATGGGGAGGACTTTCTCATACCCGATATCAGAGCAATAGGTGTCAAAGGCTTTTGCCAAAATCTCCTGGACACGCCAGTCCATATCCCGGCTCACCCGGGTTCTCAGGAAGTTGAGGCTTTCATGGGACGTTGCGGCAAGACGGCCAAAGATAAAGGTCGCCAGCACTCGTGCTTGGTGTTCCTTCGAAGCGAACAATGTCCTAGCAAGCCGAATGCTCTCTCCAGGCGTATGAGCCCTTATCACTTCGTCTGCCGCAGCTCGTATATCCCTGAATCCATGTTGTGTCTGTTGGACTCGCTGAATAAGCTTCTCTATCGTATCCATCATAATGGATTTCAATATAAAGTGGCTACTA
>JAQYWG010000097.1 GCA_030145085.1 Thermodesulfobacteriota bacterium
TCAGCTCTCTACAAACTCGTTTATAGCTCAGCTCAACTGAAAAGAGATCCGAGAGCCCAAGAACAACTGAAACGAGCTGAGGGGGTGAAGGCCTTCTTCTTGAACGATGTCTCTCGGGCCTTGAATGAAGTTAGAGATCTAAAAGAAGTCGATCGGGACCTTTCAGGAACAATAGATCAAAGTGAGCTTCTAGCCATACGGTCTCAAGAAGTAAAATTGGGCAAAGCTGAAAAGATGATGGAGATTTTCACTACCCATCCCAATATGCTCAAGAGGATCAAACGCTTAGCTACTTTAGCTTAGAAAATTCCGTAGAAAGGATAATTAAAATGGGAGTTTTTAAACACCCCTTTTCCTTTTTAACAACCTTTTATCCAAAGGAAATCAAGGTGTTGTAGATGAAAACGTGAGAAAATGTATGAAGCCGGTTACAGATGAGGCAAGGATCGTTCAAGGCAAAGGGCCTCGGTGAGTACGCGTCGTATCGGCTCGGGGTAACGATCGCTTTAGTTCGTCATTCCTCTTCATCGATGGGGATGGTGATGGTCTTATCCCGGGAAGATTCCACCAGGGGGTTCTTCAATCTCATCTCGTATTGTCTCAATTCCCTCCTGATTTCGCTTCGCATTTGATGGATGAAGTGATCAACCTCCCGTTCGGTCTCTTCCATCCTCTCGCGCATCCTGAGGATCACCTCAGCTCCCACGAGCGTTATACCCAATTCGTCTCGCAACCTCTGAATCATTTTCATTCGGTCGATATCGGCCCGAGTGAATACTCGAGCCCCATTAGGGGTTTGCCGGGGGGTCAAAATACCCTCCCTCACATAGTAGCGAATCGTCTGAGGATGAACCCCCAATTCCTCGGCTACATCCCTCACGGTAAGTCGCTGTTCCCCCTTTTTCAATTCCGTTCCCTCGATCTCGATTAGGAAAGCTTGATCCTCAGGTCTCGAAAAATCTTCCTCGTTTCCTCGTCGATTTTCCTCGGGATCAATACCCGGACCTCTACGTAGTGATCCCCCCTCTCTGATCCCCTGAGTCGCGGAGCCCCTCTTCCCTTGAGCCGGAGCTTCTGTCCGTTCTGCGTCCCCGGAGGGATCGTCATATTCACCATCCCATCGACGGTGGGAACTCGGACCTTACCCCCTAAAACGGCCTCCGGGATGGAAACCTCAACCCTGGAAGAGATATCGTCGCCCTTTCTCGTAAATTCGGGATGGGGACGTATCCGAATGTCGACATACAGGTCTCCCGGAGGCCCTCCATCCATCCCCTGGCCCCCCTTGCCGGCAACCCTCAATTTTGATCCATCATCCACTCCGGGTGGGATCTTCACCGATATCGTCGCTTCCTTTCCCACACGTCCGCTCCCCCCACAGCTCTTGCAGGGGGTCTCGGAGATTCTTCCCTCCCCATTGCACCGGGGGCACACCTGCCGAAGAACCGTCCGTTCTCTCGAAAGTTCTACCATTCCGCTGCCACCGCATTGTTGACAGGTCACCCATTTCCCCGATGGATCGGCACCCGACCCTTTGCAGATCGGGCAAAACTCCTCCTTTCTCAAGCGAATTTGAGTAGAGGCTCCCCGAATGGCGTCCATGAACCCGATTTTCAGCTGGTAGACGTAGTCTTCTCCCCTTGTCGGCCCGCGCGATCGAAAGACCTCTCTCTCCCCGAATAGATCCCCGAAGAGGTCGGAGAAGTCCATGTCCCGGAAGGAAGAGCGGTATCCACCATATCCAGCGGACGCCGCCCGCCGGCCCGCGAAAAATTCACGAAAGGCCTGATCCCCCATTTGGTCATACTGCGCCCGATTTTTGGGGTCTCCCAAGACCTCGTAGGCCTCTGCGATTTCCTTGAATTTCGCCTCCGCTTGCTTATCGTCCGGGTTGACATCAGGGTGGTATTTGCGGGCCAACCTTCGAAAGGCCTTCTTGATCTCGGCTTCGCTCGCCCCTCTCTTCAGGCCCAACACACCATAATAATCCTTTTGAGCCATGGCACTACCTAACTCCGTTACCCAATAGTATTACATATCAAAACCCATTTCCATTGGCAATATGATTCTTGTCCCAGATCTAAAATAAATCTTTTCCGAGGAGACTTCATGCCGACTCGCTTGGCCTTCTCAGAGATAATGGGAGCCAACAGGAGGTCGGCCTGATCCATGTAGTGTTCCTCTTCTGAGTCGATAGCAATATAAGAGTTAGTTGTTATCCCGCACACATCCGGGTATTCTGCCGTACTGATAGGGGAATTGTTCGTATCGCCGAGTCTGCCGAACGAGCACGTTCAGAGTGAATAGATGAGGTGGGATTGCTTCGATAAATACCTTTCTCGACGAGGAATTGCCTTCAGAGACCGATTGCAAAGCACTCGATAACCCGGTTGATGCTATCACAATCGCACAGGAACACAAAGACCATCGGATGGAATGATCGAGCTCCAAATAGTCCGGTTGCCGATAGTCCCCATAAAGTGTTCCGGCCAGCATCCATGGAATATGTTAATCAGGGGCTGGGAATGTATGCTGCATTGATTCGAAAGCTTTTGCCGACCCCCAATTTCATAGATTTCAGTTACCAACAGTCACACACTGGGCTAGCGTGTGTTATGTTAGCAAGAAACAGGTTCAGTTTGTTATAAGAGATCAAAAAAATCATCCGAAAGTATTGACATGATTTTTGTAGGAGATAATATGAGGTCGAGATGTTCGGTGAACTACTACCGGCATTCGAGATACTTGAAATCCTGGGAGATGGGGCATCTATTTTTCTCCACGAAGATATGGCCCTTTTCTGACGGATCTACGCTACTGGATAAACCATCGTTAAGAGTATGTTCATATCGACTAAGCATAGAGGGAAATTCTGATTCCCTTGATGTGACATCGTTCGGCCGTGTATTATAGGAATGCCGAGTCATCAACATGCTTAGAGAAATTCCCATTTACTGAAAAAGGAGATTGGAACAGGGAAGGGACCAGGATTTCCTATCATGAATCCGTCCGCAGGGTGTATAATCGGATCAAAAACGATGGGATGGACAACATCTGGGACCGCTTCGAGGCCCAGGGCATGGGCGGCGATCCTGACAAGAGGTGCCCCTTCTGCCAGGGAGGGGTCCGGTGCGACTTGTGTTCCAATGGCCCATGCCGTTCAGATGCCGCAAAAGGGAAGAAGGGTGTATGTAAAATCACTGCTGACGGCATGGCTATGGGGATAAGGATAACCCTTTGAATGATGGGAATCAAACATGAATGGACCTGAAAGCAGGAACCAGTCTGAACAGGGAACGGTTGTTTCCGTTCGGGGCAGCGTGGTAGATGCCCATTTTCCACGAAGGCTTCCTTCGCTCAATAACCTCCTGAGAACTGGTAACGGTGGGAGGATCGTCATCGAGGTAATCAACCATATGAATTCCAGTATGGTCCGGGGGATCGCTTTAACATCCACGCAAGGTCTGGGCTTCGGGTCCCCTATCACTGACACCGGTAACCCTCTCAAGGTTCCGGTCGGGAAGCGACTGCTTGGCAGAGTCTTCAATGTATTCGGAGAAACGATTGACAATAAGGAAAAGATTACAGGCGGAAAGTGGCGCTCCATTCACCGGGAGCCGGTGCCTCTGATGCAACAATCGACAATATCAGAGGTTTTCGAAACCGGAATGAAGGTCATTGATGTCCTTGCTCCCCTGGAACGGGGCGGGAAGGCTGGACTGTTCGGAGGTGCTGGTGTCGGAAAGACCGTCCTGATCACGGAGTTGATCCACAATGTGATTGGGCAACATGAGGGGGTCAGTATCTTCTCCGGCATCGGTGAACGGTGCCGGGAGGGGGAGGAGCTTTACCGCGAATTGCAACAGGCGGGTGTATTGAAGAACGCGGTCATGGTTTTCGGCCAGATGAATGAACCCCCCGGGGCCAGGTTTCGGGTGGGGCATACGGCGCTGACCATGGCTGAGTACTTCCGGGATGACGCCAAGCAGGATGTTTTACTCCTCATTGACAACATTTTTCGTTTTATCCAGGCTGGGGCGGAGGTCTCGGGGCTTATGGGAATACTCCCCTCTCGCCTTGGATATCAGCCAACCCTGGGGACAGAGCTTGCCGAGCTCGAGGAGCGGATTTGCAATACGTCAAAAGGTGCTATCACCTCTGTTCAGGCCGTTTACGTACCGGCCGATGATTTTACGGACCCTTCTGCAGTGCACACCTTTGGTCATCTCTCTGCCTCAATCGTGCTTTCGCGCAAGAGGGCGAGCGAAGGTTTCTATCCGGCGATTGACCCATTGCAGTCCGGGTCCAAGATGCTCGTTCCTCACATCGTCGGGGAAAAGCACTACCACGTTGCGCAGGAGATACGGAAGACCCTGGCAATCTACGAAG
Source organism: Thermodesulfobacteriota bacterium (assembly GCA_030145085.1). GTDB lineage: Bacteria > Desulfobacterota > BSN033 > WVXP01. Next base: position 4,390 of record JAQYWG010000097.1, read on the forward strand.
ATCTGAAGGACATTATTGCCATGTTGGGTATAGAGGAACTCTCCCAGGATGACCGGCGAACCGTTTACCGTGCTCGCCGGCTAGAGCGCTTCTTGACACAGCCCTTCTTCGTCACGGAACAATTCACAGGCTACAAGGGGAAGGTGGTTAAACTCCAAGAGGCCATTGAAGGCTGTGAACGCATTCTGAATGATGAGTTCTCCGATTATCCCGAGAGATCTCTCTACATGATCGGAACGATTGAAGAGGCAAAGAGAAGTGAGACTAAGGATACTGCTTCCGACACAAATTCTGGTGGATCAAGAAGTAGCAAAGGTAACCGCTGAAGCCGAAAACGGCTCCTTTTGCTTGCTGCCACGCCACATCGACTTCGTTGCAGCGCTCGTCCCGGGAATTCTTTGCTTTGAATCTTCTGGAGGGAAAGAGGAGTTCCTCGCAGTGGATGAGGGAATTCTGGTAAAATGTGGCCAGGAGGTTTTTGTCTCGACGAGAAACGCGGTGCAGGGCTCTCAGTTGGGTACGTTGAGGCGAACCGTTGAGGAACAGTATAAGGTTCTGGATGACCGGGAGAGAGTGGCACGCTCAGCTCTTGCCAAACTTGAAGCCGATCTTGTCCGAAGATTTATGGATCTGGGGAAACATGGACAATAAGGGTGACCAATCTCAAGAAAGACGTCGCAAGGCCATCGAAGAGCTCGGAAAGCAGGTGGAGGCGAAGGAAACCCGTAAGATAAAGGCCCGGAGTGAGAGGGACCGGAGAATTTGGTTTGGCTTAGGTATGTTTGGACTTGTTGGGTGGTCGGTGGCCATCCCCACACTGATCGGCATCGCAGTGGGTATCTGGCTTGATGTGAAATGGCCGAGCCGCTTTTCATGGACGCTTATGCTTCTCTTTATTGGCGCGGCACTGGGCTGCATGAATGCATGGTACTGGGTCAAACGGGAGAGCAGGCGTGAATAATTTTTCAGTAAGGATGAAGGAAGACAGGTGATCGGGATCAATATATTTTATCTTTCACTTGCATTCATTGCGGGCATGGTTCTAGGTCTCTTCTACTTTGGCACTCTGTGGCTGACCATCCAGCACCTTCCCAGAATGCGGAGACCTGAGCTCTTCACCCTGGGCAGTTTTTTTCTCCGCACCGGGATCACCCTTTTTGGCTTCTACCTCGTTATGGGTGGGCGCTGGGAACGGCTATTGGGTTCCCTCTGCGGCTTTATCGTGACGAGAATCTTTCTCACTCGACGATTGAGAAGTGAGAGAAAGAAACTCCCACCTACGTGAGGAGATGTTTATGGATGTGGTGGGTTTGAAAGAGATCAGTTCGGATGTGGTCGTCATCTGGCGGTGGGGATTTATCTCTCTGAACGCTACCATCCTGTATACCTGGATTGTCATGGCGTTGCTTATCCTTTTGTCTTGGCTGGTGACTCGGAGGCTATCGTCGGGACCGCGGTTATCTCGTTGGCAGAATCTACTCGAAGTTTTAGTGGTCGGCATGAGGAATCAGATCCGTGAAGTGAGCCAGCAGGAACCAGATCGGTACTTGCCTTTTATTGGTACGCTATTCCTATTCATCGTAATCTCAAATCTTTTGACAATCATACCCGGCTATGTTCCGCCGACGGGCTCTCTCTCCACTACGGCAGCCCTTGCCATCTGCGTGTTTGTCGCAGTCCCTGTTTTCGGGATTGCGGATCAAGGTCTTGGCGCATACCTGAAACGTTACATCAAGCCTACAGTTTTCATGCTGCCGTTTCATGTCATGGGAGAGCTTTCGCGCACGCTTGCTCTTGCCGTTCGACTCTTCGGGAATATGATGAGTGGCAGCAAGATTGCCGCCATCTTGCTCGCCATCGTTCCTCTTTTCTTCCCAATCCTGATGTCCGTATTGGGGCTCTTGACCGGTCTCATCCAAGCATACATTTTCGCCATCCTTGCTATGGTATACATTGCCTCCGCAACTCGCGCACATGAGGGGGAGGAGCGAGTGACAAAAGCAGAAGGACCTGAGGACGCAGAACAATCAGAAAAAAGAGAAGAGAAAGGAGATAGGTGACATGGATAGTATCAGTCTGATTGGCATGGCCTCCGTCATTACAGCGGGACTAACCATCGGTATCGGTTCGATCGGCCCCGCCCTCGGAGAAGGACGGGCAGTAGCCCAAGCTTTGAGCTCCATTGCCCAACAGCCGGATGAAACCAATACCATCACGCGAACTCTGTTCGTTGGGTTGGCAATGATCGAATCCACCGCAATATACTGCTTTGTTATATCGATGATCCTTATTTTTGCCAACCCCTTCTGGGATTACGTTATATCCAAATAGGAGATAGACTATGCTCATCGATTGGTTCACCGTAGCTGCTCAGATCGTCAACTTCCTCGTGCTCGTAGCTCTGCTTAAACGGTTCTTATATGGACGAATTATCACGGCCATGGACCAGCGTGAGGAGAGGATCGCTTCCCGGTTGAGAGAGGCGGAAAAGAAGAAAGAGGAGGCTGAACGCGAGGCGGAAACCTATCGAAGAACGAACCGGGAATTGGATGAGAAGAGGGAGGAGATGCTATTCCAAGTCAAGGAGGAAGTGGAGCTCAAACGAAAAGAACTCATGAAGAGGGCTCATGGTGAAGTCGATCAAATTCAGGCCAGGTGGCACGAGGCGATCCAGCGAGAGAAGGACGCGTTTCTCCAGGATCTCCGCCAGCGGACTGGCAAACAGGTTTACACCATTGCCCGCCGGGCCTTGACGGATTTGGCAAATGCTCACCTTGAGCAACGGATGGTTGAAGCCTTCGTCGAGCGGATTGCGAAGCTCGACGAGAAAAAGAAAAAGGCCATTCTGGCATCGATGCAAAGAGGTGATCACGGAGTGGTCATAAACAGTGCCTTTGAGATCCCAACCAATGCACAAGAAAAGATTGCGAAAGTAGTGAGAAATCATATCGGAGATGCGATCGACATCCGGTACCAGATTTCTCCGGATATGATCCTGGGGATCGAGTTGAAAACCCACGGGCATAAGATTGCATGGAGCATAGATGACTACTTAGACTCTCTCGAGGAGAGCGTATCTCAAGCTCTTTCAGGGGAAATGGAAGACAGCTCGATCGGCAGGGGAGCAGATGAAAAGGTCCAATTGAAACATCCGAGAAAACCAAAGCAAAAAAGGGGAAAACGATAGAATGAAGAGCGTGAAAAGGAATCGGGAGGGACTCAAGACATTTCTCGATGATACGTTCACGATACTCGATAAGGTGTTAGAGGGATCAAAACCCGAACTGGGTGCCCATGAGGTCGGTACGGTGGAATATGTAGGACAAGGCATTGTCCGTGTCGTTGGATTACCCAGTGCGAAATCGGAGGAACTCGTCCGGTTTCCCGGAAACCTTTTGGGAGTGGTCTTCAACATAGATCCTAAAGAAGTGGGCGTTATTATGTTGGACGAAAGCGAGGATCTGAGTGCAGGGATAGAAGTAAGGCGGACGGGACAGGTTTTGGACGTACCCGTGGGGGAGCCCCTTCTGGGCCGGGTTGTGGATGCAATGGGCCGTCCGTTGGACAACCAGGGCCAAGTCCACGCGTCACAACGTCGACCCATCGAACGGGAAGCACCTGCAATCATGGATCGCGCTCCTGTGAACGTTCCTCTCCAGACAGGGCTCAAGGTAGTAGACGCCTTAATCCCCATTGGCCGGGGCCAGAGAGAACTCATCCTCGGTGATCGCCAGACCGGCAAAACCGCCATCGCGCTGGATACCATAATCAACCAGAAGGATAAAGACGTCCTCTGCATATACTGCGCCATAGGAAAACAGAATTCCGCAGTAGCCAAGGTGATTGCCGACTTACACGAGCACCAGGCAATGGAGTATTCCATCGTAGTGGTTGCCACGGGAGAAGACCCCCCTGGCTTACAGTTCGCAGCACCCTATGCAGCGACAACCATTGCGGAGTATTTCATGGAGCAGGGGCGCGACGTGCTCGTGGTGTACGACGACTTGACGCTTCACGCGCGGGCTTATCGGGAACTTTCCCTTCTGCTCCGGCGTCCACCTGGAAGAGAGGCCTTTCCGGGTGACATATTCTACATCCATTCACGGCTGCTCGAGCGCTCGACCCATTTACACGAGGAACACGGTGGAGGTTCGCTGACGGCATTGCCAATCGTTGAGACTGAAGCCCAGAATATATCGGCGTATATTCCAACCAATATCATCTCTATTACCGACGGTCAGATCTATCTTTCCCCGGACCTTTTTCAGAAGGGAATATTACCCGCTGTGGACGTAGGGAAATCAGTATCGAGGGTTGGAGGAAAGACGCAATTAGCCGCGTATCGGGCGGTTGCGGGTGACCTGCGGCTTTCCTATTCACAGTTTGAGGAGTTGGAAGCATTTGCCCGGTTTGGGACGCGCCTCGATGAAGAAACCCGGAAAACTCTCGAGCGTGGACGCCGTGTCCGGGCGATCCTGAAACAGTCTCAGTACGAACCGATACCGGTTCCCGAACAAATCGCCGCTCTCGTAGCTGTAACCGCAGGGATCTTTGACGATTATTCGGAGGATCAAATTGGTGATGCTGAAAGGGAGGTTCGAAACGCAATTGTGCAACAACCACCCGGTTTGTGGGAACGCATTCAGTCGGGTGACAAATTGAGCCGTGAGGATTACGAGGCCCTCGTGCGTGTGGCGAGGAAGGACCTCGATTCGGGAGAAGGAGAGGAGAGGCATGCAAACGGCTGAGTTACTGAAGAGAAAAATCAAAACGGCGGAAGACCTTCACTCAGTCGTAAAGACGATGAAAGCCCTGGCAGCCGTGAACATCCGTCAGTACGAAAAGGCGGTAGAATCCCTAACCGAATACAATCGAACGATTGAAATGGGCCTCCGAATACTCCTGAGAAAGAGACCGGAAGCTCTCGCTCTGGTAAAACCTGAGCCGACGAATCTCTTGGGGGTGATCGTTTTTGGCTCGGATCAGGGCATGTGTGGTCAGTTGAACGATCAAATTGTATCCCATGCGATGGAGACGATAAGTGACCTTGGGGTCAACCCAGAAAATCGGTTCATGCTGGCGGTGGGCCTCCGCGTTGCCGCGCGACTCGAAGATGCAGGGCAGGTTGTTGAAAGGAGCCTATCTAGTCCCGGTTCTACTGCGGGTATCACACCAATGGTTCAGGAAATCGTGATGATCATAGAGGAGTGGCATTCCCAGCGGAAAATGAATCGGATAAATCTGTTTTTCAACGAACATCTCTCAGGCGCGTCTTACCGTCCCCATGCGCTTCGGCTTTGGCCCGTTGATCTGGAATGGCTTCAAAATCTGGAGAAGAGAGAATGGCCGACTCGATCTCTGCCAACCTTTACCATGGGTTGGAATCGGCTATTTTCGCTGTTAATCCGTCAGTATCTCTTTGTTTCCCTCTATCGAGCCTTTGCCGAGTCCCTGGCAAGTGAAAATGCCAGCCGCCTTGCGTCCATGCAAGGCGCTGAGAGGAATATCAAAGAACGGCTCAGAGAGCTCAACGCCGAGTTTCACCGGCAACGTCAGATGACTATCACCGAGGAGCTTCTT
>JAQYWG010000098.1 GCA_030145085.1 Thermodesulfobacteriota bacterium
TGAGTCCTTCGACCTTGCTCAGGACCGTGAGCTTGTCGAACGGCCTGTCGAACGGCAGTTGGACTTTTTACGAAGCCGTCAATATTGGAAGGGGGAAGGGTAGAAATGGAGATATATCTTATGCAACATGGTGAGGCTCATGCCGAGGGTCAAGATCCTGAGCGATCTTTGACCCCAGGGGGAGAAGATCAGATTAGTTCCAGTGGGAAAGCCCTCAAGAAACTGGGGGTCGCTGTAGACCTTATCGTCTCCAGCCCCAAGAGGCGAGCGCGGCAGACGGCGGAGATCGTGGCAGGGGAATTGGGTTATCCCAAGGAGGGGATTGCGGTTACGGAGGCCTTAGAGCCCTTGGCACCCGCTGAAGATGCCATTGCTTACCTGGGGCGTCTCGGAGATAAGGGGAAGATGCTGCTGGCGGGACATTTACCCTCCCTCGGGGAAATCGCATCGAATTTAATGAGTGAGGGAACCCGTGTCTCCATCCATTTTGAGATGGGTGGGGTCTGTCGCATCGATGTCGAGGCGCTTTCAACCCATAAGGGGGATCTGCGTTGGGTTTTCCCCCCGGCGCAACTGAGGTTACTGGCGGAGGGAAAGTAGCTGTTTGATATTCAATTGAGATTGGACCCTGAGAAATCCGAGGTGAGAAAACTATGAAAGCGCCCGAATTGGAAATCGTCGATCTGGGGGAACTGACCCCGGAGTTGGTGGCGGAAAGGCATGGAACAATCCGGGCGCTCTGGTGGGGCGAGGTCTGGCCGGGGAATTTAGAGAGGGAAAGAAGCTACTCCGAGAGGTATCTTTTTATCAAGGGATCCAATCCCGTTATTCTCACCGCACCCCATGCGGTTCCCCATGATAGGGGAAATTACAACGGAAGAAACCGACTGAAGCCCCAGGATGAGTTTACGGATTTCATCGCGCTTAAGGTATGTCAAGAGGCCGAGTGTTTCGGGCTTGTTCCACTGACGAAATTGAGGGATCCCAATGTCGACAATTTCGATGGCCCAAAGGCAAGAGAAACCCCTTTTCTCCGATGTCTGGAAGGTCTCATCGCCTCCCATGATATTCAGTTGCTTCTGGATATTCACGGGCTGGACAGAATGCGCAGGGGAGTCGACATCGAGATTGGGACTAGATATGGAGTTAGCCTCAGGGGCAGGAGGGAGATCTTGGAGCATTTGGAGGGGTATCTGCGGAAAGAGGCGGATTATCTGATTAGGAAAGATCGCTATTTCATAGGCGGGGAGATCGTTCGAAACATCATGGAGATGATACCGGCCATCCAACTGGAAATCCACAGGAGACTGCGAGATGACGGTAATTCTGGAGAGATGAAACGGTTGATCAAGATCCTGGCCAATTTTGTGAGATCCCTCCGGTGGATACGAAGCTCAGGCCTTCACCCAAATGAGCAAAACCAATAAGAGAATGCAGAGGGAAGCCACTATTCGGATAAGATGAGTGACACCGGAAATTTTCCATTTCCCAGAGAAGAATTCCGTCTTGACATGGCCGCGGCCTTCATTGATAATAGGTAATCGCGATAAGAAAATATAAAACAATATTTCGGTTTCAAGGAGGTAGTATATTGGAAAAGGCGACAAAGTTGAAGGATTTGTTTAAGGGTCCGGGTTTAATCCGCCTCGTGGGTGCCCACAATGGGATCGGAGCGAAATTGATTGAGAAGGCCGGGTTTGACGGCGTATGGGCTAGTGGCCTTGAGATTTCCGCTTCCTATGGAATTCCTGACGCCAGCCTGATTTCCATGTATCAGTTCGTGGAGGCCGCGCGTTCAATGAATGAAGTCATTGACATCCCCCTGGTTGCGGATTGTGACACCGGCTATGGAAACGCGATTAATGTGATGTACATGGTTAAAAGGTATGAAGAGGCGGGGATCGCCGCTGTTGTTATCGAGGACAAACAGTTTCCAAAAGATAATAGTCTCCTGGCCAGTGGGAGACAAGAGTTGCTGAGGGTTGAGGAATTCGAAGGGAAAATAGAGGCGGCGAAGGTCGCTCAAAGGGATTCGGATTTCATGGTAATCGCCCGCATCGAGGCTCTGATCGCTGGTTGGGGACAGGAAGAAGCCCAGATGAGAGCTCATCGATATGTCGATGCGGGGGCGGACGCGATTCTGATTCACTCCAAATCGAAAGATCCTCAAGAGATCATTGAGTTTGTGACCGCCTGGGATCGAGATATACCATTAGTGTTGGTACCGACAACGTATTCAAGTCTCAAAGAGAGCGAGATCCACGAGCTGGGGAAGGTGAAGATGGTCATCTATGCCAATCACGGGCTCAGGGCCTCAATGAAGGCGATGGAGACGGTATTCGACAAGATCAAAAAGGACGGTGGAATCTATGACCTAGATGAACTGATTGATCCCGTGGATCACGTCTTTGATCTGCAAGGGGTTTCCCAAATGAAGGAAAACGAACGGAAGTTTCTCAGATAGAGCGGAGGTGAAATAATTGGTTTTAGAAGGAAGATTCGCGGAGAGAAAGGGGGTGGGACTATAGGATTTCATAACGAAGCTCTTGGAGAAAGGAGGTGAAGCAGGAGGATTGAAAGGGAAGTTCAAGGAGATAGTTTAAAAGGATAATAGACTATGAAAGGGGGAAGTACAATGAAATTTAATAAGAAAGCAGGATGTGTATTGGTTGTCTGTTTCGTCGCCTTTGCATTGGCCTCCACGGGAGATGCAGCATCAATAGTGGATAAGGCAAAGGCAGAGGGTAAGCTCATATTTTATACCTCCATGGATTCGAAAACGGCCAATAAATTGGCGGAGAATTTCGGCAAGAAATATGGGATTACCCCCAGTGTTTTTCGTTCTGGAACGGGCAAGGTCCTCGCAAAAGTCGAGGCGGAGTTTGCCGCAAACAAATCCATGTGGGATGTATGCCAGGTCTCAGATATGGCTCCCTTTATTGTTTGGACAAGGAAAGGGTTGATTGAGAAATATAAGCCCAAGGACTTTGACAAATTCTTCGATTACATGAAGGATCGTGATGGATATTGGCTTGCGGTAAAGAGCAACACCTCGGTTATCGCCTTCAACACAAACAAGATAAAGAAGGCCGAGGCGCCAAAATCGTGGAAGGACTTGCTGGACCCGAAGTGGAAGGGCATGATTTCCATGAGTAACCCATACTATGCAGGAACGACCGCTGTCAATATAGCCTGCATTCTGGAGCTGTATGGATGGGATTATTACAGGGCGTTGGTCAAGAACCAACCATTCATCGGCGATAGCCACGGCGCCTTACAGACCATGATGATTTCCGCTGAACGTCCCTTGATTGCGGAACAGAATAACTATTCCGTGCTTCCCGGTAAGTATAAGGGGCAGCCCTGTGATGTTACTTATCCGGTCGAGGGGGTTACCCTTTCCCCAGGGCCTGCAGGAATTCTCAAGAAGGCACCCCATCCCAACGTCGCGAAACTGTTCATGGATTATATTTGCAGCAAGGAGGCTCAGGAGATCATCGCGGCTAAATACTACTATCCCGGGCGAGTGGATGTGCCGGCAAAGGGACAGCCTTCTTTGGGCGATTTGAAATTTCTGTACCCAAAGATATCGTGGTTGATCGAAAACAAGCAAAAGCTCATCGATAATTTTGATACCATTATGGGGAGGAAATAGCCTGAGAGCTCGAGAGGCCTCGCTCCATCTTGAGAGCGGGGCCTCTTTTGTGCCCAGTGTGAGGTTTCGTGGAAGCAGCAAAGGGATTTCGAGGGGTAAATGGTGAATGGGCACCTTAGAAGGGGATTGAAGGGCTTTGACATCGTGAAATGGGTGTTATTTCCCATTGCACTGACAGCTGTAGCAATCCTCATTCTGTTTCCACTGATCATGATGTTTAAGGGAAGTGTCTTTACCCCAGAAGGTAAGTTCGGCTTCTTCTATTTCTTGAACATTTTTAAACAAAAGGTTCTTTTCAAAGCCTTCAGAAATTCCATGGTGATTGCCGTTTGGGCAACCTTCCTAAGCCTCTTGACCGGCGTCCCTATGGCCTGGGCTGTCAGCAGAACCGATATTCCACTGAAGAATTTCATTCGAAACCTCGCACTGGTTTCCATGGTCACGCCTCCGTTCTTAGGTGCAATTGCCTGGATATTTTTGTTGGGACCCGGTGCTGGCAAGCTCAATGTTCTATTCAAGGAGTTATTTCATACCAAGGTAACTCTCTTTAACGTCTTTTCCATCGAGGGGATCATCTTCGTCATTGCCATGTATGTGTACCCCTTTGTTTTCATAAATACGGCTTCAGTTTTGGACAATATGGACTCGAGTCTAGAAGATGCCGCAAACATGTTGGGGGCATCGAAGTGGAAAACGGCGTTCAAGATCACACTGCCGTTGGTAGCTCCCGCCATTATCAGCGGTGCCATACTCTCCTTCTTAGAGGCTCTAGCCCTCTTTGGAGTCCCCGCTGTTTTGGGAATGTCGAGGGGTATTTTTACCCTAACGACGCAAATTTACCAGTTATTCCATTATCCGCCCCAGTTTCAGCAGGGCGCTGCTTTAGCCATTCCCTTAGTCGTTATTACGGGCGTGTTACTCATTTTTCAGTACCTTTATCTCGGCAAAAAGCAATTCGTTCTCATCTCGGGGAAGACCACGCAGCCAACGATCATCAAATTGGGTAAGGCCAAATGGCCGGTCCTGGGTTATTGTGTCCTAGTTGTGAGCTTGGCCGTCATCGTCCCTTACTTCATGTTATTGCTCATTTCTTTGAGCAAAGTCTGGGGTGTTCCCCTAACCCTGAGCAATCTGACATTGCATAACTTTGAATTCATTCTGTTCCATTACAGGCTCAGTCAGAAATCATTTCTCAATAGTTTTTTCCTCGCATTTCTGGCAGCAACGATTGCCGTTTTTTTGGCGTTGATCGTCGTGATCTACAACAAGAGGACCGAAAATGTGGGCCGCGGCTTCCTTCATTTCATGATGGTTTTACCCTTTGCCATACCTGGTGTTGCAATGGCAGTTGCCTTCTTATGGGCCTACATCAGACCGCCATTCATGTTGTACGGCACGATATGGATCTTGCTAGCGGCTTACGTTGCTCGGCGGATTCCCTTGGCATACATGGCCTGTTCGGATGGTTTGACACAGATTAACCTTGAGCTCGAGGAATCAGCACGTATTATCGGAGCCTCGTGGTTTAGATCCATCATGAACATAACCGTTCCCTTATTGAAGATAAGCTTAGTGTCTGGGTGGATTCTGATCTTTATCTCTTCTTTTCGAGAAATTTCCGCATCCATACTCCTCTACAGCACTAATAACGAGGTGATAGCGGTGACCATCTTTACCCTTTTTGAGGAAGGAGAATTTGAGGCTTTAGCAGCCCTTTCAATTTTAGTACTGCTCATTACTCTCATATTCGTCGCTGGTTCAAGAAAGGTCGTGGGGAAAAGTTTCGCCCAGGTTTCATGAGAAAATAGAGAGAACAATAGGGGTTAAGCCTTTATGACGAGCAGTTAAAGAGGGGAGATCGTGTATGGCGAAGGTCAGGATAAAAAATCTCACGAAGAAATTCGGCGAAGTTAGGGCCGCCGACAACTTTTCCCTGGACATTGATGAGGGTGAATTCGTTGCCCTTGTTGGACCGAGCGGATGTGGGAAGACCACTACACTTAGGTGTATCGCTGGCTTTATAGACCCCGACGATGGCGAGATTATCCTTAACGATAGGGTTATCTCTTCGAAAAAGTTCGTCTTGCCTCCGGAGCAGAGGAATATGGCGATGGTCTTTCAATCTTATGCGGTTTGGCCCCACAAAACGGTGTACAAAAACATCTCGTTCGGCCTCGAATTGAGAAAGCTTCCAAAATCCGAAGTGAGGGACCGGGTAATGAGGAGTTTGGAGTTGACGAAATTGAAAGGTCTTGAAAACAGGTACCCCAACGAACTCTCGGGAGGCCAACAGCAAAGGGTTGCCCTCGCCCGGGGGTTAGTGGTTGAACCTGATGTCCTCTTGTTGGACGAACCACTTTCAAATCTTGATGCTATCCTCAGGGAGGAAATGAGGTTTGATTTAAGGGAAATTCAACAGAAACTTAAGATTACTTCCATTTACGTTACCCATGATCAAACGGAGGCCATGGTCATTGCGGACCGGATCGTGGTTATGAATCAGGGGAGGATTGATCAAATAGGCAGTGCCGAAGATATCTATCACAGCTCCAAGTCCAGATTTGTTGCTTCTTTTGTGGGAACGACCAATTTGTTGAAGGGAATGGTTCAAAGAAAAGACGAATCTTTCGTTGAAGTAAGGACTGAAAAGGGAATGGTATTGAGAGTCAAAAAGGGAGAGGGAAATGAATTTCCCGATATCGATTCCGATGTTCTCATTTCCGTTCGGCCCGAGTCCATTGAAATCGAGCCCTCTAGAATAGAGAAGGCCCATAATTTGTATAAAGGAAAGGTCGTTCAAAAGACATTTCTGGGCAGTTTCTATGATTACAGAATCAAGGTGGAAAAAGAGGTTTTGAGAGTTCAAACCTCATCCCATAAACATCTCGAAGTTGACGCTGAGGTCTGGATGTATATAGATCCTGGACTCTGTAATTATTTAAAGGCATAAAGAGAATAAAATCGAAGAGGGGAACTCAACCTATGGATGCGGATAGAATTGGGATTATCGGTTATGGAGAGGCGGGGCAGGCCATTGCCCAGGGGTTGTTCTCAAACAAAGGGAGGTCTATTAGTGTTTTTGATATTAAGTTCAATGACGATGAATTTGAGGAATCACTGAGACTCAAAGCTAAGGAACAAGGGATAATCGTAGAGGAGGATATGCGGTCCTTGATCTCGAAAAGTGACATGATCTTAAGCCTTGTAACTGGAGAAGTGGCGGCTCAAGTGGTCAGAGAGTCCTTGCCTTTCATGAAAGAGGGTAAGGTGTATGTAGATATGAATACTGTTTCGCCCAGAGGGAAAATGCTCATAGGCGAATTGATTGAGAAAAAAGGAGGATCTTTTATTGAAGTGGCAATCTTAGGTGCGATCGCCTCCTACGGGTTTAAAAGCCCGATGTTAGTCTGCGGAAAAAGAGCGGATGAATTCGTCAATTTGTTAGGGAATATGGGTTTTAATGTGAGATTCGTCTCCAAAGAGATCGGAAAGGCATCCTATTTGAAAATGCTCCGAAGTGTCTTTGCTAAAGGCGTCGAGGCCCTTCTTCTTGAAATGTTGGTCGGAGCGGAGCGTTGTGATCTCGTGGAACCACTTATGGATGCTATTGTCAAACATATGGATGGGAGCTCTTTTCAAGAGATCGCGAATACGTGGATTACAACCAACGTAATTCATGCAGATCGGCGCGCTGAGGAAATGGACCACGTAATCGAAACCTTGAATGAGTTACATGTCAGACCGATTATGGCTGAAGCGGTTCGAGATCGACTACGGAAGTCCTCTCAATCCGGTTTAAGAGCTTTCTTCAAAGGCGGAAAACCTGACCATTATCATGAGGTCATAAAGGCCATGGTAAAAATGGGTTATCGGTAACATAACGTATCTCTTCGGACTATGTATTCCAAATCATTCCATTACCGTCGACCGCTAGTTCATTACATCTGCTGCCTCTTGAATGCCTTCACCCGCAAGGATGGGCAGTGGGAATGGCGATATAAAGGCTTCGCTAAACGTGCTCCAATTTCAATGAAGGAACGTAATTTTTGCCTGGGGACGGAGTTGATCAATATAATTCAACGGCAGATCATCTTGAGTCTACTGACTTTCTGGGAGACTCCGTTGTCCCTGAGCACAATTCTACCCTTCTGACCGCAGCACTGCAGCACCGCAAAACGGCAGTACCCAAACTCGGTTGGAAGGGGTACGTATTCCCCAGCCGTTCGGCTGAGCCATTCGGTCTGAGCTCATGGTCGAAGACTCACGACGAAGCCTGCGAACCCTGAAAGGGTCACTTTGAAGGCATTGAAGCGATGGAACAAGGGAGTTTCCCGCTGAAACATCTAATGTTCAATGTTTTAGAGTCTCATCGCTGAGCGGTCCTCTTATAGAGGATGAAGGCGATCCACACAACCCCCAGGCCACCAAGGCCAAGTACGCTGTAAGACCAGCCCCACGTTATGTAGGTACCGGTTTCTGACGACATTGGATTGGTCCAGTCCAAAATGGCACCAAATGTCAAGGGTGAGATAGCACCGACACCAAATCCCAAAAACGACCGCAAGGCGAAGGCGGCTCCCCTATAAGAGGTTTCGACCTTCTCGGTCAATCCTGCTGAGAGGATCGGGGAATCCGCTATCGCAGAAAACCCGTACATCATACCAATGAAGATCACCAAAGCGAGGGGGAAACCAATGAGCCATCCCATCGTAAAAGAGCAGGCCATACTGATACTCCCGAGAAGCAGAATCATGAATGCACGTCCAAGCCTATCTGAAAGGGAGCCCATGGAAAATGATGCAAGAAACCCCATAAAGTGGAATAGCGCGACAATGTTGGCGCCAGCACCCGCTACCCTCAAAGACTCGGATCCGCTGACCGCGAGGCATGCGGCCAGGAATGCCGGGGTCCACGTCCACATCCCCCAAAGCTCCCAGTTGTGGCAGACATATGCCATGATAAACAATATGGCGGGTTTATTTCGCAAGACCTCTGCTGAAAACTTCTGCTCTTCTCGTCTCGGCGATATTGAGGCGGGTGTTGAAGCGAGGGTAATCCATATTGAGATCGAACCTACTAATGGACCGAGGCAGGTCAGGAGGAAAGAAAGGTGATACCCTCCATAAGGTAACGCGACCCCACTGATTCCCAGCGATAAAGTACTACTCAGGGAAGTGCTCGCGATGAAAAACCCAATGGCCCTCCCCCGTGTGTCGCTGGGGTAACGATCCGCAATCAACATGATCCCGGTTGTATAGGTACCTCCCAATGAGAGTCCAATAAGGGTATAGAGAATTAGGCCGGAATAATATCCGCGTGCAAGTATGGCGAAAGCCAAAGAGGCAAAGGCGGTGAAGAAATTTGACCAGAGGAAGACGCGCTTGGGTCCAATTCGGTCGGCCAGCTCGGAAAGGATAATCAGAGAGACAGCATAGCCAATCGTAAATCCGCTGGAAATAGACCCCGCGGCCGTAGCAGACATCCTCCATTCCCTCTGGACCACAGGAAGGGCAGCCGCATAGGTCATAAACACTAAATACGTGAAGAATCTCGAGGAACAGATCCCGAAGAGCCACCAGTCGCGTTTCATTGATCAATTGAAGCACATTACTGAGGAATTTTGAGGTCCAGTTCTGAACCAATTTGCTTCAGTTTTTCCAAAACGGATGGGAGAATTGGAACACCTTTCCTTTGATTTTCTTTGCGGGCAATTATTTCGGGTTCACCGGGAATGAATATCCTTTCTGTATCCGGTTCAAGGGGTGAGGATTTAATGTCCTGGACCAGCGAATCGAAGTCTTTGTTGAATTCATCTATCCGGCGGAATCCTGAGATTTTCATGGCGCCCAAAAAATGCCCTATATTCGCTTGGGCATCAGGTTTTTTTGACGCGGAAAGTCTGCTCCCGAAGTTTGCGCCCGATAATATCCCGGAAAGGATGTCTGTCATAAATCCCAAGCCATAGCCCTTATAACCGCCAGTTATTTTTTGGCCGCCCAAAGGATATTGCAACACAGACATCGGGACTACACCCTGTGAATCGAGGAAGGGTTCAACCGATGGATAGACCCATCCATTGGGGACCTGCTGTCCCTTGCGGACCACAACGTCAATCTTACCGCTTGAAACAACGCTGGTAGACATGTCCAAAATGAATGGAGGATCTTGTTTTCGTGGAACAGCAACGCTAATGGGATTTGTTCCGAGAATTCCCGTTGTCCCTCCCGTCGGCACGACACGGGGTGAGCCATTGCTCATGGCAAT
>JAQYWG010000099.1 GCA_030145085.1 Thermodesulfobacteriota bacterium
GGCCCTGTGCAAGGATCACGGCATGACAATTAAACCAAGAAATGACGGCGAAGTCAATCGCTAAATGGACAGCAAAACCTTCGACCTTGCACGCGTCCAGTTTCCCAGCAGGATAAAAATATTTGTCTTGGAGGCGAATTTGCGCTATTAATATAGGGAGTATCGGACTTTTTCATGTAAAGTAAGTTCGAGAACTGGCGGAGCAGAAATCAACCATGGAAATTGATAAGCAGATTAAACTCTTGGAAGAACAGGTAGGGATCATCAGGGATCTCAAAAACCTCAATCATCGGGCCTCTCGATTTACCACCTGGAAGAAAACGACATTATCTCACCTGGAAAACATCTTCAGCGAGGGCTCTGATTACGTCCGGAGATTCGAGACGTTGACATTTCAAGACCCCCGATTTGGCGCCACGAGGAGTTCCGGGTCCTCATATGGGGATATGGGTTCTTTCGGGCATGATTTGGACAGGGCAAAAACGATCTTGGAAGACGGCATTGAGGCGTTGAGGCGCTTGAGGCCTCCCAAACCGAACGCGAAAACCACCCCAAAAGAGTCCTCTTCGGATAAGCCTGTTCCGGAAGAACCGCTCTCGGATGAAGCCTTCTTCGAAAGGAGCATATTGGAGAAGACGCTATCGGAAGACCCGGTGGCTGGACCGATGCCAGAGGAGGATTTGACCGTTACGGAAGAAGCCCTGAAGCCATCATATGAAGAGAAGGAACCATCCCTTGAGGAGGTCGTACAGAGCTCTCAGGGGGAGAACGTACCTCCGCTCAAGGAGGTTATAAAAACCGTGCAGGAGAAGAGTGAGCCTTCCCTCGAGGAGGTGATGAAGAGCTCCCCCGAGGAGAGCGAGCCTTCCATGCGGAATCAAGCCGTGGATGAGGTTGTTAAATATGTCTCCTCACTGCTCTACCACTACGTCTCCCTGGAAGAAGATCCCAAGAGGAAAAAAGCGCTTCAGGAAATACGTGCCGAGCTGGACAACCCCAAACGGTCAAAAGACGGGATCGTGAAGGCTCTTCAGGCATCATGGGACGAGGGGAAGGATGTCCTGGTCGATGTCATCGCGAGGGTTTTTGCCAAAAAACAGTAAGCGATCGGCCCCTTCGAGGCGGTACAGAATGAGCCGGATAGATTTACTACCCGGCTCATTTTTGGGTTCCCTCCCGGGAAACATATGGTGGGTCGTGCTGGATTCCCTTCACTTCGTTCAGGACAAGCTCACTTCAATGACAACTACCACGCTAATATCTTAAAGCTATAAAAGCTTCCCCCGGCTTTACCACTGCATTCTATGGTGGGCCGTGCTGGACTCGAACCAGCGACTCTCTGCTTAAAAGGCAGATACTCTACCGACTGAGTTAACGGCCCACCTCGTCAACCGTTGAGGGGATAGACGCCAAAGGAAAAGTATTGATTGTCGATTATTAATTGTTAACTATTAATTCTTAATTGTTAATTTATTATACCCCTCCTCTTACGGTAAATCTATACCGTATCGAACGGGTTTTTGAGAAAGATGGTCTCATTTCTCTCCGACCCCACCGAAACGAGGATGGCTTTCGTCTCAACAACCTCCTCAAGCCGCCGTATGTAGCGTTGGGCATTGATCGGAAGATCCGAAAATTCCCTTGCTCCTTTGATATCCTCTTGCCAACCATCAAGCTCTTCATACACTGGTTCCACGGACTCCCATACGCCGATGCTCGACGGGACTTGATCGAGGATCTCTCCATTCCATCGGTAACCGGTACATATTTTGATCTTATCCAGGGTGTCCAAGACGTCCAGTTTGGTAAAGGCGATACCGCTCAAACCATTGACCCTTACGGCATGCTTGACGATAACGGCGTCAAACCACCCACATCGCCTCGGCCTGCCCGTGGTGGCTCCGTATTCCCCCCCTTTTTCTCGAATCTCCTCCCCCACCGTACCACTCATTTCCGTCGGAAAGGGGCCTCCCCCTACCCTTGTGGTATAAGCCTTTGAAGTCCCAATGACGGCATCGATATGGGTCGGGCCGACCCCTGAACCCGAGCAGGCATTTCCGGCTACCGTGCTGGATGAGGTTACATACGGATAGGTACCGTGGTCTACATCAAGCAGGCACCCTTGTGCCCCTTCAAAGAGCAAATTTCTGCCCCGTTTCATCTCCTCGTGGAGGACAACGGACGTATCGACCACATATTTCCCCAATTTGTCCCAAAATCCCTTATAGTCGCTGAGGATTTGAACCCCATCCAAAGGGGATTCCCCGAGCATTTGGGTCAAATAGAAATTCTTTTGGGTCAGATTTTCCTCCAGCTTTTCCCTAAAGGACCCCTCATCGAGGAGGTCGATTATCCTGATTCCACACCGCGCAACCTTATCCTCATAAGCCGGCCCAATCCCCTTTCCGGTTGTCCCAATTTTCTTGCCGCCCGATTTCAGGCGTTCTCGAGCCACATCGATAACCTTATGGTAGGGCATGATGAGATGGGCTGCCTCGCTGATGAGGAACTGGGACTCATCCCGAAAATACCCTTTCTTTTTCAAGGCATCAATCTCCTCGCAGAGGACACCAGGATCGATTACAACCCCGCTACCGATAACGCACTTCTTCCCGGGGTGGAGTATACCAGAGGGAATCAGGTGAAAGATAAACTTCTCATCCCCTACCACCAGGGTATGACCTGCGTTATTTCCCCCCTGAAAACGAATAATCACCTGGGCAAACTGGCTGAAGAGGTCAACCACCTTCCCCTTGCCTTCGTCACCCCATTGACTTCCCACGACAACCACATTGGCCATTCTCTTCCCCCTTTTCAGGTCAGAGCTCAATATGTTTCACGGAGACAACATTGGACAACCGTGATAGTTCCTCAATCACCTCTTTCGATATGACCGAATCCAAGTGAAGCAGGGAAATGGCGTTGCCCCCCATGCGGTCACGGCTAAATTGCATGGTAGCAATGTTGATGTTTCTATTTCCGAGGGCCGTTCCGATATTCCCAATGACGCCGGGCCTGTCGTCATTATGAATCAGGAGCATGTTACCCCTGGGCACGGCTTCGATAAGGAAATCATTGATTTGCACAATCCGGAAATCCTTGGTGCCGAAAAGAGCCCCTGCCACAACGTTCCTCTCCTCCCCACCCACTGCCGTAATGGCAACCATGCTGGCGAAATCCTCAGAACTGCTGGACTTGGATTCCCTCACCGTGATTCCCCGGTCCCTGGCTATGATGGAGGCGTTTACAAAATTGACCACCTCCCCCATATAAGGAGTCAACAGCCCCCTCAGTATGGAAACGGTAATGGGTGAGACCTCATACTCCGCCACGGTACCCTTGTATTCGATGGAGAGCTCTTCAATAGCAAAATCCGATAGTTGGGTGAGAAAACTCCCCAATTTCTCCCCCAAATCGAGATAAGGCTGGACCACGGGAAGCACATCAGGGTTGACGATGGGTATGTTCACCGCATTTCGAATCCTCTTGTTGATGAGGAAATCAACCACCTGGTCGGCAATGGCCACGGCCACGTTCTCCTGGGCTTCACTTGTGGCAGCCCCGATGTGGGGGGTACAGATCACATTATTCATATCGAAAAGGGGATTATTTCCTGCCGCCTCATGTTCAAAGACATCCAGGGCTGCTCCCCTCACCTTTCCAGTCCTCAATACATCTAAGAGGGCGCTCTCGTCCACAATGCCCCCTCGCGCACAGTTAATGATCATCACGCCCGTCTTCATCCTCTCAAAGGCCTCGACGTCGATTAGATGACCTGTCTCTTCCGTTAAGGGTGTATGGATGCTGATGAAATCGGATCGGCTCAAGAGATCATCCAAGGAAACCAAGGGAATCCCCTTTTGGGCTGCTGCATCCGGGGCTATATAAGGGTCATACGCTATCACATCCATCTTCATTCCCTGAGCCCTCTCCGCAACAAGGCTACCGATTTCCCCGATGCCGATGATGCCGAGGACCTTACCATAGAGCTCGACTCCCATGAACTTGCCTTTCTCCCACTTTCCCGATTTCGTGGAGGTGTTGGCCTGAGGAATATTCCTCGACATGGCCAGCATCATAGCTATGGTATGTTCGGCAGCCGCCACGGCATTTTCACGGGCGGTGTTCATCACGAGAATTCCCCTTCGCGTCGCTGCTTGAACGTCGATGTTATCTACCCCGATTCCGGCACGCCCGATTACCTTAAGCCTCTCCGAGGCGTTGATAATGTCCGCACTAACCGTTGTTTTGCTCCGAATAATGATGCCGTCATACTCCCTAATGGTGGCCCTCAACTCACCAGGGCTGATATTGGCTTCCACATAGCACCTGATCTTCTCCTCTCCCTTCAAGATTTCTATGCCCTTAGAGGACAATTTACCAGCTACCAATACCCGGCAAGTCTTTTCCTCTTCCATTTGGCCCGCCTCCCAGGGATATCAACACCTTTTCCGCGGCCCTCACCCCAACGCCCAACTCGAATCCATGGCCCATCTCTGCAAGAAGCATCTCCAGCGCACTGATAACCATATCCAAGGGTCCGTAGTAGCCCAAATGGGCAATCCGGATGATCTTCCCCCTGGCCTGATCCTGTCCTCCAGCAACGGTAATCCCAAATTCCTCGAAAAGGCGACTCTTTATCTCATTGGCCCCTATTCGCTCCGGAATCTTCACCGCCGTCAGGGCATTGCTCGGGGATTCTTCCGCAAAGAGCTCCAGCCCCAGCGCCTTTAACGCTTCTCGTGTCGCCCGGGCAAGGAGATTTGTGCCGGGCAAAGAGAGCCTCCAATCCCTCCCGCCGAATCTTTCTCAACGACTCCCTCAGACCGATTACCAACGTGATTGCGGGCGTAAACGGACTTTGATTCTTCATCGCCGATTCCAACTGCTTTCTGAAATCGAAGTAGTACTTGGGTCAATTCGAGCAATGCACAAGATTCCACGCTTTTTCGCTGAGGGCAACGAAAGAAAGCCCGGGCGGAAGCATAAGGGCCTTTTGAGAGCCACTCACTACTACATCCAGATTCCACGCATCCATCGGGATATCGAGGGCTTTAATTCCCGTGATGGCATCGACGACGATCACCGTCTCCTCGTACCTTCCCGTAATCTCCGCCATCTCCCGTATGGGGTGGATTACCCCCGTTGAAGTCTCAGTGGCCTGGGTGAAGACAGCCCGAATAGCAGGATCCTCCTTCAGACTCTCCTCGATCACGTTCGGGTCAACGACCTCCCCCCATTCTACGTCGATGCACTTCACCTCAATCCCATAAACCCGACAAATCTCCTCCCACCGTTCGCCGAACTTACCTCCCCGAACCACCAGGGCTTTATCCCCGGAGTGTAATAGGTTGGAAACCGTCCCTTCCATGGCCCCAGTTCCAGAGGAGGTGAATACGAGCACCTCGTTCTTCGTTTGGAAAAGATACCTGAGCCCTTCCCGGACCTCCTGGAATATCGCTTTATACTCGGGTTCCCGATGGTGGATTATCGGTTCGGCCATCTTCAGCATGATGTCTTGGGGCAACATCGTAGGCCCTGGGGAAAACAGATGCTTCTTCTCCATTCAATACCCTTCCCCGTAGGATTCAGAATGAAGCTGAGTTTGCTTGCGAAGGCCTCCGTCGAAAGCGGTCTCAAACGCAGATAATCTTATTTCATACGGTCTGCAATGTCAATATACGAGGTTTTTGGAGTCTCCCGAGTTTCTTGAGTTTCTGGAGTTTTTTGTATTTCTGAGGGAAACCTTTGTCCTTGAGCGTAAATTCATCCTTCAAACCACAGCACCTTTCTTTATCGCAGCACCCCACCTCCCCAACCGCCCCATCTGTCTTTAACCTCAGCACTTGTTCTCAACCGCCCCACCGCAGCACATCTTTAACTGCAGCACCTTTCTTTATCGCAGCACCCAAACTCGGCTGGAAGGGGTAAATCTTCGGCCTTGGGGTCCATTCGGCCCGAGTCTTCGACCCTGAGCTCAGACCGAAGGGCTCATGGCCGAGGGCAAACCGAGGTGATCAGCCGAGCGGAAGGGGAAAACCTTCAAGATTTCCCATGAATTGGCCCTCCCAACGGACATAGAGAAAGAAATAAGGGGAGATTGGACGATTCCCAGACCCAAGGGGTAATTCGGTGGGATAATCAAGGCTATCGATTCAGCCTCTCAATCAACGAGGTGACCTGGGAAGCACTCTCCAAGACATAATCGGCCCCCGTTTCCAGAAGTTCATCCCTCGTGGTCCTCCCCGTTAATACCCCCACCGTCCGCATACCGACCCTTTTCCCGGCGAGAATATCCATGGGATGGTCCCCCACCATGATGGCATCATTACCAGACACTCTCAATATATCGAGGAGCGTTGCCAGGTGGTGGGGATCCGGTTTGACCCTTTTCACGGAATCCCTCGGCAGGAAAGCATCGCACAGGGATCCGATATGGGGAAAGATCCTCCGAACAGCACCATCACAGTTTCTGGTAATGATACCGACCTTCACCCCGGCAATTCTCAGCTTCCTCAGCATGGATTCCACTCCCGGGAAGAGGCGGCTCTGCGAAGCCGCCTCCAATTCTTTCTCCCTCAACATCTTGTGAGCTTTTTCCCTGAATTGTTCCGCCAAAGACCCCTCCCTTCTCAGCAGAATGGAGGATGCCTCGTCGATGGTCTCCAGTATGTATCTTTCCCTCAAGGACTCCCGAGAAATGCCGTGTTCCTCGATAAAGCTGAGGATCTTTTTTGTCATCGCCGAGAAATCGATATTTAACACCGCCAGCGTCCCATCGAAATCCAGAACAACTGCCTTGATCATCTGTCCCTCCCTTCCATCAGCCATGGGGCGAAAGGCTATCTGCCCAGATCCAAGTCGCTGGTTTCACGCTAGAGTCAACAAGGAATGTACAAAGGTTTCCCCATATTGAGCCGCGCTCATAGTATGCAAATATACCATAGCTGTCAACGGTCATCTCGTGCCTTGAAAATTGGGATGAAAGATGCCCGGAGTTGCATTCGAGAATATCAAGAGGGGGAAATCTTATATACAATATGCAGGATAGAGGACTTTGTGAAAAATTTCAGCACGGAATTTTCTTGACATGAAGGACGGGTTTGGTATTATTGGATGCTATTTCAATGGTTGCCATTGTTTCCATCATAAGTGTGGCATCTTAATTTTCACCTTTTCCTCGGAACCTCAATGGATGACTGACCGAATATGGGTGAAGAACGAATGAGTGTTCCCAGGACCAAAGGACTTCTGAATTCATCCGATAATTCAGAAAGGAGGGGTCTATGAAACAGGTCAAAGTGTTTTTGACGGAGGATGAAATACCCAAACAGTGGTACAATATCCAGGCCGATTTGCCCGACCCCCTTCAACCGCCGATCCATCCCGCCACGGGTGAGCCCATCGGACCCGACGCATTAGCGCCAGTCTTCCCCATGAACCTCATAGAACAAGAGGTAAGCCAAGAGCGTTGGATCAATATCCCCGATGAGGTGATGGAGAAATACCTCCTGTGGCGTCCGACGCCTTTATATCGGGCATATGAGTTGGAAAAGGCCCTCGGCACTCCAGCCCGAATCTACTATAAGAACGAAGGCGTGAGCCCCCCGGGGAGCCATAAGCCCAACACAGCAGTGGCCCAAGCCTACTACAACAAGGCTTTCGGCATCAAGAGGATGACCACCGAGACCGGAGCGGGACAGTGGGGAAGCGCCCTGAGCTTCGCTACCTGCCTGTTCGGCCTCGAGTGCAAGGTATACATGGTGAGGATCAGCTATGACCAGAAACCCTATAGAAGGCTGATGATGAACTGCTGGAATGCCAACTGCATTGCCAGTCCCAGCAAGAATACCAATGCGGGAAGGAAAATCCTCGAGGAAAACCCGGACTCTCCGGGAAGTTTAGGCATCGCCATCAGCGAGGCCATTGAGGATGCCGTCACCTCCAAGGATACCCGATACTCCCTTGGAAGCGTCCTCAACCACGTCCTGATGCACCAGACCATTATCGGCCTTGAGGCCAAAAAACAGCTGGAAAAGCTAGGGGAGAAGAAGGTGGATGTGGTGTGCGGTTGCGCTGGGGGCGGAAGTAATTTCTCGGGTTTGGCCTTTCCCTTCGTGCTGGACAAAATTAACGGGGCAGAGATTACCATCGTCCCTTCGGAACCCACTTCGTGCCCCACCATGACCCGAGCACCTTTCTCCTATGATTTCGGGGACACCGCGGAGACCACGCCGCTATTGCCAATGTATACCCTTGGACACAAATTCATCCCACCTCCCATTCACGCTGGAGGACTCCGCTATCACGGCATTGCTCCCCTCATAAGCCAATGTATCGTCGAAGGCCTCATCGAACCTAGGGCGTACAATCAGTTAGGGGCATATGAGGCGGCCGTCCTCTGGGCAAGGACGGAGGGCTTTATCTCCGCCCCCGAGACGAGCCATGCCATCTGCACGGTTATCGAGGAGGCAAAAAAGGCCAAAGAGGAGGGGAAGGAGAAGGTAATCCTCCTCAATTGGAGCGGCCACGGCTTGATGGACCTCACCGGTTACGATGCCTATTTCAGCGGGAAATTGGTCGATTACCCCCTCCCCGAGGAGGAGATGAGGCAATCCCTCGAGGCCATCGAGGGATTGCCCAAACCGAAGAAGATGAAGGGAGGCAAGGAGATTTAAACCTCTGACCATTCCCACGGGCAGGCCCGTGGGAATGGTTTACGGGAGAATGTTCACCTTTTCTCACATGGCTCGTAAAGGGAAACCCATCAAAAAGTACGACTCCCTGGAAATTCGGTGCAGGCTCTTGGGACACCAGGTCCCCTTTCAATACTGCCGGAGCTCCGACGCGAATCTCCCCTGCCGTAAAATCTTGGACTGCTGGTGGGAGAGTGTAGAGATCGAAACCTACCTGAGGAAAAATTTCACCGGAGAAGAACTGAATCGTTCGGTCTACGCAAAACCCAAATCGAAAATAGCCAGCCTCATCGAACTCATGGAAAAGGCCAAGGGGAATGATTCCGCGGGATAGCCGATTCAGGGCGTGCTTTACCGGGACATCTTCCGAAAGACGGCCCGACACGCCTCCAGGGTTCTACTGAGATCATCCTCCGTGTGAGCCAGGGAGAGAAAGAGGGCTTCGAATTGAGAAGGAGCAATGTAAATGGACCGTTTGAGCATGCCCGAAAAGAATCGGCTGAACAGGTCTGTATCGCTCCTTTTGGCCGCGGGAAAGTTTCTCACCGGTCCTTCCGTGAAGAAAAACGTGAGCATCGCTCCCACCTGATTACAGGTAAAAGGGAGCACCCCCTCTTCTGCGATCTCCCGAACTCCCCTGCACAGGAAGTCGGATTTTTGCGCCAATTCTTCATAAACCCCCTCCTGCTGCAGGATTCGGAGGGTTATCAACCCCGCGGTCATGGCGAGGGGATTACCTGAAAGGGTTCCTGCCTGATAGACATCGCCGGATGGGGCGAGCCTCTCCATGATCTCCTTCCTCCCCCCAAAGGCCCCCACCGGCAGTCCCCCTCCGATCACCTTTCCCAAACACGTCAAGTCCGGTCTCACCCCATAGAGGGCTTGAGCCCCCCCATAGGAAACCCTGAACCCAGTTATCACCTCATCGAAGATGAGGACGATTCCCTTGTCATCGCATATGGCCCTCAGCCCCTCCAAAAAACCCTCCTCCGGTGGGATAACCCCCATATTTCCGGCAATGGGCTCAATGATGATACAGGCGGTCTCCTCCCCGTGGGCCTCGATTAACCTCTCAACGGATTGGAGGTCGTTGAAGGTTGCCGTAAGGGTATTTTGTGCGAAATCCCC
>JAQYWG010000009.1 GCA_030145085.1 Thermodesulfobacteriota bacterium
CAGGGTGGAGTTGAAGAAACTCCATGAACGTCTCGCAACGACCATCGTTTATGTCACCCACGATCAGGTTGAGGCTATGACCATGGGAGACAGAATCGTGGTGATGAAGGATGGTATTATTCAGCAGGTGGGCTCACCCTTAGAGCTGTACAATGCTCCTACCAACAAATTTGTAGCGGGCTTCATAGGGAGCCCCGCCATGAATTTCTTTGAAGCGGAGCTGATTCGGTCAGGCGATCTCTTATCCCTCCAAACGGACAGTTTCAGGATTGACCTTCCTCCCCAAAAGGCCGCGGTGATCAGGGAGTATTCTGAAAAGAAGATTATTGTGGGCATCCGGCCCGAGGATTTCCTCGAGGCCACGGAGCATGTTCCGGGAAAGACCATCCAAAGTACTGTGGAAGTTATCGAGCCAATAGGCAGCGAGATATACCTAAACGTGAGCGCCGGGGAGTACTTCCTGACAGCCAGTATCGACCGGAAAGCCCGAGTCAAACCCCATCAGGACTTTGTACTGGAGCCTTCTCTGGACTATCTTCATCTTTTCCACATCCGAAACGAAAATGCACTGTCGTAGGATGTATTGGGATCGCCCTACAAAAGTATTCACATTCTGAATTAAGAAATAGTGTCTAACCTACTGTATTGATGTTGGTATTTTCTTTTTCTCATCCGAAAAAACCAAACTCGCGAGCTTAGTTTTTTTCTGATATATTAATCCAGTTTGAGCGGCTAATATTTCCCTTTTCGTCCTTTCCAATGAGTGTAGCGGTGTATTGTGAAAAGGATTACAATTCCCTTTGAGGGTAAACTCCTCGCCTTCCGGGTGAGCGAAGACAATCTGGCGGAAGTGCTGAGTCCTCATAGAACGACCCCCATCGAGGACCTTGAAGGGGCTGTAGCGGACGTCCTGGCCAATCCGTTGGGTCAACAACCCCTCCAGGAATGGATTAAGCCGAGGGACAGGATCCTTATCCTCAGCGATGACAATACGCGTCTCACGCCGGCGGACAGATTGCTCCCACCGTTACTCAAAACGATAAACGAAGCCGGAGTCCCCAATGAGGGAATATCAATCATCATGGCCCTGGGCACCCATCGGCCCATGACTGAGCAGGAAATGGTAGAGAAGGTGGGGCCTGAGATCTTTCGCCACATAAAGGTTTTCAACCATGACTGGAAGAATAAGGATCAACTCGTGGACATGGGAAGCTCAAAGAACGGCACACCGCTCCATGTGAACCGGGCGGTTCTCGATGCCGATGTGGTGATTGGACTTGGGGCTATCGTACCTCACCACATACCGGGGTTTTCCGGTTCCTCAAAGATCGTTCAGCCCGGGATATGCGGGGCCGTCACCACGGCGGAGACTCATCTCTTGTCTACACGGGTTGAGGATAGTTTGCTCGGATTGGAAGATAGCCCCGTGCGTCAAGATATGGACGATATGGCCGACCGGGTGGGCATGAGGAACATTCTCAACGTGGTACTCAATAGCGATGGTTTGGTAGTCGGAATCTTCTTCGGGGAGATGCGAACCGCCTTTGCCCGAGGAATCGAGGTGGCGAAGGCTGTTTATGGTGTGCCTTACCATGAAACCCCGGATATCGTCATTGCCAATTCGTGCCCCTGTGATATTGACCTTTGGCAATCGCATAAATCCCTCTATCCAGCGATGAGAATGGTCAAAAATTCCGGAACAATCATCGTTGTAACCCCGTCTCCGGAAGGGGTTTCTCGAGTGCACACGGACCTTCTCAATTTTACTTCGCGGTCTTCGGTGGAAATAGAACGAGCTTATCGCAGGAAAGAGATCAAGAGCGGGGTGGCCACCGCGCTTGCGGTGGCCTGGGCCAAGGTCCGCGAAAAAAATTCAGTCATCATGGTCTCACCGGGTATCTCCGCCGAGGAGAAAGCCAAGCTTGGATTTACCCATGCCCAGGATATCGAGGATGCCCTTAAGGAGGCCTTCAGAATACACGGATCTCATGCTCGGGTGAGTGTCCTGACTCACGCGCCGGATATGCTTCCCGTCAAAGCGTTTTGATCTCACTGTAGGGTGTGATCGCGTCGATTCACGCTTCGGGCATCCTCACCACAGGTGTCTCTGCAGCACGGTAGCCATGGATAAAGAGGACTTACACGTTGAGCCCTTCAGCCAAGACATCCCGGAGTGCGGCCTCGATACCTTCCAATACCCTATCAATATCTTCATCGGTATGGGCTGAGGAGATGCCGTGATGGTGCATCGTGTGGATGAAAATGCCGTGATTGAGACAGGCTTTATGGAGCCCCACAGGCAAGCCTGTGGTACCTCTTGTTACGCTCAGACGGGCGACATCCTGAGCAAAGAGCATGCACCCACGGCTTAAGCCTTGGTGCTCTGCGTCGAAGGATAGAATAGATTCAACAGTTCCCACTGGTTGTCAATGAGATCCTGGTAGTTTTTCAGCTCTTCCTTCTCCGCAACCGAGCCGAAGGGAAATGAGAAACGTGCTCCCTTCCCTTTTAATGTCAGTTGCTTTTCCATAATTTCATAGAATTTACCTGAGATCAAAAATAGGTGGAATTACTGATAGGTAACTAGCAATTCAATCAATGCCTCAATCGTAAGCAAGCGAAAAGAGGGTTGTTGAATTTCAATACAGCCTAGATAAAGTGTTAGTTGTTTCTAGTCTTCGGTCAGAAATCTCTCCACCTTTCCTTTTTCTTTCAGCTCCTCAACTTGGCGCCTCACTTCTTTCCGAACTTTCTCCCGTTTGAGATGCTCCTCAAGCTTGCCTTTGATGTCCTCGTAACCAAGGGTCGTCTCAGGTTTCTTGTCAATGACCTTAATCAAGTGGTACCCGAGCTTGGTCTCGACGATATCACTCACTTCACCCGGCCGTAACGTAAAAGCTGCCTCTTCAAAAGGTTTCGGCATTCGCCCCCGCTTGAAGTAGCCTAAGTCCCCGCCCTTTGCACTACTGGGGCCTTCGGAAAATTCCTTGGCAAGGGCCGCGAAATCTTCTTCTTTTCGCACCTTTTCCTGGATCTTTTCCATTTTCTTGCGCGCTTCGACCTTCTGCGATTCGCCCGCCCCGGGATCAACCTTGATCAGAATGTGACTTGCACGCACCTGCTGAGGTTTTTTGAAAAGATCCGGATGGCTATCATAGTAGGCTTTGCTTTCCTCATCGGAAACCGTAATTCTTTGAACAAACTGCTTATCGATGAATTGTTGAATGGCCATCTCCCGCTTAATATGCGACTTAATGGCAGCTTCAGAGAGATTTACCTTATTCAAGAAACTCTTGAATTCGGGTTCACTGGAAAATCGTTCTTTCAGGTTCTTCAACTTCTCATCGATCGCCGCCTCGTCAACGGTGATTCCCTGCTTTTGGCTTTCCTGATAGAACAACTCAAGGTTGATAAGGTTTTCGAGGACTTCCGTTTTGATTTCTGAACGTTGGGAATCGCTAAGGGGCTTGCCCATGCGGAAAAGCCGCTGCTGAACACGGCTCATCTCTCTGTCAAAATCCGCCCGGGTAATCACCGATCCGTTCACTACCGCAACCTTACCCTCTGGCGGTTGCTTTTCTCCTGCCAATCCCGGCGGACCCCCTAATACCAGAGTCAAAAAAGCGACGAACATCCAAAACCATCTGCTGTTTCTTGCTTGCATGCCCATTTCTCCCTTCAAAATATCATAAGATCTGTAAAGTTTGCTTTTGGGAGGAAGCGGAGTTGGTAGGGACACAAAAACCCTCCTATGACTTAGTCAACTTCAAGGGACTCGCGGCCACCCGGAAAGCAAGGCTTGCAAGTCCTAAGGGCGTCGAAACATATCGGCTCAACGGAACCGGCCCTAGAAACGGTCAGAGCCGACCTCGGCTGGGTGCACCTCATCATGGGCCTCGAACAACCGTTTCAGATGCTCAGTGGTGCATAACCTGAACAGGGATCCATGAATCGTGGTGGTCATTCTCGTCAGCCTTCCTTCAATTCGACGGAGACTAGTTCGATGTCGAAGATGAGGCTCTTCCCGGCCAACGGATGATTCGCGTCGATGACACCAAATTCCTCTTCGAGCTCCGCAACCCAGACCAGGATGACTTGCTCTCCGACCTTGGCCTGAAGGCGGTCTCCTACCTGGACCTCCTCGGGGAGTAATTTGCGAGGAATACGTTGCTCGAGACCAGGCGTTCGCACCCCGTAGGCTTCCTCGGCAGACACCACCACGGTCTTCGATTCCCCCTGTTGCATCCCTAAAACCGCCCGGGCAACCCCCGGAATCACCTCTTGGCCCCCCGCCGTAAACTCTAAGGGGGCTCGACCTTCCGAGCTGTCGAAGGCGGTGCCATCCTCAAGCCGACCAGTGTAATGAATCTGTACCCGATCTCCCAAGTTTGTAACGCTCATATAATTTTCCTTCTCCGTACCCCCCACTCTGTACTATCATGGCTAAAATCTTTCTCTCCTCCCGAAACCCGACCTGCCGATAAAGGTTTTTTGAGGCTCCTTCCGAGGCTTAGCTTCCTGGACGATAATCTTCCTTCCTGAAAGTTCGCCACCATTCAATTTCCTTATGGCCTCCTGGGCCTCTTCTTCAGTGGCCATTTCCACAAAACCAAATCCTCTCGAGTTCCCGGAGTATTTGTCCCTGATGATGTTGACTACGATACACTCACCGATTTCTCCAAAGTTCTTCTTGAGATCCTCTTCGGTCACTTCATAGGACAAATTACCAACGTATAATTTCTTAGACATCTTTATCCTCCTGTTCATAAACCCTTACGCCGATTTATAAAAACTGGCGTCCAGATTTGCTTCTTCTACGCCTGGCGGCAAGTCTTTTCCGTTTCTTTTTGACACTCGGTTTCTCTTAAAATCGTCGGTGTTTGAGTTCCTTGTGTACACCGTCCGATTGGATCTTCTTCTTAAGGAACCTAATAGCCCTTTCAATATTTCCCTTGACCTCAACACTGATGGACATTACATCTCCTCTGTATCACCAGGGATCTTTCCAAAGGCAGAACCCGGATGAAATGAAGATCTTTTCCCCATACCCATCGTTAGGTGATGGACTAATACCCTGATTAGATAAAAAAACCCCCTCAGGACCCTAGAAAGTCCCGAGGGGTTTTAAACAATCAAATCGCGTAGGCCTTCTAGGAAGCTGGTATTTTTATCTTAGGATAAATACATATCAATATCAAGCATTAAATTGTTGTCGTTCCGTGGCAACCATTTGGTGACGGATAAAGGGGAAACCCAAGGCATTGCAATCCCCTACGAATTGAGAGCCCATTTTTCCCTTTACCCTTTACAATATAAGAGGGCAATAAATTACCCCCCAGCCATGATAATTGAGGACCGAAGACCGTGCATCTTTTCCATTTCACGAATATCTTGACAGACGAAGAATGAACCTCTATATATATACAAGATTTTACCAAAGCCCGGCCCATCTTCATGGCTGTCCCAAAGGGAAAGGAATCCTCTTTCCCCAAATTCCGACTCTGATAGGGCGAAATGACCCGGCGGCTTCAATGGGTTGAAAGGCAGAGGAAATTTAGACTAAGAGCCGAATCTGTGGAACTCACCGACCTTTCAAAGGAAGGGGGCAGCCCACCAAATTACGTGGCAGCAAGAGGCAATAACAGGCCCGGATCGCGGTCTCTTCACAGCCATTGAATGGGGTTCGAGGTGCTTAAAGCCATCATTTTTGACTACAATGGAGTCCTCGTTAACGACTTGAACATTCACGAGGAGGCCTATTGGCGCGCGGGAAAGGAGGTGGGTCTCCTTCTGACGAGGGAAACCGTACGAAGATACCTTTCCTACTCTCCCGAACAGAAAAGGACTCTCTACTTCGGAGATATCTCTGACCAAACCTGGAAAGAAATCGTCCGGCTCATGGCGAGATTCTATTTTGAGCTGGCTGTGAAGAGGGATCTCATCTTCCCTGATGTGGAGCCTGTGTTGACATCTCTCTCTGCCAGATATGTGCTTGCCCTCCTCTCCAATACACGCAGGAAGTTCTTCAATAAGATATTTCCCCGAAAGCTGGCCAGTCTGTTCAGGGAAACGATGTTTTTCGAGGAAATCAGGAAACCCAAACCCTCCCCCGATCCGCTTCTGGAGATGATGGAACGGCTGGGTACGGGCACGGGTGAATGCTGCTATGTGGGAGACTCGGTATTAGATATCCAGATGGCAAGGAGCGTCGGTACCAAGGTGTTTTCGGTAGCGACGGGAGATAATTCTCAAGAGGAGTTGCAGGCAGTAGGAGCGGATTGGGTCGGCAACAATTTGTCAGAGTTAAAAGAGAAGTTGAAAACAATGACCTGAAGACCCCACGAAAAAAGGGGGGACATCATTCAGGTTTTCCAGATAAAGCGAAGAAAGGGTGAAGAAGCCATGGGCAAAAATTTTTTTGACTTAACCGGGAAAGTAGCCATCGTAACCGGGGCCAGTCGTGGACTTGGCCAGTATTTTGGCCGAGCCCTGGCACGAGCAGGGGCGAACCTGGTCATTACCAGCCGAAATCAGGGTTCATTGGTGCCGTTCAAAACTGAGATAGAAGCCTTGGGCAGGAAGGCTCTACCGCTCCAACTGGATGTATGTAACTACGAGAGCATCCAGAAAATGGTGAATATGGCATGTGAAGCATACGGAAAGATAGACATACTCGTAAATAACGCGGGCTGGAACATCCGGAAGCCAGCCGTAGACGTTATGTGGGACGACTGGAATCTTGTTCTGGACACCAACTTACGGGGTTCGTTCTTTGTAGCTCAAGCCGTGGCCAAGAAGATGATCCCGCGGAGGTATGGAAGGATTATTAATATAGGATCGGTTACCTGTGTGTTCGGCTATGCTGGGCTAGCGCCTTACTGCGCGAGCCGCGGCGGAATTAGACAGCTTACCATGAGCCTCGCTGACGACTGGGGTGTGTATGGGATTACCGTCAATTGTCTGGCTCCGGGCTGGTTCGAAACGGAGCAGACCGCGGTATTGTACGAGAACAGGGAGTGGGTGGAATACATCTGTGACCGCATTCCCCTCAAACGGCCCGGAAAACCTCATGATCTTGATGGCACGATTGTCTTTCTGGCCTCCGATGCGAGCGAGTATATTACCGGCCAGACGCTTCTCGTGGATGGGGGTATTTCCACCGGTGCCACCAAGGCAACGCTCGAGAAAAAAGGAGCGTAATGGAGAATTGGAGGACAAGGGAACAATGATCATCGGGCGGCAGGATGGAATTGGCGGGATTTCCCAAGATTGCACTCGCGGAGGACGAATCACACGTTTCACCCACACCGGCTGGGTAGTGACAGAATTCTTGAAGGAAGCCGAGTCAGACGATCTCTGTTGATTTGTATGGCAACGCATTATATAATACGGAAGGCTGAAGGGACATTCATCATGGAGCACAAGAAGGCATATCAAGTATACCTCTGTTCTTGGGAAATAGAGGAAAAAAGGAGGAGATTTTCTTATCGTCAAATCGCGAAACATGTTTGGAAACCAGGAGGCTAAAATGGTTCTATCGAAGGAAAAGAAGTTGGAAATGTATGGGAAGATGGTGAAAATCCGATCTTTTGAGGAGCGAATCGTTGACCTGTATGCCAGGGGGCTGGTTCCGGGGCTTGCCCATCTCTATATTGGTGAGGAGGCCGTAGCTGTGGGTGCGTGCGCTAATTTGCGTGACGACGATTATATCACCAGCACCCACCGGGGTCACGGCCATGTCATCGCTAAAGGGGCAGACGTGAGGTCCATGATGGCGGAACTTTTCGGCAAGACGACGGGCTACTGTAAGGGGAAAGGGGGATCCATGCACATTGCCGATGTAAACATCGGCATCCTCGGTGCAAACGGCATCGCCGGAGGAGGTCTGCCCATTGGCGTGGGAGCCGGCCTTTCGGCTAAGTATCGGAAGACAGACCAGGTGACAATTTGCTTTTTCGGCGATGGCGCATCCAATAACGGGACCTTTCATGAGAGCCTGAACCTGGCGGCGGTTCATGAACTGCCCGTCATTTTTACCTGCGAAAACAACCAGTATGCCATCTCCACCCAGCAGAGGATGCACCAGACCATTAAGGACGTGTCCATTCGAGCGACTTCCTATGATATACCCGGAGTTACTGTAGAAGGGAATGACATCATGGCGGTCTATGAGGCCATCAATAAGGCGGTTCAACGGGCGAGGAGTGGGAAAGGCCCTAGCCTGGTCGAATGTAAGACCTATCGTTGGAGGGGACACCATGAGGGCGATCCCAACCTGGGGGAACGCTATCGAAGCAGGGAAGATATCAAACCCTGGGTAGAAAAATGCCCCATTACGCGATTTGAGAGGCTTCTTCTCAAAGAAAAGGTCTTGACCAAAGCCAAGATTGATCAGATCAAGGAGACCGTGAAAAAGGAGATTGACGAGGCCGTTGAATTTGCCAATAACAGCTCGTTCCCGAAACACGAAGACATCTATCAGGATGTTTTCCAAGAGGAGATGGGAGGATCCAGATGAGAGAAATTACCTATGCTCAAGCCATCAATGAGGCGTTGAGAGAAAATATGAGGCGAAACAGCAGGATTATCCTGATGGGGGAGGATATCGGACGGTACGGAGGCATCTTTCAGGTGACGGTAGGACTTCTCGACGAATTCGGCCCTGAGCGGGTGATAGATACGCCCATTTCCGAAGCCGGCTTTGTGGGGACCTGTGTTGGAGCAGCCATGACCGGACTCCATCCAGTAGCCGAAGTCATGTTTATCGATTTCACCACCTGTGCCATGGACATGATCGTCAATCAAATGGCCAAAATGCATTACATGTCCGGAGGAAGGGGGAAGGTTCCTTTTGTTCTACGAACCAATATTGGTGCTGGCCGGGGGGCTGCAGCCCAGCATTCCCAAAGTTTCCACTCTTTTTTCATGCATATTCCAGGGTTGAAGGTGGTGACTCCTGCGACACCTTACGATGCCAAGGGATTGATGAACACAGCCCTGGTTGATGAAAACCCGGTCATGTTCATTGAACATAAGAAGTTGTTCATCACGAAGGGCCATGTCCCGGAAGAGTCCTATGCCATTCCCTTTGGCAAAGCCGACATTAAAAGGGAAGGAACTGACATCACCATTGTTGCTACCCACGCCCTGGTTCAGAAGAGCCTGAATGTGGCCGAGGAGATGAGCCGAGAGGGAGTTGAGATCGAGGTTCTCGATCCCAGAACCATTAGCCCGTTGGATCGGGAGGCCATTCTGAATTCCGTAAAAAAGACTGGTAAATTGATCACGGCAGACGAAGGTTGTGTGACCGGCGGTTTTGGCAGTGAGGTAGCGGCAATCGTTGCCCAAGAGGCC
Organism: Thermodesulfobacteriota bacterium; assembly: GCA_030145085.1. GTDB lineage: Bacteria > Desulfobacterota > BSN033 > WVXP01. The sequence continues at coordinate 9,355 of JAQYWG010000009.1, forward strand.
TTTGACTATCTTGAGGCTCCCATCATGCGGGTGGGTTCTCCCGACACACCGGTTCCATTCAGCCCCCCCCTTGAACAGTTCTATATCCCTGATGAGGGCAGTATCAAAGACGCGGCGAGCAGAATTCTCGCGTACCAGTAGTTTTGAGAGGAGGCCAATCTATGGTCACAGAAGTTGTGCTTCCCATGCTGGGAATCACCGTGGAAAGGGGAAAAATCCTCAAATGGCTCAAATCTGAGGGTGACCAGGTCGAGAAAGGAGAATCAATATTTGAGGTGGAGGCCGAAAAGGTAACAACGGAGGTGGAATCTCCGGCCTCTGGCATTTTGAAAAAGATCCTTGTTCACGAGAACATAGAGGTGCCGGTGTTGACGTTGGTTGGTGTCATTACGTCCGAGGGAGAAGAGATCCCGGAGAAATATTTGACAATCGCGCCACCCAAAGAGGTAACCCCAACGGCCATGGTGCCCACGGCTTCGGCTGAGGTTTCCCAGGCGATGGCTTCAGAAACGTCAGGCCAAATAAGAGCTGTGCCAGCGGCGAGGAAGGCAGCTCGGGAATATGGAATCGATCTCTCCTCGATCTCGGGCTCGGGACCTAGGGGAACAGTTCTCAAAAAGGATGTGGAAAACTCCATAGCCCTCTTGAGGGGGGAAGGTGCCGCACCGAAAGACAAGGAGACACGGGCAACATCCCTTGCGAGAAGGCTGGCCGAAAAGGAAGGTATCCTTCTCGACATGGTCAAGGGAACCGGCCCTGGCGGAAGGGTAACAAAAATGGACGTCGTCAAAGCCCTCGAAATAAGGAAAGCCCCTACCCCTGCTGAGGCTCCGACCGAAATGCTCTTCGGCAAGACCATTCCCATGAGCCGCATAAGAAGGGTCATCGCCAGGCGGATGTCTCAAAGTGCCTTCACCGCACCCCACATCTCCTTTATTAGCGATGTGGACATGGGGAGATTGGTTCAGGTGCGAAAGGAGATTCTTGCGGACTTCGAGGGCCAATTCGGCGTTCGGATCTCAATCAATGATTTCATTATCAAGGCGGTGGGGCTCACCATTAGGGAGTATCCCATGCTCAATGCCAGCGTTGATGGGGAAAATATCAGGATCAACCCCGAGATCAACGTGGGCCTTGCGGTCGCCATGGACGAGGGCCTGATTGTCCCGGCTATCCCCCACGCAGATCGTCTTGGACTGGGAGATATTGCTACAATGAGGGCCGATCTGGTGGAAAGGGCCAGAAAGGGAAAGCTCTCCATGGAGGAGATTGAACGTGGCACGTTCACCATTTCAAGTCTCGCTCAGTTCGACATTACTTTTTTTACGGCGATCCTCAACCCACCGCAGAGCGGCATTCTTACGGTGGGAAAACTGGATGAAAAACTCACCCTTATCAACGGTGAAGTCCAAGCCAGGCAGGTGACCCGATTTGGGCTTTCCGTGGACCATAGGATCATCGATGGCGCAGTTGCTTCTGCATTCCTGCAAACCCTGAAGAAGAAGTTGGAGAATCCTTCGTACGCATTCTTGCAACTCTAGAGCCCTTCGTCGAACAGGTGGAGCGCATTTATGACAACCTCCACTCCCGGAAAACCGACCCGTTCAAAGGGATCACCCTACGATATCGCGGTAATAGGGGCTGGTCCTGGAGGGTATGTAGCAGCCATCAGGGCGGCCCAGATGGGGGCTAAAGTTCTCGTTATTGAAAAGGGTGAACTCGGGGGAACCTGTCTCAACCGGGGTTGCATCCCAACCAAGGCATTCTTATCGGATGTAAAGCCCTTCTACAAGATAAAGAAGGCTTCCCTCTACCGGGGCAAAGAACACCTCTCCCTCGACATGGAAAAGCTGGTGACCCGCAAGAATGAGGTGGTTGAGACCATGACCAAAGGGATAGCCACCCTTTTCAGCGATAACGGTGTTCAGTGGGCTCGGGGAATTGGATCTTTCATGGATTCAAAAACCATCGGAGTCATCCGGGATGGTAAGAGAGAGACTTACAGGGCCAACAACATCATTATTGCCACGGGATCCAGAGCGGCGAACATTCCCGACCTGAGCATTGACGGGGGCAATGTTCTCTCCAGTGACGAGATTCTGAATGTCCGGAAAATTCCCCGGGAAATGGTGATTATTGGCGGAGGAGTAATCGGGCTCGAGTTTGCCACCCTCTTCAACGCTCTGGGCACTCAGGTAACGATTGTAGAGATGCTTCCCACGATCCTTTCCACCGAGGACGACGAGGTCATCCGTGGACTCCACACGATTCTCGAGAGAGAGGGCATAACGATTCTGACCGGCACCAGGGTAATCGGGGCTTCATCAAAAGGGGGAAAGGTTGAGGTTCAGGTTCAGGAGAAATCAGGAGGAAAGGCTCGGATTGTGGCGGAAAAGGTCCTCGTAGCCGTGGGAAGAACCCCTCACACCGAGGGGCTAGACCTCGAAAGGATTGGCGTCAAGATGGAAGGACCATTCATCGCGGTTAACCCCAGGATGCAAACCAATGTGGATGGGGTATATGCCATCGGAGACGTGATTGGAAAAATCATGTTGGCCCATGCTGCCTCGGCAGAGGGTGTTGTTGCTGTGGAGAACATCATGGAAGAATCGCGCGAGATAGACTACGGAAAAATTCCCACAGCCGTCTACACCTTTCCTGAGATAGCCTCGGTAGGGCTTAAGGAGAAAGAGGCCCGGGACAGTGGGCTGGACATTCGGGTTGGTAAATTTCCTTACCTCTATAGTGGAAAGGCCATGGCTATGGACGAGCCCGATGGATTCGTCAAGATCATTGCGGAGAGGGAATTGGGAGAGATTCTCGGAGTCCATATTCTCGGTGAGAATGCTGCGGACCTCATTGGAGGCTGTGTTCTGGCAATGAGCCTTGAGGCTTCAGTGGAAGACCTGAGCGAGGCGGTGAAGGCACACCCTACCCTTTCCGAGACGATCATGGAGGCAGCATTGGACTGGAGAAGGATGTCTATCCATCAACCCCCCAAAAAAGATCTCCCCCAATGAGGCCCCTGAGGCACGTTGACCCGTTAATTAATGCGAGGAACACCTGATGGATCGAAACTTGGCTGTCGATGTTGGGACCCAATCCCTCAGGGCTTGTGTGTTCGATCGTGACTTGAATGCGTTGGAAAAGCAACAAGTCCCCTATTCTCCTCAGGTTAAGTCCAAAAACTGGGTTGAGATCGATGCCGAGGTTCTCTGGAATGCCTTTATCATGGCCTGTAGCCAATTGAAAGGGGGAAAGGAAGTCGAAGCCATCTCCTTTTCCACCCTCTGTCCCTCTCTTGTGCCCATGGATGCCGAGGGAAACCCCCTCGCCCCAATGATTCTCCATCTGGACCGGAGAAGCTATCGCCAATCCCTGTGGGCGTTGGATCGTGTTGGGGAAAATAGATTCCTCCGCATCGCTGGCAATCCGCCTATTCCAGGGGGTATCTCCCTGACGAGCTTACTCTGGATCAAGGAGAATATCCCATCAGTTTATAACCGAAGTGACGTGGTTTTTGGACACGGGGTAACGTTTTTCATGAAACGCCTGACTGGAGGGTTTTTCATAGACCCCTCCAATGCCTCTTTTACCGGCCTCTATGATACGGTGGGATATGGAGACTGGGATGATGGAATCCTGGCAGATTTGGAGATCGAAAGGGAGAAGCTCCCACAGGTTGCCATGTCAGCAACTATTGTGGGCAAGCTCGATGGAAAAATCGCCGCTCCCACAGGACTTCCTCAGGGGATTCCAGTTGTGATCGGCGCCAACGATACCACCTGTGCTGCGGTCGGAGCCGATGTCACGAAACCGGGACAACTGATGAATAGCACCGGTACCGTTGATAGCATGGTGCTATGCCTCGATCGACCATTGACGGGTAAGAATCATCTCTTGAGAACCCATGCGTATCCCCATCGCTGGTTGGCCATGAGAACCGTGGGTGCGGGTGGAGGCTCCCTGGAGTGGTTTAGAAAGGCCTTCTGTCAGGATATGTCCCGGGAATCCTTTTACGATGAATACCTGGCGACTGTCTTGTCAGCGTCTGTTGGGCCCGAGGCGCGTTTCCACCCTTTCCTTTCAGGCGATCGTCATCGAATCAGGCAGAAGACGGGTTCCTTCACCCGCCTTTCCCTGAATACAACAAGGGAGGATTGCCTTTTGGCATTGGCCCATGGAATCGTTTCCTTCCAGGCAGAAGGCCTCCGGGAGTGGGGGAAACATGTCCCGTTGAATCACCATATTTATCATGTCGGCGGCGGCGCAAGTGAGGCATACACCCAGTACAAACAGAGATTGCTCAAGGGTTTTCAGCTCGTCCAACTGGGGGAGACATCCTTGCAGGGAGCGGCCAAACTGGGGTTCGAAGCCCTTGAACGACAAAAGGGCGAATAGGGCTTAGGTGGAGCTTTCGGTCTTGTCAACCGGTGGATGAAAGGTAATCCGTGAAAACCGATCTGGGGGGTGAAAATGGGCATTGACATCCTAAAGGAGAAATTTTCGCTGAAGGGACAGACTGCGCTGATTACCGGATCCGGTCGGGGTATCGGAAAAGGCTTGTCAACTGCGATGGCCAAGGCAGGAGCCGATATTGTGGTGCTCGACATCATCGAGGAAAATGTCCACAAGACGGTAGAGTTTCTCGAGTCAACCGCCGGTACGAAAGCATATCCTTACGTTGCCGATTTAAGCAAGACCGATATGATTCCACACTACGTCCAGGATATCCTCAGCGACTGCGGCAAAATTGACATCTTGGTCAATAGCGCCGGAATCCAGGTGCGAAAGCCGGCCCTCGATTTCACCCTTGAGGAATGGAACAGCGTGATCACCATCCATCTCACCGCGTCCTTTGCCATGGCCCATGCGATTGTGCCGGGGATGATCGCCCGGGGTGGAGGCAAGATCATCAACATTGCCTCCCTCAACTGTGTCATGGCCGTTCCAAATATCATTGCTTACGTGGCCGCCAAGAGCGGTATAGGCGGCTTAACTCGCTCCATGTCGGTCGAATGGTCTCAGTACAATATTCGGGCCAATGCCATCGGCCCGGGGTTTACCCGGACTAAATTGACGGAGAAGCTGTTTCAAGACCCCGTGAAAACCAAGTGGGTTATGGATCGCATTCCCATGAAGAGGTTGGCGGATCCGGAAAATGATTTGGGTTACGTTGCTGTATTTCTGGCCTCAGACGCCTCCTCTTATATCACCGGGCAGATTATATACGTTGATGGCGGCTGGCTAGCGTCGTAGGGGAGAACATATTGGTAATGGCAGGGACCATAAGCCCTTCCTCCCGTTAGGAACCCAAAAAAGAGGGACTCCATGATGGATGCAGAAAAGGGAAAGTTTGTGCTGCCCGATGTCAGCCATATCGGTGTGGTGACGAACAGTCTGGACAAGACAATGAAGGAACTTGAAAATCTCTACGGATTAAAGCCCTTCATGGTCATGGAACCGGGCTACGTAAATACCTACATCAAGGGCAAACCTGCGGAGTTCAAGCTGAAATCGGCCTTTTATCGGTCGGGCCAGGTTGTTTTGGAGGTTATCTCAGTTCTAGAGGGCGACACGATCTACGGCGAATGGCTGAGGGACAAGGGAGAGGGTCTCCACCATTTGGGCTACGACATTGAGGAGCTCGAAGAATGGATCAAACACTATGAAGGGAAAGGCATAGGGATTCTTCAAAGCGGGGAAAGACCGGGGGTCAAGTGGGCCTACCTCGATACATCCGCTTATACCGGAATGATCATGGAACTTGTGGAAAGGACCGAGAAAGGGAAACTGATAAATTAAGGTTTCATTGTCAAAACCTGTTGGGTAGCAGTCTTCAGAGAGGATTCGCCTAATCCCTTGTGCGGGCAGAAAAGAAAAGATTAGCAATGATACAAATGATTTCTCCACACGACAAAATGAAGGCATTGGTTTGGACAGCCCCTGGTAAGATAGGTCTCCAAGAGAAGGACAAACCCGTGCCTCAGGGAGACGAAGTGCTCATCAGGGTGAGGGCTGCCGGAATCTGCGGCTCCGAGGTTGAGGGCTTCCTCGGCAAAAGCAACAAAAGGGTCCCGCCCTTGATTATGGGCCATGAATTCGCGGGGGACGTTGAGCAATCGGGGGCTGGTAAGGACGATCCGATGAACGGCCAGCGTGTAGTCGTTGAACCCTACCTGTCCTGTGGAGAATGCGAGGAATGTCTCCAGGGACGGGACAACCTGTGTCCTTCCAGAAAGCTGATCGGGGTCCATCGGTCCGGAGGTTTTGCCGAGTACGTTGCGGTTCCTCGAAAGTCAATATACGTCCTTCCCGAAAGTCTCGACTATGTTGGAGGAACCATTGTGGAACCCCTCGCCGTTTCAGTTCGCCTCTTTCACCAAAACCAGAGGGGATTGCTCAAGTGGGTCGCAATCTTCGGGGCCGGGACCCAGGGACTCTTAGCCCTCCAAGTGGCAAGAACCCTTGGTGCTGATACCATAATATCGGATATCAACCCCTCTCGTTTGGAGAGTGCGAAGGCATTGGGGGCTTCGGCGGTGATTCACGCCAAGGAAGAGGACCTTGTTCAAAAGATTTATGAAATCACCAAGGGAAGGTACGTCGATTTGGCAATTGATGCCGCCGGCCTTTCCATAACGCGTCAACAGGCCCTCGCCTCCCTCAAGCAGGGTGGAACCGTTGTCTGTGTTGGTCTCGGAGCAGATGAGGCCATGACGACCCTCAACTTTCTGGACGTGGTCAACAAGGAGCTCCGCATAAGGGGATCCTACGCATACTCCACCTGGGAATTCTTGCAAGCAATGGATCTCCTTGCACGCGAGAGGATCGATAGAACCGGATGGGTTGAGGAAATACCCCTGGAGGAAGGTCCGAAGGCTTTCGAGGAGTTAGCTCGCGGCGAGGCCCGTGTGGCTAAATTCGTCCTTATTCCTTAAGAATCCGAGGTCTGCTACCTTTTACAAGGAGTCTGTTGACACGCGGCCCTCCTGCTCTCGGGCAGCTCCGTTATGAGAGTCCCAGTCGAGCGAGTGTCTCAGGGGTAGGAATACCGTTTTTATCCCAACCGCGAAGTTCGTAATATTCCTCGAGCAGTTTCTCAAGGTCTTCCGCGTTGACGGTTTCCCCGGCCGATCCACCCTCAGGCAACGGCTCACCGATGCGAGCAGGCAAGGTGTCATCGGCTCGAGTTATGCCCTCCCGTACGTTGAACATACGACAGAGGTTATAGATGCGCTCCCCGGCTGTCAGCAATTCCTCTAAACTGATATCCCATCCGGTCACGAGAGCCACTGCTTGAGCCACACGCGTCGGGGTATAGGGCCGCCAAGCATTCGTTGGAAATTTGCATATCCCGAGCGTGTCACCCAAGGTGCCAAAGCAATCCTGAGTGGTCTTTACCAGGTAAGCTTTCCCCTCCAATTGCTTACGGCTCATGGCGGTATCCAACCCCAGTTCAGGGTAAGGTCCCCCAGCTTCCAAGGCATCCTCATGGACGGTCTGCAGGTGACAAGCCCCGCGGGTAGCCGTAGCATAGGCCAAACCCATACCTTTCTTTCCACGGGGATCGTGTAACGCCATCTCCAGGCCTTTAACGTGAAAAGCCCAAGCCTCGCTCCCCTGCCCAACCTCTGCGGATGCCTTTCTCACACCATCAGCCAGAATCGCCCCAACGCCGCGGCGATAAGCAATCTCTTCTATTAAGGTGAGTATCGTCTCGGCATCCCCCCAGGGAAATGGACGTCCCAGATCAATGCCACGCTCCCAACATTCCATGGCCCACGCAATGCACTCCCCCGTAGACATGGTATCTATCCCATAGCGGTTGCATAGCTCGTGGGCCTTGGCGATAGTGGGTGGGTCAGTGTTGAGCACCAACGAGCCCAGAGCGGCTACCGTCTCGTACTGGGGACCGCCATAAATACCTGAAACCTCATAGGGCTCTTCCATCGTTACTACCCGACGGCAGAAAATGGGGCAGTTTGGACAGGTTTGCCGTTCAGTCAGAATCGCCTCGACCATAGCCTCGCTTTCCAAGCGTTCGCCTCCTTCGATCACACCGGCTTGGAAGTTCTTGGTGGGTAAAATGCCTAAGCGCTGAAGAGGTGTGAGGTTGTTCCAGGTCCCGTATCGAGTCAATGTGGCGATACTGGGGTTGGCCTTGATCTCCTTGTTGATCTGCCGCGTGAAGGCTATGAGTTTTTCTCGGCTGGCGATCGCTACTGGTTTGCTTCCCTTGACGGCTATGGCTTTAAGCTTTTTGGACCCCATGACAGAGCCCATGCCGGAGCGTCCGGCGCAGAAACGGAGCTCGCTGATCGCCGAGGCGTAATTAACCAGGTTCTCCCCACCGGGGCCAATACCTAATACCCTCGCTTTACCCACCTCGCTGAGAATGGCCTCTTGAGCAGGCCCTGTCTCGTGGCCCCACAGGTGCGAGGCATCCCTAATTTCCGTCTGGCCATCGTTAATCCAAAGATACACAGGTTTATTGGATATGCCCTCGACGATCACCCCGTCGAAACCTGCCCTCTTTAGCTCTCCGCCAAACCACCCGCCAAACGCCGCGTCTCCCCAGATATTCGTCAAGGGTGACTTGCTGGCGATCAGACACCGGTTGCCGACTGGCGCCGGCGTGCCGGTCAACACGCCGCTGGCCAAAACAATCTTATTTTCGGGGCTCAAAGGGTCGATGCCAGGCCTAAGCTCATCATAGAGGACGCGAGCCGCAAAGCCTCGTCCACCCAGATATTTACGGGCCAGTTCCTCAGAAAGCAGTTCCTGTTTTGTCTCCCCTTTTGATAGATTCACTCTCAGCAACTTCCCGGCGAAACCAAACATCACAGAACCTCCTTCCTACTATTGCCCGCCTTTTCCCTTCACGTCTCATTTCGGGAACCCTAAGCCCAGCTCACTCCGTGGGGGATCGCACAGGACGATAATCCCATCAGATCGAGGTGATTGCAAATCCTCCATCAACAACGAGATTGGACCCGGTGATGAAGCTGCCTGCCTTCTCCGATGCCAATAGCAGTGTTGCACCAATCAGCTCTTCCGGCTCACCAAACCGTCCCATGGGTGTGTGCCCCAAAATCGCATCTACTCGCGATTTGTCCAGTATGGCTCGGTTTATTGCAGTCGGGAAGAACCCTGGGGAGATTGCATTCACCCGTATGCGGTAAGGCGCCCATTCGCGTGCCAGATTCTGTGTCAAGTTCCAGAGCGCTGCTTTTGCCAAGCTGTACATGAAGTTTCGACTCAAAGGCCGAATCGCCGACATGGATGCAACGTTAATAATGGAGCCTCCTTGTTTCTTACTGATCCAGTTCTTGCCGATGGTCTGGCATCCCAGGTGAACCGTTAGCAGGTTGATCTTAATCATGTTTGAGAATTCATCGTCACCGATTTCAGTATATGGCGTAGGAGAGACCATTCCCACCCCGTTAACCCAGATATCGATTCTCCCATACCAGTCGGAAACTGCGGGAATGATGCTTTCGACTTCGGCCCGCGCGGTAACATCGGCCCTACAAAATCGTGCAGATTCAGACCCAGCGCTCCAGTTCTTGAAATGGGCCTCCGCCTTGTCCGCATTCCGTCCTACCAGGACCACTTTGCACCCCGACTGCCAGAGCCCTTTGGCCATTGCACCACAGAGTGAGCCTGTCCCTCCGATGATGATGGCAACCTTTCCCTCCAGGTCAAATACATTTCTGAAGAATTCCCCTCCTGAATGATGTGTGCTAACAGCTGTCATGATTGATCTTCCCGCTTAACGGCTTTCACAAAAAGCCTTACCCCTTTTTTATGACTTCCTATAGACCGGCCCTGCTTCTGCCCAGTACCTCCCTGTTCACTACGGAACTGGGGAGCCTTCCCTTAAGGACAGAGGAAACGTTTTCCGCGGCACGTCTTTTCAACTCTGATTTCGACTCCTCGGAATAGAATCCGATGTGGGGAGTGAGAATGACGTTATCCCTCTTCATGAGGGGATTTTTCGTATCGGGAGGCTCCTTCTCCAGCACGTCGAGAGCCGCCCCGCTGATCCATTCCCGTTCCAACGCCTCGATGAGACCCGCCTCATCTACCACGGGGCCCCTGGAAAGATTCATAACCAGAGGTTTTCGCTCCATTCTCTGGAATTGATCCCTTCCAAAAAGGTGGTGCGCTGATTCCGTTAGGGAACAGTGAATCGATACAAAATCTGATTCAGCCAGGAGCCTATCAAAGGATACCAGTTGAATTCCTTCAGCTTCGGTGACATAGGGATCATAGCCGATTACCTTCAGGCCGAAGGCAGATACTCTTCTCGCTACCCCCTGACCGATCCTCCCACAGCCCACAATGCCGTAGGTCATGCCCTTGAGACGGTGGATGGGAACAGCTATTCGAAAATCCCAGATTCCTGATCTAATGGATCGATCCAGGAACATAACCTTTCTCACCAAGGCAAGAAAGAGGGCCAGGGTGTGGTCGGAAACCTCGTCAATGCAGTAGTCTGGAACATTGGCAACGATGATCCCGAGTCCAGTGGCAGCGGACAAATCAATTCCGTCTACCCCCACACCATACCGGGAAACGACCTTGCACTGAGGTAGGCGTTCCAATATCTCCCCGGTGAGGGAGGCGTATTGACTGATGAGACCATCGGCACCTTGGCATCGGGCCAGAATCTCCTCGTCACCCTTTATTTGCGCCCAGTCCAGATCTGCTTCAAATTGACTAAAGACAGCCCTCTCTTCTTCAATGGATCCGTGATCACAATCAATAATGACGACCTTTTGACGTTCCATAGCCAATAAATCTCCTCAATTCCAAACTGCGGTTAAATAAAACATAGGCCAATGAGCGTAATAGGTGAATATTTATCCCATTATCTTTTCCCCAGAGCTAAATGTCAATATCACGGCGGGAAAAAATGAATAGCGGCTTATCCCCAGGCTCCATGTATTCCAAGATGGCTGATACTCGTTAATGTCCGTGCGGGACATCTCCCGTATTATTATATAACATTACTGCTTAAGTTGCGGTATTGAATTGCAGCCATCCATTTTTTTTAGAGGTAGGACAACAATTTAATATAATTTCTAAGAATCAATTAGTAACATTATTTTAGATACTTATCAAATTAAAACAATAATATTTCGAGATTTATTTAAGGGAAGATTTTATAGTGAGCTACGGTGGCAGGCGTAAACGCTGACCCTAACGATGTGGTAAAGGGTGAAGAATAAGCTACGGATTACTATTTTTGCCTCTTCCGCTCCGTCGGAATTGATATCCGCAATAACAATGACAGCCCCGTATGATGCCAGACCTTTTGCAATTACGAAACCAATGCCCCTGGCTCCACCTTTAATAATGGCAACGCGTCCAGAAAGATTGAACAAATCCAATGAAACCACCTCCTTTCAGAAATTCTTTACCCTATGTCGTTGAGTCCGACTCGTGTCCTCTCTTTCCGCCCCACAATGACTACTCGTGCACCTCACGGAGAAAAGACAGCGCTATGCCACGTCCAGGTTCGCGACATCTTGCACCTGTCGCGATAGCAACCTTTCCTTTCAATCGCATAATCTATGCCCCGAAGGAGATCTATCTCCCCCATCATCCTTTCCCAAAGGTGAATGTCAATATCACGGGGAAAATGTGTTAGCAACGTAAAAATGTGCCATGTCTCCACTTATTCCAATCGGATAATTACTCCATGAGTGGGTCATTGTTTTGCCGTTGCGACTGCTATACATATGAGGAGTAGGAGCAAGTCTTTGTTTCTCTCGAAGTTTAGGAACAATCGAAATGAAAATTATGCCACGTTTTTTCTCTTGACACACAAAGCTTCTTCCGTCTATAATCCTCATCATCAAAACGAGTTTTTATAACTATATCTTTCTTATCACTCTTTCATGAGCCAGTTACCGTGTATATCGATGTGGATCCCGTGAGAACCCTGCCACTCCGTCAGATCAAGGCGGATCCGACTGGAGTGCCAGAGCACAGCGTCATTCTGCACCGCGATCTTTCATCTTTCTTGAATCTCTTTCCTGAAAGCCCATGTAGCCGACATAACTTTTCTAAGTGAATCGGTTCTTTAGGGGGATATCTGCCAGGACTCTCAAATAAAAGGATTGTGATACCGCAGGGCGAGAAAGAGAAAACCTGCGGAAAACTCTAAATTGTGAGCATACCCTTGGTCCTCTGCCGAAAGGCTTTCCTCAGATCGCACGCTTCACGGGGAAGCGGGCGGTTCCGGGTAGTAATCGAATGTCGGGGATATGTGGAATGTACGGATTACCCTGGCAGAACAGACCTCTGGCGGCTTGTGAATTCACGGCTTGCCTGCTTAAGAAAGGGGGTGATAGAGAGAATTGTTTCATAGTTCACGGTTGAAAGGGGGGAGAAAAGTTTACATTTCAGGTTGGAATTTGTGGTTAGCTCTACAATCCAACCTCACAAAAAGAAAGGAGACTACCATGAAAAGGAGAAATTTTATCATCGCGCTGCTGGCGGTCCTATTGGTCATTCCCATTGCAGTTTCTGCGGGACCAATACAACTCACCGTGGCTGAAATCCACCCCAAAGACTATCCCACCACCCAGGGACTGTTTCAGTTCGCTGAACTCGTTAAACAACGTTCCGGTGGAAAGATTCTCATTGACGTCAAGTACGGCGGGCAGTTAGGCAAAGGTGAGAAAAAGGTGGTTGAGCAGGTACAGTTCGGTGCCCTGGATATGGCTCGGATTAGTGTTTCTCCGATGACCGAATTCGTTCCCGCATTGGAAGCCTTCGGTCTCCCCTATATCTGGAAGAGCCAGGAGAGCATGTGGAAGGTGCTCAACGGTGAGATCGGTAAGCGGCTCCTCAAAGCTGTGGAAAAATACAGATTCTACGGGCTTAACTATTACGAGGCAGGGGCGCGTTCCTTCTATAATGCCAAGCGGCAGATCAAAACAGTTGAAAATCTGGAAGGGCTAAAGATACGCGTCCAGAAGAGCCAGCTCATGCTCGATCTCGTAAATACCATGGGTGCCAACGCAACGCCAATAGCCTTTGGCGAGGTGTATGACGCGATCAGCAAGGGCGTTATCGACGGTGCGGAAAACAACTGGCCCTCCTACGAGTCCACCGGTCACTACGAGGTTGCGAAGTACTACACCCTGGATACCCATACCAGGGTCCCGGAAATTACAGTTGCATCCAGAATCTCCTTCGACAAGAAATTGACAAAGGATCAGATGGCACTGGTCAAAAAGGCTGCCCTGGATACCCAGAACTACGTCATTAAGAAATGGAACGAACGGGTGGAAGCATCCAAGAAGAAGGTTATGGCGAGTGGGAAAAATATCATTACCGAGTTGACACCTGCAGCCCGGGAGGGATTCGTTAAGGCCGTGCAGCCCCTGTATGACAAGTATGGCGAGAAGCATAAAGCCATCATTAAGGAACTTCGCGCGGCGCAATAAAGGGTAAAAGATGGCTTATCTGGGGTCCGTTCCCCACGAGCACCGTTGGCCTTTTTGGGGTCCGGTTCGGGGAACGGACCCTATACGGAAATGGCAGATGCTGGGAATCATTCACAGAATTTTTCATGCCATCGAACGGTTACTGGAATACCTGGCCATGGGAATGCTTCTGGCCATGACGGCGATCATCTGTTACCAGGTTGTGCTCCGGTACGTCTTCAACCACTCTCCCTCATGGTCCGAGGAAATCGCCATTGTGCTCATGATCTGGTTCGGTATGCTCAGCATCCCCATCGGTGTAAGACTGAATATCCATATTGGCATCGAGTTCATTTACAATATGTTCCCCCTCCGGATGCAGTGGATGATATCTCGCTTCATCTTCTTGCTCATTGGGGGCTTTGGGGTTGTTATGCTGTTTTCCGGCGCTGAACTCGTTGAGTTCATGATGATGTCTACTCTTCCGGCCACCAAGCTTCCCAGTGCAGTTGAGTATATCGTAATTCCGATTTCCGGGTTGATGCTGATCTTCACTGCCCTGGAGCTGCTATTCGTGCCCTACGGTAAGTTTCTGAGCCGGCTCCAAGAAGCCTCCCGGAAGACTTCTGACAATCCTTAGTGAGCACGTTATGCAGGCTGATGTTCTGGGCATAACCCTTCTCGTGGGATCATTTTTTGCCTTCCTGGCTATTAGGGTGCCAGTGGCCTTCGCCCTCGGAGCCTCCTCCGTGTTAACGGCCGGGTATCTTGACCTCCCCCTGATGATCGTCGTACAGCAGATGACCAAGGGACTCGACTCCTTTTCCCTCATGGCGATCCCGTTTTTTATCCTGGCGGGCCAGATCATGGGCATCGGCGGGATCTCCCAGAGGATGATTGCCATGTCCAATGTTATCGTCGGAAGAATTCGGGGTGGACTCGCCATGGTTAATATCATGGCCTCCATGTTCTTCGGGGGGATTTCCGGATCTTCTGTGGCAGATACATCGTCCATCGGGTCGATCCTTATTCCCATGATGAAGAAAAATGGGTACGATGGGGATTATTCCGTAGCGGTTACTATTACCTCGTCCGTACAGGGCGTCATCATTCCCCCCAGTCACAACGTCATCATCTATGCCCTGGCGGCTGGGTGGGTAACCGTAACGATAGATGGCATATCCAAGCAATTCTCCCTTTCCATTGGCAAGCTTTTTCTGGCGGGAGTTATTCCAGGGGTCTTTTTGGGAATTATGCTGATGGTCATCTCCTTCTACCTCGCTGTTAAACGCAATTATCCCAAAGAGGAAGCGGTTGAATTTCGAGAGGGGGTGCGCAGAATCGTGGCCGGATTCTTTGGACTCCTGACAGCCGTAATCATTATAGGGGGCGTGATATCAGGGGTTTTCACCGCCACTGAATCGGCCGCCATCGCTGTGGCTTACGCCTTTTTAGTTACCTCGCTAGTTTACCGGGAGATCAACCGGAGAAGTCTCCGGATTATCCTCTCCGAGTCGTTGAAAACCCTGGCCATCGTGGCCGCGTTGATTACCACCTCCAGCGCCTTCGGATATCTGATGACCCGTCTGGATATTCCCCGACTTGCGACCGAATCGCTCATCACCCTGACCGACAATCGCTACGTGGTCTTCCTTATCGTGAACGCGGTGCTTCTGATGCTTGGGATGATTATGGATATGGCGCCGTTGATCCTGATCACGACGCCCATCCTGCTCCCCGTGGTAGCCCATTTCGGTATGGATCCCCATCATTTTGGCATTATCATGATGCTCAACCTTGGGATGGGGTTACTCACACCGCCTGTAGGTTCAACCCTGTTTGTCGGCTGCGCCATTGGGAGAGTTCGCATTGAGGATATGGTACGCCCCTTAATTCCTTTTTACGTCACCATGTTTGTGGCCTTGATGCTGATCACCTACATTCCGCAGATTGCCATGTGGCTACCGGGGATGATTTCGAAATAGCTCACCCTGTATAAATCTTCGTGCTCTTCCCCTGCTTCATTTTCCCATGGCTGCCCAATTTTTCCCGGTAATAGGAATCAATACAGGTGTTCATCATTCCAAAAGCTAACCCATGAAAAGCATTTGGATATGCTTTCCCAGATGATCCCGTAGCACGTCCTCGTGCAATTGCCGATTCTGCCGAAGGACCGTTCGCATTTTCTCCCGGAACCGATAATCATGATCGGTTTTTTCGGTCAGTACTGACCCGAAGGTCACGTGGAGAATCTGGCGACCATGCTCTTGATCCAGATAGACCTTCTCCAGTTCCCCATCTTGGAGGTCACTCGCCTCGGGTACGAGATCCAATCCGGTCGAAATATGATAGCTAGCCCGATCCGCTTCGAAGCGCTGCCTGGCGAATTGGACGATCGATTTGAAAAGTTCCTTGTCAACCCGACAAACCACCCGGAGGGCCTCAAGATAGCTGGTTCCCGCTGTTTTTACGTGAAAACGTCCTTTGCAGATGCGTCCAAAGCTCGGATATATGCTGAGTTTGTCGCTTCCGCTGTGAACGCTGATCTTGTATGGTCCAAACTGCTCCGCAATGGCCATGTGTTGTTTCAACGACTCATCAAAAAGAACAAGATTCCCTTTGTAATCAATGGCCTTCTCGAAATCACCGACGAATCGGGGAGCAAGGCTCACGATTGAGGTACCATGCCTTTTCAGTTCAAGGGCGATGAAAAGGTGTTCCAGAGGTGAGGTGGGCTGAGGGGTCTCATCAACGGAAATCTCTAGCTCGAAAGGCCTCGAACTCATGCATTTTGCCACATGGTTGGCCATTTCGTATGTGTGGGCCAGAGCTTGGCTGTATTTGACCGCGGCACGCTTCAAAGAAGGCTCATCGAAGATTACGCGAAACCTCTCCTCCCCGTGCTCGATTTCAAAGGTTCTCCCTCGGTAGAGCTTGATGAGATCCGATGCTCCCTCAACCTTACCATCGATGAGATCCTGAAACCTCTCTTCAATTTGATCCCGGCCATAATCGTTGGCTTGTTGATCCACGTATTCGGAGGGATCGACGGTGAAGAAGACGAAACCAGCCTGGGCTGTAACGTCCACATCGGATTTCGTCTTGAGGTGATCCGCATCGGCCCCAAAGGGCAAGGTCCACCCAGCCCGAAAGACTCCCCAGGTGGCGTCATCCAGGACCTGGCTGGCCGTCCGCTCCGTCCGGGACATCTCTCGAATTGACTGCTGGGCGAAAACCGGCAGAATCCTCCCTTCGGCACGGGCAACGGCCATAGCGTGCCCGGGAGTGGCCAAGCCAATCCGATCCCCAAATCCGAATGCAGGGTTGAGCCCGAGCGTCTGGGGACGGGTATAGGGCACAATCTCTCGTAAGGCACCTGCATTCTCCGGGCTTACTGTTGCCATCAGCACACGGAGTCCCTGGACATCAGAGAGGTCTCCCTGGAAGCGGGTCAACCACGAGGGAACCCTGTCCGTTTCAGAAACGCCGAAAAGCATTGCATCTCCGTCCAGGTCCATCATCCCCAGTAAACCATCCGCCAGTCTGCAGAGGGAAGAAGGGAATACCGTTCCACCTTTTAAAAGGGATTCGAGACAACGGGCCAGGGGTTTTTGTTTTTCCCTCTCCACGGGCGCAGCATCGCGTTTTCCAAAGGCTTTAATCACTTGTTCGACTGAATACACCGTATTGCTCTCGTTATCTTTTTATTCGAGCGGTACCGCCACCCATGACATGAAGGACCTCATCCAAGGTAATCATGCTGGTATCGCCTCGCGTGCTCTGGAGAATGGCCCCGTGAGCTGCCCCGAACTCGACACATTCGGCCGGTGGCTTACCGTTGAGAAATCCGTAGATCAACCCTGATGAGAAGCCATCCCCTCCCCCTACCCGATCCTCAATCTCCAGGTTCTCGTAACGCTGAGACTCATAGAACGTTTCATCATAATAGAGAATTGCGCTCCAATGATTGATTAGCCCGCTGACAACTTGCCGAAGCGTGGTACCGATACCTTTCAGGTGTGGAAAGTGTTCCATCAACCGGCCGACCATCTTCTTGTAGTTTTCCACGGGGAGATCAAGGAGTTTCTCGTCTACCCCCTCCACCTCAAAACCCAGTACTTTTTGGAAGTCTTCCTCATTTCCGATAACAAAATCCATGTATTGAACGAGGGGCTTCGTAATCTCCTGGGCTTTCTCGCTCGACCAGAGCTTCGATCGGAAGTTGAGATCATAGGAGACAATGGTGCCCGCCTTCTTCGCCGCCTCCATCGCTTCCGCTGTCACCTGTGCCGTACTGTCGCTGAGGGCGGTGAAGATACCCCCCAAATGGAACCAACGAACCCCCTTTTTTTGAAAAAGCTCTTCCCAGTTAATTTCGCCAGGACTCATCTGAGAGGTCGCTGAATGGCCCCGGTCATACATGGTGACACTGGATCGTAACCCCGTTCCGACCTCCGTGAAATTGAGCCCGCATCGATTCTGCTTCCCCACACCATCATAGGGAACTAAAACCACATGCTGCATATCAACTCCGACAGCTCTCCCATGATTCAAAATGAGCCGCCCGAGGGGGTTCTGGGGAAGTTTGCCCACCCATCCGGTTCTGAGGCCCAGACGCGCCAAGGAATACGACACATTGTACTCCCCGCCCCCAACCCATACCTCCAGGTGCCGAGCAAATTCCAAGCGCCCATGGCCGGGCGGGCTCAGACGAATCATACATTCTCCGAGGCTCACCATGTCAAACTGACAGGATGATTGATCGCGAATCGAAAAGGTCATGGCAGAATCTCCTCCTTTTTCATTTCTTTAAAGCGGTGCATTTCAAACGGAAAATGGAACCCCGAACTCCTCACCCAGCTGACGAAGGAGGTTTACATCTTCCTCCCCGATCGGGCACCCCTCCTCCTCCCTTCGGCTCTTGGTCCGCCACTCAGGTTCCCCCGGTATCAGTATTTCCTCAACCCCAGGTGCCCTCGGTTGGTTCTTCAGGTCGGCAAAGAGCTCATCCATCCGTTTCTTAAATTCGTCCACCGGGCAGAAAGCCGCAATATCAATAGCCTGGACATAATGACCCATGAAGGCTCTATTCTCCCAGTCATCGAACTTCCGAACGATGTGGGCACCATAGGGCATTCCGGTCAGGCGGCTGGAAAGAATTTCAATAATCAGACTAACAGCATATCCCTTGACCCCACTCATCGGGACAGCGGCATACGCTCGGGTGGGATCGGTAACAGGCTTCCCATTCCGATCGACTGCCCAATTGGGTGGGATTGCTTTTCCGGCCTCGGCCGCCGCGCGGATCTTCCCGAAGGCCACTTCGCTGGTGGCCATATCCATGCAAAACCACGGATAGGTTCCAGCGGGAATACAGCAACAGAGAGGATTGGTACCGAGGAACTTCTCCCGTCCCCCAAAGGGAATAACGTCACATTCCCCATCGGACATCACCAGACCCATACAGTCTCGTCTCGCACAGTACTCCGCATAATAGGCGGCAGCTCCAAAGTGATTTGAATTTTTCACCGCTACAATACCGATACCGGCGTCCTGAGCCATCTCTACAGCTTTGCGAGCGGCCTCAAGGGTAGACAGCTGCCCCAAAGAGAAATCCGCATCCAAAATCCCCACCCCTGCTCTCTTTTGTTTGAAGCGAAATCGGGGGGTTGGATTGATCAAACCCTTCTGCAATCGGCGTACATAGAGATTGGCGAGATAGATACCATGAGTATCTACCCCTCTGAGATTGGCCTCCACAAGGATTTCAGCAACCGTTTTTGCATCCTCCTTGGGTACGCCGGCTTTTTGAAATACTTCTTCGCCGAAGGTTCTCAACTTCTCCGCGGGAATCAGGTATGATTCTTTCATGGCTCTCCCTTTATTAAACCGCTCTCAGTGCTCGCTCCACTCCGTGTGGAATATACCTTCCTGATCTACCCTCTCATAGGTATGAGCACCGAAGAAATCCCTCTGGGCCTGGGTGAGATTTTGTGGTAGCCGATCCCGCCGATAGCTATCGAAATAGCTGAGAGAAGCGCTCAAAGCAAGACAGGGTATCCCGAGCTCGTTCGCCGTCTGAATGACCATCCTCCAGGAATCCTGCGCTTTCAACATCCAGGCACTGAATTCCGGGTGAAGGAGCAGGTTTGGAAGATCCGGTCGCTGGCGATAAGCCTCCTTAATGAGATCTAAGAACCGCGCCCTGATAATACACCCACCCTTCCAAATCCTGCTGATTTCAGCCAGGTCGAGGTTCCAACCATATTCTTCCGAAGCGATTTTCATCATGGCCGTTCCCTGGGCGTAACTGCAAATCTTACTGGCGTACAGGGCATCATGGACAGCATCGACCAAATGCTCTTTCTTGCCGTCGAAGGGCTTTTGTGGGGTCCCAAGGGTTTTGCCTGCCGCCTGTCGTTCTGCCTTGTACGCTGACAAAATCCTCGCCTCAACGGCCGCGTTGATGGTTGGAATGGCCACACCCAGATCAAAAGCCGTCTGGGAAGTCCATTTCCCCGTACCCTTCTGGCCAGCCTTGTCTAGAATCATGTCCACCAAGGGTTTCCCTGTTTCTTCGTCGATTTTCGTGAAGATTTTCGCCGTAATCTCAATGAGGAAAGAATTGAGTATCCCTTCGTTCCAACGGGCGAAAATATCGGCCAGTTCCGCCGCTTCGAAACCCAGGACACTTCTCAAGATATCGTACGCCTCACCGATGAGCTGCATGTCACCGTACTCAATCCCATTGTGTACCATCTTCACAAAATGGCCGGCCCCTGAGGGGCCGATATACGTGCAGCATGGTCCGTCATCCACCTGGGCAGCGATCCTGGTCAACACAGGTGCCAAACGATCATAGGCTTCTTTGGGCCCACCCGGCATAATGCTGGGCCCCTTCAAGGCCCCCTCTTCTCCCCCGCTGATCCCGGTCCCCATGTACTGGATACCTTCCCGCACCAAGGCTTCGTACCGTCGCTCTGTATCTCTGAAAAACGAGTTTCCGCCGTCAATGAGAATGTCTCCCTTTGATAAATAGGGTTTTATCTGATCAATCAGCTCATCCACCGCAGGGCCTGCCTTAATCATAAGAATAACCCGCTTCGGGGAGGTCAGGGAATCGATCAACTCTTTGATAGAGTGAGTCCCAAGGATATTTTTCCCTAAGGCCCTCCCTTCCAAAAATCTTTTCACCTTGTCCGTAGTCCTGTTATAGACGGAAGCCGAATATCCTTTACTCTCTATATTGAGAACGAGATTCTCCCCCATCACGGCCAATCCTATTAAACCAATTTCTCGCTTTTGCATTCTAATCTCCTAATTTGCTTGAGCTAATGGCCTATCACCACTCAAAACGGCGACAAGGTTCTTGACGGCCATGGTTGCCTGCCGAACTACACTCTCGTATGTTCTGGAGCCGATGTGTGGGGTCAGGATGACGTTTTCCAAACCGCTTGTAATCAGAGGATCATGAGGATCAGGGGGTTCAGGTTCCAGAACATCGGCTGCATACCCTGCAATCCCTCCATTTCTCAAGGCCTCCAAGAGATCAGCCGTGTTGACCAGTCCCCCCCGGGCACAGTTGATCAAGTAAGCCGTTGGTTTCATCAAGCTCAGTCGATCACGATTAACAAAGTAACGATTCTCAGGGGTAAGATTCATATGCAGTGTGACGATATCGGCCTGCTGAAGGATTTCCTCAGACAACAGGCATCTCCCCACGGAATACTGTTGACAAAAGGGATCATCCCAAATCGGATCACATCCCAGTACCTTCATCTCAAAGGCGAGCGCCCTTCTCGCCACCTGTTTGCCGATCCGCCCCATTCCAATGATTCCTATGGTTTTCCCCCACAATTCGTGCCCCGTGATTCGTTTCCACTGCCCCTCTCTCACCCATTGGTTTTCCTGAGGGATGTTTCTTGCCAGAGAGATCATCAATCCAAAGACATGCTCGGCTACCGTGACCTCGTTAACGCCCGGGGTATAGGTTACGGGTACACCCCTTTGTCGCGCAGCCTCAAGATCGATCCGATCCAGGCCGATCCCGTATTTGCTCACAACCTTCAGCCTCGGCAAGGCCTTTTCGATCACCCTTCGGGTAATGGCATCATCCCCACAGATTACGCCATCTACATCTCCCAACAGATTGATCATCTGCTCCTCATTCAAGGGTCCCCTGGCTGTGACACTCTCATATCCCTGCTCTTTGAGGAGATCATGATGAGCCCCGGGGGTATCCATGAATGACGTCGTCGTGATCAAGACACGCATCTTGCCCTCCAATCGGATCTAAATGGAAGTAACGGAGAAGCCGCCATCTACAACGAGGTTGGACCCTGTGACAAAGCTGCCTGCTTTCTCAGAGGCGAGCAAGAGGGTCGCACCAATTAATTCCTCCACATCCCCGAATCGCCTCATGGGAGTGTGGTCCATAATGGCCTTTACCCTTGATTTGTCCAGAACCCTTCGGTTCTGTTCAGCCGGAAAGAAACCGGGACAGAGGGCGTTGACCCGAATTCCATGGATGGCCCATTCTCGGGCCAAGTTTTGGGTCAGGTTTAAAAGAGCGGCTTTGGTGAGGCTGTACACAAATACTCGGCTTAAAGGGCGA
Source organism: Thermodesulfobacteriota bacterium (assembly GCA_030145085.1). GTDB lineage: Bacteria > Desulfobacterota > BSN033 > WVXP01. The sequence continues at coordinate 31,414 of JAQYWG010000009.1, forward strand.
ACCGCCGCCATGGAGGACATGTTGATGATACATCCCTTTTGTCCGTTATCAATCCAGTGTTTACCGATAATCTGGCAGGCCATATGAACCGTTTTAAGATTTGTATCTAGAATATTATCGAACTGTTCATTGGTGATGTCAAAATAGGGGACGGGGGGATTTATGGCTGCCCCATTGATCCAAATATCGATACGGCCGAACCAATCCATCACGGCGGGAATAATTGTTACAACTTGATCTCGCCGAGTCACGTCAGCCTCGAAAAAACGTGCCTCATCAGGAGGACTTCCCCACCGCTGAAAGTGCGATTCGGCTTTTCCCGGATTGCGCCCGACCAAAACAACCCGGCACCCCGCTCGCCAGAGCCCCCACGCCATGGCCCCGCAGAGCACACCGGTGCCACCGATAACCACGGCTACCTTTCCCTTAAGATCAAAAAGTTCGTTTAAAAATGTACTAGAATCCGGATTCCTCATTGTAATCTCCTGCTTCGAATCAGTTTCGTCTTGCCCTTCCTGACTAATATTATCATATGCCGATTCGAACGCAAACCGAGAAAAGGAATAATCTTCGAGTCGAAAACCCCTTGGAAAGAACACCTGATGTATATCAGGGGCGAAATTCACAATCCATTGTTGTGGCATTTACCACTTAGCTGCTAATATTCCCTTATCAATTTGTGAATATCATTGTCAAGTTTTATGCCCATGAGTTTCTGGTAAGGAGCATGGAGAAAGGGAGACCATGGGCCGGGTATGGCATCTGGACTCGCCTTCACCGAGCTTGCCTTTTCACTAGGCCTTTGACTGAGTAGAAAGACAGTATTATCCTTATCACAAACTGGATTTTGGCAGAGCTTGCGAAAAGTTTTGACTGGCCAGACTGTTCAGATCCATTCCATAAATTCTTGTAAAGCCTGTGTCAGGTGAGGAGGAAGGCCACAAGTTAGATACAGCCAAATGCAAATTGAAAATCAGAATTTGGCTTCCTAAAGGAAAAAATCCTTTTTTAACCGAATAATTGAGGAGAAAGATGGCAAAATTTACCCGTGTAGAAGTTATAAATGCTATGTATGAGCTCGGTCTCGTACCAGTCTTTTACCACGGTGACTCTAAAATAGCAAAAAAAATCGTCAACGCTTGTGCCGATGGTGGGGCCCGGGTAATTGAATTTACGAACCGGGAGGATTGTGCCTATCAGATCTTCAGCGAATTGGTTGGCTATTTTAAAGAAAAACGCCCCGAGGTGATACTTGGTGTCGGTTCAATCCTGGATCCATCAACTGCCTCGCTTTTCATCAACAGTGGGGCCAATTTCGTAGTAGGCCCTGTACTCAATACAGATGTGGCGAAAGTATGCAACCGAAGGAAAATAAACTATTCTCCTGGATGTGGTTCGGCTTCAGAGATTTCAGAGGCAGAAGCTCTAGGGGTGGAGATTGTAAAGATCTTTCCTGGAGGTCAGGTAGGAGGACCATTTTTCGTGAGGGCCATATTGGGACCGATGCCTTGGACACGCATCATGCC